>DATFFZ010000088.1:0-4491 GCA_035249845.1 Gemmatimonadaceae bacterium
ATGTGGCTCCTCCGTGTCTCCGTGCCTCTGTGGTAAACAACTGCTCGTGGCGTGATGAACTCTCCGGGATCGGAACCCCTCTGTGAATCCTCTGTGCCCTCCGTGTCTCTGTGGTTAGCCAGCGGGCTCGTTGCGCGATGATGCCACGGGCTGCTCGTTGGAAGAAACAGGGCAGGCTACTCCGAGCCCTCCACCTTCTCGAGATCGCCGATCGCCGGGCCGTTCACCACCTTGCCCTCGCCGGTGAAGCGGGAGCCGTGGCAGGGGCAGTCCCACGTCTTCTCGGTCGAGTTCCAGTGCACGATGCACTTGAGGTGCGTGCAGACGGCGGAGCGCTCGTGCAGGGTGCCGGTCATGTCGCGGTAGGCAGCGATGATGTGGGTGCCGCGGCGGAGCACCGAGCCTTCGCCGCGCTCGATCTCATCGGGTGAATCCACCACCCCGGGCTTCGGCTTGACGTAGTCGGCGTACTGCACGGCGACGTTCACGTTCTCCTTCAGGTACTCCACCGCCGAGTCGACCTTCACCGTCTTGCGCGCGGGATCGTAGAGAGCGGACCACTCGTTAGGCTTGCCGGTGATCAGGTCGCCGAGGAGCATTCCGGCGATCATGCCGTGGGTCATCCCGTTCCCCGAATCGCCGGTGGCGACGTACACGTTCTCCTGGCCGGCGGCGTCGCGGCCGATGTAGCCCATGTAGTCCACCGGCTCCATCACCTGGCCGCTCCACTGCCAGTTGATGCGCTGCACCATGGGGAACCGCTGTCTGGTCCACTCGAACAGGCAGCGGAAGCGGTTGTCGCCGTCGTCCTTCTGCCCCGTCTTGTGGTCCTCGCCGCCCACGATGAGGACGTCCTCGCCGGCGTTGTCGGCGGCAGGCTGGAGCCGCACGTAGTGGTAGGGATCGGGCGTGTCCCAGTAGAGGGCGTACGGCACGGAATCCTTGGGGATGCGGCAGGCGATCACGAACGTGCGATACGGTGCCTGTTTGGTGTGCATCACCACGTAGTCGTTCACCGGCGTGTTCGTCGCCACCACCACGGCGGTGCAGGTGATGGTGTTGTCGCCGTCCATGACGACGTTGCACGGGCTGCCGGCCTTGATCTCCTTCACGTGCGTGCTCGTGTAGATGCGACCGCCGTCGCGCGTGATGCAGTCGGCGAGTGCCGACAGGAACTTGAGCGGGTGCAGCTGCGCCTGTCTGGGGAATCGCAGGCAGGGACCGGTGTTCCAGAACTCCAGCGGCGCGCGATCGAGGAGGCGCGTGCCGAGTCCGGCGCGGTGCGTGGCGTCCAGCTCCTTGCGCAGCGCGTCGGGATCGTCGTCCTTGCCGAGGAACAGGTAGCCGTCCACCCAGCGGAAGTCGCAGTCGATCTGCTCCTGCTTGGCGATGGACTCGTAGCGCTCGATGGCCGCGGTGTGGCTGGCGGCGGCGAGCCTGGCTCCCTCCGTTCCGAAGAGCGCCTCCAGCGAGTAGAAGCGGTCGTCCAGCGCGGCCGTGAGGTGCGCGGTGGTACGCCCCGTCTCCCCACCGGCGATGGGGCCGTCGTCGACGACGATCACCTTCTTTCCAGCGCGAGCGAGATGGTACGCGGTGGTCATTCCGGCGATCCCGGCTCCCACGATGCACACGTCGCAGCGCGCGTCCTGCTGGAGCGCGCGATAGGCCGGCGTGTCGGCGGTGTCCATCCAGTAGGAGCTCGTGTGCCCGCTATCGGTTTTCATTTGGACCCTGGGGCTGATTCAGGTGCCACAGAGGCAGTTGCTGTGCCAGGTGCGGGGATTCCGCGCTACAGTGTTGTCGCCGCACAACGAATCGCCTGGTCTCGATGCGCGGAATACGCGCACAACCGGGGGCCAGACCGGGCACGTCGCTTGAATGAGCCCTCGTGGCGTAGGAAGGGCGCGAGAGGAAATCCGGGGGGATTCCTCGAGCGTCTTGGGAGGGGAGGCGCCGTACAGAAACCGCCGTCCGCTGCGCATCCAGCGTAGAGGGCGGCGGTTTCCTCTTGTGGGGGCGAGGGCGGCGGCCGTACGGGTAGGTGAGGTGGGGAGACGAGAGTGGAGTGAGTGAGCCCTGGACAGCGCTCACTCGCGTCACTCATATAACTCGCATCCCAACTCTCCCTGTTTTTTCCGACCTTGCTCTATAAAGTCTCCGCCTCCGCGCTCGTTGCCACGCTCGATGATGGCTCGGTGGTCCTCGACCTCCGCACCAAGCGCTACTACTCGCTCAACGAGACGGCAGCGCTGGTGTGGAGCATGCTGGAAGGGGATCACCGCCTGGAGGACATCCTGCGGCGGCTGTGCGATACGTACCAGGTGAGCGACGAGGAAGCCCGCCGCTCGCTCGACGTCCTCCTGGCCGAGCTGGAGGCCCAGGAGCTGGTGCGCCGCGTGGAGGAGTAACGGAGAGGAGATGTCGACTCACGCCGAAACAGCACGCGAAAGCCCGGAGAGCTCCCGGCAGCCGGCCGGCGCCGAGTTCGACGCGTACGAGGAGGGGTACGACGACGCGCTGAACAAGGGGCTGTCGGTCTCGGGCGAATCGAAGGACTACTTCGCGCGCGAGCGCGTCCGCTGGCTCGAGGCCGTTCTGGCCGAGCGTGGAACGCGCCCCCGGAGCGTGCTGGACTTCGGCTGCGGCGAGGGCGGGTCGATCCCCTGGTTCCGCGCGCACCTCGATCCCGAGCGCCTGGTCGGCGTCGACGTCTCGGCCGGCCTGCTGCGCGCCGCGGCGCGCCAGCACGCCGACTCGAGGGCGACGTTCACGTTGTCCGACACGCTGGCGGCCGAGCCCGCGTTCGATCTCGCGTTCTGCAACGGCGTCTTCCACCACATTCCGCCGGCCGAGCGCACCGGCGCGGTGGACTACGTGCTCCGGCGGCTGCGTCCCGGTGGACTGTTCGCCTTCTGGGAGAACAATCCGTGGAATCCGGGCACCCGCTACGTGATGAGCCGCATCCCGTTCGACCGCGACGCGATCACGCTCTCACCGCCCGAGGCCGCGCGCCTGCTGGAGCGCGGCGGCTTCCGCGTGGTGCGCAAGGATTTCTGCTTCTTCTTCCCGCGCCTGCTGGCCTTCCTGCGTCCGATCGAGCGCTCGCTGAGCAAGGTGCCTCTGGGGGCGCAGTATCTCGTGCTTGGCGAGAAGACCTAGTCTGGCATCCAGAGCGTTCCGGATGCCAGCCGGCCGTCTTTGCTTCGCCGTCCCGCGTCCCTGGTCCCTAGTCCCCAGTCCCCACTATGTTGGTCGCCGTGCTACTCGCGCGCGCGGCTCAGGCAGGGCACGTCTACGACTTTCTCGCCGGCGCGGTACGCGGGATGGAGCTCACCTTCGTCGAGCGCGTCCGCGCCTTCGTCGTCCCCCTCGACGTCTGGCGCACCGTTCTCACCGTCGAAGGGTGCGGACCGCAGGCGCATGCGGCGCTCGTGCAGCAGCCGTGGTACGAGGAGATCCCGGCCGACGTGCGGGCCGTGCTCCGCGAGGCCGGCGAGGAAGCGCTCGGGGAATCGCTGAGCCTCATCCCGCAGCTCGCCGCGGTGGCCGAGCTGGCGGCCGCGAACGGCATCGAGATCATGGCCCTCAAGGGCGCGGCGCGTCTCATCCAGGGCGAGCTGGCCGCTCGCAGCGTCGTCGACATCGACGTGCTCGCGCGCGAGGCGGACGCCGAGCGCCTGCACCAGCTGCTGCGCCAGTCGTTAGGCTACGAGCCCATGGCCGGCGCGCCGGGGCCGGAGCATCACCACCTTCCGGGGCTCAGCGGCGAGGGAATGCTGGCCGTGGAGGTGCACACGCGTCCATCGCGCCGGCCATCACGCCAGTCCGAGACCATCTGGCGCGACGCGCGGGCGATCCCGGTAGGGAATGCCCAGGTCCTCGTGCCATCGCCGGACGCGCTGGTGCTGCACACGCTCGAGCACGCGTTGTCGACGCGGGCCAGGCGCTATCGGCTCCGCGACATCACCGATGTTGCCGCCGTCTGGGGCGACGACGTGGACGCCGAAGTCGTGCTGGCGAGCGTGGCGGGGAATCCGGACCGCTTCGCGCTCGAGACACTCCTCTCGGCCGCGCACGATGTGGACCCTCGCGTGCCGATGGTGCACGCCGGCAGCTGGCGCCGCGTGAGGCGCGTAGCGCGAGCGCGTGCCGCCGCCGCCGCGGTGGCCGGCGACACCGAAGCCGGCCAGCGGCTGATGCTGGCGGCCGCGACTCTGGCCGAGGGATCTCCACGCGAGATCGCCCGGCTGTTGGGCAAGGCGCTGGCCGCACCGGGGCTCGTTGCGCGCACCCTGGTCCGTGCGTTCGCGAGGGATCCCACGCGCTGACGCCGACGGTGTGACGGCGTCTGTCGTATCCAGTGAATCTCACCGGGAGTACTTCATGGCGTTCTCGAGAGCTGCGCTGACCTTCTTCAAGGGCCTCCAGAAAAACAACAACAAGGCATGGTTCGAGGCCCACCGTGCCGAGTACGAGAACGAGGTCCGCGAG
>DATFFZ010000089.1:0-7039 GCA_035249845.1 Gemmatimonadaceae bacterium
TGCTGGCCTTCAGCCGCCGCCAGGTTCTTCAGCCACGTCCACTCGACCTTGGCGAGGTCGTGCGCGGCATGCGCGGCATGCTGCGCAGCCTGCTCGGCACCGAGTTCCAGGTGGTGATGCAGGTCGCCCCATCGATCGGGCGCGTGCTCGCCGACGCTGGACAGATCGAGCAGGTGCTCCTCAATCTCGTGATCAACGCCCGCGATGCGATGCCCAAGGGCGGCACGATCGTGATCGAGGTCCAGGACGAGACGCTGAGCGAGGACTACGCCCGCCGACATCCCGGCGCGCAGCATGGCCCGCACGTGTTGCTCGGCGTCACCGATTCCGGCACGGGGATGGATATCGACACGCGCACGCGGATGTTCGAGCCGTTCTTCACGACCAAGCCGATGGGCAAAGGCACCGGACTCGGCCTCTCCACGGTCTACGGCATCGTGCAGCAATCCGGTGGTCACATCTGGGTGTACAGCGAGCTCGGCCACGGCACGTCGATCAAGGTGTACCTGCCGCGGCATCGAGAAGAGCGGGACGACGATCCACAGCCGCTCACTGCGGCGCCAACTGCTCGCACACCGGCCACCGTGCTCGTGGTGGAAGATGATCCCGCGGTGCAGCGCGTCACTGTCCGTACGCTGGAGCGGGCGGGCTACACCGTCATCACCGCCGACAATGGTCGTGAGGGCCTTGCGTGCATCGAGCGCATGAACGGCAAGCTCGACCTGGTGATTGCCGACGTGATCATGCCCGACCTGGGTGGGGCCGAGCTCGCCGAGCGCATCGTGGAACAGTGGCCCGACCTTGCGCTCCTGCTCATGTCGGGCTACACGGCGCAGGCCATCGATCGCATGGTGCCGCTCGTCGGCGGCGCGATGTTCCTCGAGAAGCCCTTCACGCCCGATGCGCTGGTCGCGAAGGTGGAGTCGGCGCTGACACGCCGCCGCCCCGACTAGCCGCCGCTCCAGCGCTCCAGCGCTCCAGCTCTCCGGCGCTCCGCCAAGCCGAAAAAAACCGGGGTACTTCACACCGGACCTGCGCCCTTGCACTCTTGGGGCTGGCCCGGATAGATATCCCCACTCGCTTACCGCGAGGGTAACGCCATGGACATCTCGAGCGCCATCGGTTTGGTCGTCGTGGGCGCACTGGTCGGCGGCACCATTGCCTGGTTGGCGGCGCACTTGCGCACGCGACTGTCGATCCAGGAAAGCGAGGCGCGGTGCGTGGAGCTGGCTGCCAAGCTCCAGGAGCGCGGCCAACAGGCGAGCCGCCTCGAAGAGCGCCTCGCCACGCTTGCCCCGGTCGAGGCGGAGCGCGCCGCGCTGCTGACGCAGCTGGCCGCCGAGCGCCGAGCGACCGAGGAGAAGCTGGAGCTGGTGGCCGAAGCCGAAGTCAGGCTTCGCACCTCGTTTCAGGCGCTCTGCGCCGACGCGCTCCGCCACAACAACGAGGCATTTCTCCAGTTGGCGACCACGCAGCTTGGTGAGCTGCACGCCATCACCACCGGTGACCTGGAGTCACGACAGCGCGCGATCGGGGAGCTGCTCGTGCCCATCCGCCAGTCGCTGGAGAGGGTCGACGGGACGCTGCAGCAGGTGGAGACGGAGCGCGGCGCGGCGTACGCATCGCTGCTCGAGCAGGTGCACGCCATGGCGGCCACACAGGAGGAGCTGCACGCCGAAACGTCGAGCCTCGTGAAGGCGCTGCGCTCTCCGGCCGTGCGCGGGCGGTGGGGAGAGATCCAGCTCAAGCGCGTGTGCGAGATGGCGGGGATGCTCGGCTACTGTGAGTTCAGCGAGCGCGCGCGGGGGGACGACGGCGCGCTGCATCCCGATCTCACCGTGCGTCTTCCGGGTGCCAAGACGATCGTGGTGGATGCTGGAACGCCGCTGTCATCCTATCTGGACGCGACCGAGACGCTGGACGACGCGCGGCGCGAGATGCTGCTGCGCGACCACGCTCGGCAGGTGCGCGAGCACATGGCGCGCCTGGCGGACACGGCGTACTGGGATCAGTTCGACTCGCCCCCTGAGTTCGTGGTCCTGTTTCTCCCGGGCGAGACCTTCTTCAGCGCCGCGCTCCAGCACGATCCGGCGCTCATCGAGTACGGCGTGGCGGAAAAGGTCATTCCGGCGAGCCCCACCACCCTCATCGCCCTCCTCCGCTCGGTGGCGTATGGGTGGCGGCAGGAGCGGATCGCGCAGAACGCACGCGAGATCAGCGACGCGGGTCGGGAGCTCCACGACCGGGTCCGCGCGTTCGCCGAGCATTTTGCTGGCATGCGAGACGGGCTCAGCTCGGCCATCGACGCGTACAACGGCGCCGTCGGCTCCTTGGAGCGACGGGTCCTGCCGCAGGCGCGCCGTCTCGCCGACCTGGGCGCGAGCTCCGAGGGGCCCCTTCCGGAGCTGACCGAGATAGAGATAGCCTTGAGGACGTTGGACCGGCCGGAGATGGCCGGAGCGCGCGCGGATGTGACGACGCTTCCGCCGCCGCTGCAGTCGCAGGATCGCGTTGAATCATGAACGCGGCGCAGCACTGTAACGAGTTGCGGCCGCGAGAGACCAACAGGTGTCACCCTCAAATGGAGACGGAAATCATGTATCGCCACGAGAGCATCAAGCGGCCTCTGAGCGCGCTGACGGCCGCACTGCTCCTGACCGCTTCCGCGGCAGCGCTCGACGCCCAGGCGTCCGGACCGACCCCCTCGGACGACTGGCTCAAGGGGATCGGCGGCAAGCACAAGCAGTTCTTCGACGCGCCGGCGCCGGCGGGCGGCATCCCGCTCGTGCACGTGATGAACTACTACGATACGTACAACAAGGCCTACAACGTGAAGGACCAGGACATCGACGCGGTGCTCACGTTCTACGGCCAGACCACGTTCCACGGCGTGAACGACGCCATGTGGGCCAAGTACAACCTGGGTGAGTTCTTCGACATCAAGGACGCTTCCGGGACGCCGGTGACCGCCAACCCCTGGGTCGCATCACCGACGATACTCGGCATGACGCTTCCCCAGGCGAGCATCCCTTCGCTCCAGAAGCGTGGGGCCACTTTCATCCTGTGCAACAACGCGCTGCAGATCCTGTCGGGCATGGTTGCCCAGAAGAGAGGACTCCAGGCCGACGCCGTCTACAACGACATGAAGGCGAACATCCTGCCCGGCGTGTACCTCGTTCCGGCCATGGTGATCGCCGTGGAGCAGGCGCAGAACGCTCGGATCGCGTACCACCGGCAGTAACCCGTGATGCCCGGGCGCCACAGGCGCCCGCTGGTTCCCGGAAACGGATGCGGGGCGCCCCTGGCTGGGGCGCCCCGTTTCGTTTTCGGGCCCCTCTGGCGTGCCGTTGTCGCCGGTCGACCGTCAGATGCGCAGGGGCCGCGTGGGACAGGCCCTCAAGCGGGCGGCCCGGTGCCGCCCGCTCGACGCATCCCGTCGTTCATCCCTGGAAAGAGTGGAGGTTGTCGACCGCCTCATGGTGTCCTCCGACGAGCACGTCGAATCAGCGCACGCCGCCGGCCTGCGGTACGTGACCGACGAGATGCCGGGCATCCGCCGGCAGCGGCGGGGGCGCGGCTTTGCGTACATCGGCGTCGACGGACAGGCGATCAAGGACCGCGCCGAGCTCGAGCGCATCCGAAAGCTCGTCATCCCACCCGGCTGGACCGATGTCTGGATCTGTCCGCTGCCGTCGGGCCACCTGCAGGTCACCGCTCGCGACGCACGGGGGCGAAAGCAGTATCGCTACCACCCGCGCTATCGCGAGATCCGCGATGAGAACAAGTTCGGGCGCATGATCGCCTTCAGCGCGATCCTGCCGCGCATCCGGCAGCGCGTGGAGCGCGACATCGCGCGGTCCGAGCTCTCGCGCGACAAGGTCCTGGCCACTGTGGTGTGGCTGCTGGAGAAGACGCTGATCCGGGTGGGGAACGACGCCTACGCCCGCGACAACGGGTCGTTCGGTCTGACCACGCTCCGCCGCCGCCACGTTGCGGTATCGGGTGCCAAGCTGCGATTCGAGTTCAAGGGGAAGAGCGGCGTGCCGCACTCGGTGGCGGTCACAGACCGCCGCATCGCGCGCATCGTGCAGCGCTGTCAGGAATTGCCCGGCCAGGAGCTCTTTCAGTACTTGGATGACGACGGCAACCGGCAGACGGTGGACGCCGATGACATCAACGAATACCTGCGCTGCATCACCGGCCGACAGGTGACGGCGAAGGACTTCCGCACCTGGGCCGGGACCATGCTCGCCGCCACCGCGCTTCGTGAGATCGGCCAGTTCACCTCCGAAAAGGAGGCGAAGACCAACATCGTGCGCGCCATCGACCAGGTGGCCAAGCGCCTGGGCAACACGCGGGCGACGTGCCGCACGTACTACGTGCACCCGGTGGTGATCGAGGCGTACATGGAAGGGATCACCATCCCGCCCACACCGGCGGAGAACCCATCGCTACGGGTGAGCGATGCCTCGAAGGGCGTGCTCAGGCGCGATGAGGTGGCGGTGGTGGCGCTGCTGCGCGAGCGGTCGCGCGGCGAGCCGCTCGAGCTGGCGTTGGTGGATCCGGACTCGAGCGACCCGGATAGCGACTCGGACGACTCCGAGGGTGATGAGGAGACCGCCCTGGCCTCCTCGGCGATTGCCTAGACTATCTAGGGTTTAGGATCCGGCCACGCCTCGCCGCACCCTGTTTGCCGGAAGGTGTCGCTCACGTTGAGGATCTTCCACTGTCCGCCCAGGCGGGCGAGGTGGAAGGCATCGTAACCGCAGTGGGTGACCGTGCCTTCCCGGCGTACCTGATACTCCGCCCAGACCGTCGCCAGGTCCGCGTCGATGTTCACCTGCGCATTGCGAATCGGCTCATCGAATGCCGGCTGACCGGGATCGGAAACGGCACGAATGAATTGGGACGCGTTCACCACGACTACTCGTGTTCCGTTGGGGCCTGGCCGGAGGAGCGTGAAGCGGCTGAGCGTGTCGACGTGCCGCGCCATGAGCGCCGTGTCCTTGGTGCGCAGGCCGCGGAGAAAGCCATCGATGGTGGCGAGCACCGCCTGCCGATCGGCGGTACCGGCGGCCGAGCCCTGGGCGCGCGCCGTCGATACCAGCGGTGCGGCAGACAGCAGGACGGCCGGCAGCGCGCAACGGATGAGCGGCCTCCATACCTTGGTAGCGTCCATCAGGATCTCCACTGTTCCGAGTAGGATTTCGAGATCAAGCCACACATACGATCCGGTTGTCGACAATCATGTCGCAAGCTGCCGAGGGCCAACGGCGCACGCGCGTGACCAGGCGATGCGGTGAGGGACGGATTGGCGGATTCGACTGACACGGCGCGCGCGACCATCGCCGAGCTCCGGCGCCGCTACCGCCGCTTTCGGTGGTCCTCTCAGCGCACTCTGCGCGGCAAGGCCGTTGTCGGGGCCAGGGTCGTGCTGCGTCCGCTCCTGGCGGCGCTCGTCGCATCGGCGCTCGTCGTGCGACATGGCGGCACGGTCGCGCGACGCCATGGCGTGTCGCGACTCCAGCAGCTCGCTCGCATGTGGTGGCTGCGCAGCCGCCACGGACTCGAGCCGGAGTGGTACTACCACTTCCGTCTCTTTCTTCCCGAGGAGTGGGAGCGCGCCGATCTGTATCTCCGCGTGTCCGAGGTGCGTGAGCTGCTCATCCTGATTCGCTCGGCGACCAGCGGCGACCGGAGCTCATCGTTCAGCGACAAGCGCACCTTCGAGCAGTGGTGCGCATCGTTCGGCTTTCCAGCGCTCCGCACGCTGCTGGTCATCGGCGAGCCCGACCCGGCACCTCCGCGGCGCTTGCTGCCGCCTCACGACCTCTTCACCAAGCCGGCCGCCCTGCAGGGTGGACGCGGAGCGCGTCGATGGCGCTACGCTGATGGGGGTTGGATCGGAGACGATGGCGCGCGGCGCGACGAGCGGGCATTGCTGGCCGAGCTGGAGGCGCAGTCGGTGGCACTGACCCGCCCGATCATCGTGCAGCGGTGCCTCACCAATCATCCCGAGCTGGCTGGCCTGACCTCCGGAGGGCTGGGCACCGCGCGGCTGGTAACGAGTCGCTCGCTCGATGGCGCGGTCGAGCCACGTCACGCGATCTACAAGATGCCGATCGGGGGGTCGCCGATCGACAACTTCCAGGCGAACAACCTCGCCGCGCCCGTGGACCTGGCCAGCGGACGGCTCGGCACCGCCACGCGGATGGAGATCGCGCTCCTCGGCGATCGCATCGAGCGACACCCCGACACCGGTGCGGTCATCGAGGGCACCCGGCTGCCGCATTGGCACGAGCTGGTGTCGCTGGCGCTGCGCGCGCACGCGGCGATCGAGGAGGTCATGCCGTTCGTCGGCTGGGACATCGCCATCACTGTCGACGGCCCGATCCTCGTCGAAGGAAACGTGCGTCCCGGCGCGCCGGTGCAACTCATCCACCGCGTGCCGCTCGGCGAAACGCGCTTCGCGACGCTACTGCTGGAATACCTGCGCGCGTACGCGCCCTAGCCGGTCCGCCATCCGTCGCCCAACGAGCCCGCTGGCCGGCTAACCACAGCGACACCGAGGGCACAGAGGATTCACAGAGGGGCCTTCGCAGCGTGGAGCTCGTCGCACCACGAGCATGATTGAACCACGGAGACACAAAGACACAGAGCAATCAGAAGAGGAGAGAAGCTCTGCCATGTGGTTCCTCCGTGACTCCGTGACTCCGTGCCTCTGTGGTCAATGCTGCTCGTGGCGTGACGGACTCTCCGGGATCGGAGCCCCTCTGTGAATCCTCTGTGCCCTCCGTGTCTCTGTGGTTAGCCCGGCCCGTGGCGCGACGCGCGATGAGCGTTAGCCTAGGCAAAAGTTCGGTCCAGCCGCTGGATCACGTTCAGGAGGACGTTGGCGCCGTTCTCGATGTCATCGGGTGTCGTGAGCTCGCGCGGCGAGTGGCTGATCCCGCCGACCGATGGCACGAAGATCATGCCCGAGGGGCCGATCCGGGCCATCACCTGCGCATCGTGGCCGGCGCCACTGGGGAGCGACCTG
>DATFFZ010000090.1:0-4456 GCA_035249845.1 Gemmatimonadaceae bacterium
AACATGCCTTACGCCATCATCCGAACCGGCGGCTTCCAATACCGCGCCGAACCCGGCAAGACTATCCGTATCCCCTCCCTCGAAGCCCAGGTCGGGGACACCATCACCTTCGAGGAGATCCTCCTGGGGTCGGACGGCACCAACGTCCACGCCGGGGCGCCGCTCGTGTCGGGGGCCAAGGTCACCGGTGAAGTCGTGCGGCATGGTAGGGACAAGAAGATCATTGTCTTCAAGTTCAAGCGCCGGAAGAACTACTCCCGCAAGCAGGGACACCGGCAGGGCTTCACCGAAGTCAAAATCAACGACATCTCCCTCGGCTGAGAGACTCCTATGGCGCACAAGAAAGGTGTAGGCTCCAGCCGCAACGGTCGCGATAGTAATCCGCAGTATCGCGGCGTGAAGAAGTTCGGTGGGCAGACCGTCCGCGCCGGTGGCATCATCATCCGGCAGTGCGGCACGAAGTACCACCCCGGACGCAACGTCGGCCTCGGCTCGGACTACACGATCTACTCGCTCATTGACGGCGTCGTGAAGTTCGAGCACAAGAACCGCTCGCGCTTCAAGGTGAGCGTCTATCCCGCGCCTGACCGCGAGGCGACGTCGGCCGCCTGAAGCCGTTGTGGCTCGAATCTCGCGCCCCCGCCAACGCGGGGGCGTCCTGTTTTCCGACGCCCCGCGCTCGAAACACACCACCGCGGCGCTCGTAAGGACTCTGGGAGCAACGAGACCCATCCGCGAGGAGCAACATGGCACTCTGGGACAAGGTCAAGCAGGAGCTCGATCGCGCCGGCGAAGCGGCCAACGCCATGATCGACGAAGGAAAGGTCCGGCACGAGGCCTTCCGCGCGCGCCAACTCGCCGACAAGGCCGCGCAGGCGCTCGGCTACGCCATCTATCGCGCTCGCCAGGAAGGAAAAGAGGTCGACACCGATACGTACGCGCGGCTCAGCAGCACGCTCGCCGGACACGAGGCCGACGTCAGCCGCCTCGAGGCGAAGCTCGACGAGCGGGTGCAACGGCGAAAGAAGTCCGAGCGTCCCGGCCCGGGGCCGCAGTCGGGGACCACGTCGGAGGCGACTGGGACGAGCGACGACGGCGCCGGCAGCAGCGCCGGCGCCACGCCGTAAGGCTAGTCGCCGCCGAACGAGAGCTGGATGCCCATCCGGACCGAGCCGTCGAGCGAGGGCGACACCACCGGAGCGAGCGCCGCTCCCGCCTGACGAGTCGAGGACGGACGTGGCGCCAACGCGGCGCGCGACCGGCGCGCGTAGAAATACGCTTCCAGCGCGCCGGCCAGCGTGATCCCGGCCGCGGCGGCCAGCCCCACCGTGTAGTCGGGACGCACACGCTCCGTCACCTCGAACTCGCGCACGTTCCCGAACGGGTCGACGAACGTCTCCGTCCGCGTCTCGTTCTTCTCGCGTAGCGCGAGATAGGTGGCGCCACCCGCGCCGGCCAGCACCAGCGCCCCGAACAGCGGACGCCGCGTGTAGAACTGCCCCACGCCGGGCACGACGCCGGCGACCAGCGCCGTCGAAGGGCTCAGCGCGCTCCGGCGAAGGCGCAGGATCTCGCGCGCCACCGCCATGCGATCGGGGGCGTCCGGCGCGAGCTCGAGATACCGCTCGTAATCGCGAATCGCGCGATCCGCCCGATCGAGCGCCACGTTCGAGAGGGCACGATTGTAGTACGCCGGCTCCCAGTCGGGAGCGCTCTTGATGACGCTGTCGAAGGCGGCCGCCGCTTCGCGATAGCGCCGCTTCTCGTAATGCGCGATCCCCGCGGTGAAGCGCGTCGCGGTCGATTCCGGAAGAGCGCGCGCGACCGGTGTCAGCCGCGCCAGTCGCTCGCGCGTGTCCGCCGCGTCCGGGCCGCTGGGCGAGAGCGAGAGCGCCCGACAGTACTCGCGCATCGCCTGCGGCGCCTCGCCGAGCGATTCGTACGAGCGCGCCAGGTAGTAGGCGATGCCAGCATCGGAGGGGTCCGCCTCCGCCGCCTGGCGAAAGAGGTCACGCGCCGCTCTATTGTCGCCGGTGATCGCCGCCTGCTGGCCGAGGGTGGTGAGCTCGCGCGCCTTCACGCGCTCCGTCTGCGTGGGCGTCGAGGCGCGGGACACGGTAGGGCAGCGCACGCCACCATTCGCGTCCACCCCGCGCTTGGGTGTTCCCGCCTGCGCGTCGAGCGAGGCGGCGCCAAGCGCCGAGATCGTCGCGGCAATGCCAAGGGCAATGCCGAGCGCACGCGCGGCGCTCAATCGACCTCTACCCTCGCCGTCGCCGACTTGCCACCGGCCGTGACGATGATGTCGGCCCGTCCGCTGCGCAGCGCCAGCGCCAGGCCGGTCTGCGTGACCGTCACGCGAAGGACGTTGGTGGAGCTCCACGTGAAGAGCACGTTCTTGATTTCGTTGTCATTGGCGTCGAACGCCCGGGCGACGAACTGCCGTACGTCGCCGGGATCGGGCTCCCAGTCCTTTGGTGAGATCGTCACGCGGTCGATCGCCGGAGGTGGTGGCGTCGCCGGCGTCACGGTGATGAGCGCCGTGGCGCTCTTCCCCTCGAGGCTGGCCGTGATCCCGGCGCTCCCCGCGGCGGCGGCGGTGACCAGCCCGCCCTGCGAGACCGAGGCAATCGAGGGAGCATCCGAGCTCCAGCTCACCGTCCGCCCCGTGAGGACGTTACCCGCCCCATCGCGCACCGTGGCGGTGAGGAGCGTCTGCGCTCCGACACCCAGCGTGAACGACGTCGGCGACACCGTCACGCTCCCCACCGGCACCAGCGTGACGTTCGCCGTCGCGCTGCCGGTCTTCCCTTCGCTCGTCGCCGAGATGGTGGCCGAGCCCAGGCCGCGCCCCTGAACGATGCCTTGCGCATCGACCGTGGCGACGTTGGTGTTGCTCGAGCTCCAGAGCACCGTCCGGTTGCTCAGCAGATTTCCGTCCGAGTCGAAGGTCGCGGCCGACAGCGTCACGCTGCCTCCCACGGTCAGCTGCGCCGTGCTCGGCAACACGGTGACCGTCGCCACCGGGCGCTGGGTGACGTTCACCACCGCGATCGCGCTCTGCCCTTCGGAGCTGGCGGCGATCTGCGCGGTCCCTATCGCGCGCGCGGTGACGACGCCGTCGCTCGTCACCGTGGCGACGTTCTCGTCGTTCGAGGCGAAGAAGATCCGGCGACCGACGAGCACGTTCCCGTCGGCGTCGCGCGCGGTCGCCTGAAGTGGGAGATTGGATCCGATCGCCAGACTCGTCGACGATGGCTGCACGGTGACCGTAGCGACCCGCGCACCCGACGGGCCGGCGACGTCTCCCCCACAGGAAAGCGACGCGACGACCGTGGCCATCGCGGTCATCCGTCGCACGCATGCTGATCGATCCATCGTGCCGCTCCTGCTCAGCCGCTCGGCTTGTCCACGTACACTGGTCGGGACCGGTGCGCGCGGGTGTGGTCGCCAAGCTGCCCTTCGACGTTGTACCCCCAGCAGAAGCTTTCACCGCTGCCGGTGAGCGCGCACGTGTGAGCTCCAGTGGCGTCTATGCTGGAAAAGCCGTGCCCGCCCGACACTCGGGCCGGCGCGGAGCGCGTCTCGGTGCTGCCATCCCCCAGCTGGCCGTACGTGTTCCGCCCCCAGCAGTAGGCCTGCCCTCCACTCGTCAGGGCGCAGGTGTGCACGCTCCCGGCGGTGATCGTGGAGAAGGAGATCTGCGATGCGACGCGCGCGGGCTCGAAGTGATCGGTCGTGGACCCGTCTCCCAGCTGTCCGCTGCTGTTCCGGCCCCAGCAGTAGGCGCCGCCATCGGAAGCCAGCGCGCAGCTGTGCGTCCCGCCGGTGGCGATCGCCTCGAACGAGGTGGTGGACGTCACCGGGGTGGGCGCGTAGTGATCGTTGGTCGTCCCGTCGCCCAGCTGGCCACTGGCGTTCTGTCCCCAGCAGAACACCTTGCCGTCGTCGGCGAGGGCGCAGGCGTGATTCCACCCGACGTCGAGCGCGACGAAGCGTCCCGGCGCCAGGGCCCGCACGGGGCGGGCGGATGTGGTGGTCGTCCCGTTCCCGAGCTGCCCCACGTTGTTGGCACCCCAGCAGTAGACCTCGCCGCCGGTGGTCAGCGCGCAGCTGTGCGACATACCGAGGCGGACGACGCGGTACCCGCGTCCGCCCGCCACGGCGACCGGTGTCGGCCGCGCGGTGGTGCTGCCGTCCCCGAGCTGCCCTCGATCGTTGGCGCCCCAGCAGTACGCCTCTCCGGTGGTCGACAGGGCGCAAGAGTGAGAGACGCCAGCCGAGACGCTGCGGAAGCGGACGTCGCCGGACACGCGCGACGGATCCGCCTGACGAGTGGTCGAGCCGAAACCGAGCTGCCCGCGGTCGTTGCTTCCCCAGCAGAACAGATCGCCCGACCCGGTGACGGCGCAGCTGTGCATACCGCCGGCGGCGATGGTGCGCGCGGCGGAGCCCA
>DATFFZ010000091.1:0-23468 GCA_035249845.1 Gemmatimonadaceae bacterium
GATCAGGCCGCGCGCTTCCGCCACCGCGGCCGCGCACGCGGCGCACTCCGCCGTGTGCGACTCGACGCGGGCGCTCTCGTCAGGCGGGAGCGCGCCGTCGAGCCAGGCGTGGATCGTTCCTTCGTCAAGATGCGGCATGCCCTTCCCTCCTCCGTACCTCGTCCTGCAGCGTCTCGTACGCCTCCACCAGCCGGCGACGCGCGCGCGACAGGGTCGTTCCGATCGAGCCCACCGAGAGATCGAGCGCCTCGGCGATCTCATGATAATCCAGTCCTTCCTCGCGCATGAGCAACGCCAACCGGTCGCGCTCGGCGAGCGCATCCACCGCCTTGCGAGCCATCGCCTGCTCCTGCGCCCGCTCGAGCGCGGTCGGCTCCGGCTCCACCATCTCGTCCTTGGCGTGCTCGGCCAGCAGCGCCAGATGCCGCCGGCGCCGTTGGTCCTTGCGCGCT
This sequence comes from Gemmatimonadaceae bacterium, assembly GCA_035249845.1. GTDB lineage: Bacteria > Gemmatimonadota > Gemmatimonadetes > Gemmatimonadales > Gemmatimonadaceae > DATFBY01. The sequence continues at coordinate 453 of DATFFZ010000091.1, forward strand.
TCATCGCGCACCAGGTTGTTCGCCACCGTGAACAGCCACGCCCGCTCGTTGGTGACCGCGTCCTGACGCAGCGCGCGCACGAACGTCTCCTGCGCCACCTCCTCCGCCCAGTCGCGGTCGCCGAGGCGCCGCGTCAGGTAGCGGACGAGCATGGTGTGGTAGGTGCGGAAGAGCCGCTCGACGTCGTCGTCGCGCACTGCGTCTGGCCTCAGAATCCTCGTTGAATCGACTGCAGCTCGGCGTCGCTCAGCCGCTCGGCGCCGCTCTCTTCCGTCTCGATGACGATGCTCCGTCCCGCCACGCGCACCCGATCGCCCACGGCGAAGAGCTCGCGCAGATCCGGAAGGATCTCCAACACCTTGAAGTACGCCGGAGAGAAGGGCTTGATCCGGAACGTCTTCATCGTGTCCCTGGCGCGGCCGTCCGTCCAGACGCCATCGGTCAGCACCAGCACCCGATCGCCCACCCGACGGAGCGTGACGCCTCGCGCGCTCTGCTCGAGCATGAGCGACGCATCCGCCTCCGCCATCGATGTCGCGGCGCGTTGCACGCTGGCGCGTTTGGCGGCCTCGAAATCGCGGCGTTGTGCCTCCTCGCGCGGCGCGGCAGGGGGTGGCGTGCCCATGACGCCACCGCCCCGTCCCATCCGGCGCGTAGGGGCGTTGAGCCCATCGGCGACCATTCCCGGCTCCAGCACCAGATACGATGAGAACTCGGTCGGAATGCCATAGCGCTCGCCGAGCATCCGGATCTCGTCGTCCACTTCCCGGGAGCCGCCGTTTCTGCGCTTCTCGGCGCTCAGCCAGCCGACGCGCTGAGTGGCCCACAGTCGCGGGATGAAGTTGTTGCCGCGCTCGCGATCGGGGAACTCGACCACGCTCTCCCAGCTGACCGGCCCGCTCATCGTGCGTCCCTCGAACCGAAGGCGCGCGCGACCGCTCCCGTCGTACCGCGCGAGCATCACCAGGTCCTGTCCGGCGAAGACGTCCATCCCACCCGACGGAAGCATGGTGTGCAGGCGAACCCCTTCGGCGCGGAGGCGCACATCGGTGACGACCGGGTTCGTCAGGCGGCTGGCGACGACCGACACCGCGTGCTCCGTGTTCTCCTCCGGGCGGACGAAGTGCGCGGTGCCGCCGCCTTCGAGGGCCAGCTGCTCGAGGAGGGTGACGCTCAACTCGGCGCCGACCCCGAAGGTGAAGACGCGCTGGGAGCCGCGAAGGCGCGAGGCGCGCTCGGCGATTCGCGCCGGATCGCGTTCACCCACCGTTGGCTCGCCATCGGTCATGAAGAGCACGAGCTGGAGCGGACCGGCGCGGGACTCGCTCTCCCGGTCGCGCGGGTCGAGCGCTTCCTGGAGCGCGCCCATGATGTTCGTCGAGCCCTGGGCTTCGAGGTCGTCGAGGTAGCGCTCCGCGGCGCGGATGTTCTCCGACGTGGCTTGCACGAAGTTGTCGCGGAAGGTGCGCACGTCGGTGGAGAAGTCGATCAGCCTGAAGCGATCGCGCGGCGAGAGCGTGGCCAGGAGCTGCTTCCCGGCGGCGCGCGCCTGCGCGATCTTGCGCCCGCTCATCGAGCCCGACACGTCGAGCGCCAGCGTCACGTCGCGCGGCGTGGCGCGGGTGAGGCCGGTGGGCGGCGAGAGGGTGATCATGGCGAAGCCGTCGTCGCGCCCGTCGGCGTAGGGGAGCATGGTGATGGACGCCTCTCCTCCGCGTCGCACCGGAACGAGCACCGTGACCTCGCGTGCATCGCCGCGCACGTCGACGCGGCGGCGCGAGCCATCGGTGCCGACGTCGAGCGTGTGGGTGGGCGAGTACGGCTCGCCGAGCTCCCGACTGCGCGGGTAGAGCAGCGTGAAGGAGCTCCTCTCCTTGCGGTCGTGCCGCTGCTCGCGCCGTATGCCGCGGAGATAATCGACGCGCAGCGCGCTTCCCTCGCGCGGAGCCACCATCTGGAATCGTACGACGACCGTCTTCTCCTCGCCGGGATTGATGGGGAAGATGCGCGTGCGCAGCATCCCGTGTCCCATCCACTCCACCAGCGCCGGATCGCGCTGCCGGCGCACGATCTCCTCGTAGATCGCGCGCGCGCGATCGGCGCTCATGGTCTCGCCGGCTACCAGCTCGCCATCGATGGACAGCTTGAGCTCCTGGAACGCCGCCCCGTGCGGGAGCGGGAACATGTAGTCGGCCTCCCCCACCCGTCCCCCTCGGTTGACGAATCGTTCGGTCACCTCGTAGCGGAGGACCTGATTGGCCAGCTCTACCCGCACGTCACTCCGCGTGCGCTCGATGGCGGCATCGCCGACGGGGCGCGGACAGGGCCTCGGACAGGGGGGAATGGGCGGACATCGGTCACCTCGACAGGGCGGAATGACACAGTCCACCGTCGGGCATTCGCGGGGGATGATCCATCCCTGCGCCGCGAGGGGCGCGGGGAGGACGGCCAGCAGGGCTGCAATCGCCAGGGAGCGGCGCATGAGGGTCTCCAATGAGGACACCCTGGAGACGTCGGCCGGCGGTCGGCTTGCACAGAAGGACCGGGGAGCGGGGAGCGGGGAGCGGGGAGTGCCGGGACACCTGATACCGTCTCCGCCTGCGCTCCCCGATTCCCGCTTCCCGCTCCCCGCTAACGCTACCCTCGCCTCTCCGGCATCCGTTCTATCACCCTCACCGCCAGCATCCTTTCATCCGCCCGTCCCACCGTGCGGAGCAACGACTCCGTCTCGTGCCGCGCGGCCCAGCCGAGCGAGAAGGGGACCGGGGCGGCGTGGAGGGCGGCGGCGCCGAGGCGCTCGGCCACCTGGGTGGTGGCCGTGTCGTCGGCATCGGCGAGGACGACCACGAACTCGTCGCCGCCCACGCGGACGATCGCCTCGCTGGCGCGAACCTGGGTGGCCAGGAAGCGGCTCATTTTCACCAGCACCATGTCGCCCGCTTCGTGGCCGAAGCGGTCGTTGTACTGCTTGAAGTGATCGACGTCGATGAAGATGCAGCCCCAGCGGGTGATGCCTAACGACGCGAAGTGACGCTCCAGCTCGTCGAGGTAGCGCCGGTTCCAGGTGCCGGTGAGCGGGTCGCGCAGGCTCTGCTCGCGAAGCTGCTCCTCCAACGCCTTGCGCGCGGTGATGTCGATCAGGATCCCGTGATAGAGGATCTCGCCGGTGTCCGGGTCGTGGAGGGCGTAGGTGGTGTCGAGCACCGTGCGTACCTGGCCGTCCAGGCGGCGGATCGTCAGCTCGAACTCGCGGATTGCGCCGTCGCGCGCCAGCAGCTCCAGCTCCTCCGCGCGGCGGGAGGGGTCCACCACCAGACTGACCGCGTTGCGGCGGCGCAGCTCGTCCAGGGTGGCCGCGCCGAACATGTCCAGGAACGCCGGATTGGCATCGAGGATCTCCCCTTCCGAGGTCGTGATGTAGATCCCTTCGCGCAGGTTGCGCACCAGCTCGCGCAGCGCGTCCGGGTCATCGAGGCTTCGAAGGTGGCGGCCGATGGTCGGCGATGCCTGCGGAGTGGCGGTCATCCCTGGCCCGAGTGGCTGGCCGACATCACCGGCTCGTCGGCCTCGCGCATGAAGAGGGCGCCTTCGTTGTCGAGCTTCCGAACCATGGAGACGAATGCACTCGCAATGTCGGCGTCGAATTCCGTTCCGGCGTGTCGCTCGATGTACTTCAACGACTCGTCGGCGCTCCAGGCGCTGCGATAGGGGCGATCGGTGCGAAGCGCGCTGTACACGTCACAGATACGGACGAGCCGGCTGGCGAAGTGGCACTGCCGGGGAAAGCGAAGCGTCGGGTAGCCGCCGCCGTTCGGCGTCATGTGGTGCTCGTAGGCGACCACCGCCGCGATCTCGAGCGGGCGTCCACTGGTGAGGATGAGTCGCGCCCCTTCCGCCGGGTGGCGCCGGATGACGCGGCGCTCGTCCTCGGTGAGCGGCGTCGTCTTGGTGACGATCTCGCGTGGCAGGCGCGCCATCCCCAGATCGTGCAGCAGCGCGGCCAACCCGAACGAGTGCACTTCGCCATCCGGAAGCCCCAGCGTCTCCGCCAACGCCATCGTGAGCACCGAGCAGTTGATGGCGTGCACCGCCGTCGAGTCGTGCAGCGCCTTGAGGCGGATGAGCGGGATCACCACCACGCTCTCGCCGTGCATGGCGACCGACAGCGAGCGCACCACCGACTCGGCCTCCAGCAGGCGCAGCTTCCCGCGCGACTCGATGTCGCGCGCCAGGAGCTGCATCACCTCCGCCTCCTCGGAGATCGTGTACGACACCGTGGCCGACGGCAGCGGCGCCGTCTTCATCGACTCATCACCGCGGATGCCGACGGTCCCGAAACGGAGCGTCCTGAGGACGAGCGGCTTGGGCTCGGCGGGCGCCGCGCTGGACGGCTGGGTGAGCCGGTGCAGCACGTCGGCGAGGAAGGTGGCGTAGTCCTCGCGCGTGACGATGTCGAGCAGCTCCAGCCGTTGCACGCCGATCTGCGCCAGCCGCTTGGCCCAGGGCCATTCCGTCAGCTCGTGCAGCGGCAGCTGCCCGTAGATGACGTCGTGACCGAGGAAGGAGAAGACCGCATTCGCGTTCTGTCGCTGAAGCTCGGCGAGATGCACCAGCGACCCATCCACCGCCCGCGCCCAGGCCGGGTGCTCGTCGGAGTAGAGCATCATCGTCGCCAGCGCCTGCGCCAGCGAGGTGAGGAAGCGCACCGCGGCATTGGGCGAGGCGGCGCTCACGATCCCACCTCCAGAATCGCTTCCATCGGCGTCGAGATGCGCGGCAGCGGCGGCTGCGCGCGCGTGTTGACCGCGCCCTGGATCTCGGGATCCTCGTCCGTCGCGGCGAGCGCCACGGCCGCCCGTGCGTGCGGCTGATGCTTCCAGGTGGTGGCCAGCACGTTGAGGGCGGCCAGCACCTTTCCCGATTTCGGCGCGATCTTCCGCCGGCCGAAGAACCAGCCGGAGCGGACCAGCACCACGTCGAGCAGGCACTCGAGGGCGACGACCACCCGAGCGCCGGCCAGGGCGCGCACCGCCAGCACGCCGAGCTGAGGATCTCCGTCGCGCGCGTGCACCCGGCGGATGATCACGGGCACCGCCGCCGGGGGACACCACTCGATCGCCGCGGTGAGCCCGAAGCGGATGATGTGCTCGTCGGCGTCGCGGAGCGCGTCGATGATCGCCTGCTCGCGCATCCCGCTCATCCGCAGCATGACCTTCAGCGCCTCGCGCCTGACGCGAACATCCTCGGCGCGTGCGTACGGCTCCGGCGTGAAGTCGAAGGGAAGCGTCGGAACCCGTTGCAGCAGGAGGAGGAGGTTGCGCTGCACGTACCAGGGAGCGCCTTCCAGCCGCGTGACGACGGTGTTGCCGATGTCGCTTCCGAACTGGGCGATCAGCTCGAAGAGCTTCCAGCGGACGTTGCGCTCCTTGGCCTCGCCGAGGGCGTCGAGCAGCGGCTCGAGAGCGACCAGGTGGACGCGGGCAACGAGGCGATACAGTACGTCGAAGTCGATCGGATCCTGGGACAGCACGGCGCGCACCGCGTCGGTGGTGTCGAGCTGCTCCCAGATCGCCTCCACCACTTCGTTGACCTCTGGCGACGCGTCCACCATCGAGAGGAGCGCGCTGATCTTCCCCTCCTCCACCAGCGTGGCGATGGCCTCGCCGGTGGAGACGCCGTTCACCGCCGTCTCCAGGCTCATCTGCACGATGCGCTCGGGCTCGCACGGGTGCGAGGCGGACTCCGCCGCGCCGCGCGTGTCGGCCGAGAGCTTCTGGAGCATCGAGCCGAACTGCCGGGGGAGCGACGCGTTGCCGGCATCCCATCCCGTCACCAGCTGGCGAAGGTTCGCGCGGAGCGCGCCGTCCGCCTTGTGGCGCGTGGTGGCGGTACCGGCGTCGGCATGCCGCGCCAGCTTGTTGAGCATCCCCAGCATCGCGCCGGAGATGGTCTGCCCCTCCATCTTGGCCGTCGTCTGCACCAGGTCGAGCACCGACTCCACCGCCATCGCGTGCGAGGCGTCGAGCACGAAGCGGCGTCGCTCGGAGATGTCACCGCCCATGTCCAGGAGTCGCTCGAGCGCCTGCGGTGACAGCGCGCCCACCACTTGCGAGACGCGCCGCTGCAGCGCGGCCGCTTCGGGACCGCCGTTGGCGCGAATCTCTCCGGCCACGTGCGACAGATAGCCGGCGATGGCGCGATCGTAGCTCTGGTCGCGCGAGCGCGTCTCGATCGCGCGCGCCACCACCAGCGGATCGGAGGGAGCCGCCCGATTGGCATCGCCGTCGGTGGCCAGCGCCGAGCGTGCCAGTCCGAGCCAGCATTGCGTGGCCCAGGTGGTATCCCTGTCGCTCAGCTCGTCGGCCATGAGCTCGAGCTGGTCGTAGGTGAGCGGGAAGAGTCGGAGGTGCGGCCATTGCCGGGTCTCGTCGGGGTCGCGCGCGGCATCGCGCCCCACGACCTTGAGCATCTCGGCGATCTCGTCTTCCTCGACGCCGCGCGTGATCTTCACCGCGCCGATCTCGCGCTTGTAGAGGCGTAGCGCCAGCTCGCGGAGCACCGGACTGTTGGGATCGGTGGTCACGCCTTCCACCACCAGCTGCTGTCGCGCCACACCGAGCGCCACCAGGGGACGGTCGAGGAGGAGCGCGCCCACGCGCCGTGTCATCCCCGCCACCGCCTGGCCGAGCAACGGGTGGCCATCGGGGTAGATCGCGTGCTTGTGGAGCGCCACCGAGAACTCGATCAGAAAGTCGGCCAGCTCTCGCGAGAGGGTGACTTCGGTGCTCGGAGCGGTCACGTCGACGACCTCGCGGAGCGCACGCCTCAGGCGGCGCCGACCAGCGGGGTGTCGTCGGCGCGCACCATGCGACGCTCCCACTGGCGAATCATCCGCGCGAAGCCCTTGGCCACGTCGGTGGCGAACTCCGTTCCGGCGCGGGCCTCGATGTGCGCGATGGCCACGTCGGGAGGCATCGCCTGACGATGCGCGCGCCTGGTGCGCAGCGCATCGTACACGGCGCACACCTGCACCAGCTGCGTGCCGAAGTGCAGCGTCCGGGAGTAGTGCGGCTTCGGATAGCCGGTACCGTTGGCGAAGAGGTGGTGCTCCAGGGCCACCACCGCGGCGAGGTCGAGCTGCGGCTCGCTCTTGAGGATCATCTGCGCGCCCAGCACGGGGTGCTGGCGGATGATCTGCCAGTCCTCCACCGTGAGCGGCCCCTGTTTGGCCACGATCTCCTTCGGCACCCGCGCCATCCCCAGATCGTGCAGCAGCCCCGCCACGCCGATCGCCCGCACGTCGCGCGGTCCCAGCCCGAGGTACTCCGCCAGCGCCATCACCAGAACCGACACGTTGATCGAGTGGGCGGCGGTGTACTGGTCGTGCTCCTTGAGCTGGATCAGCGGGAGCGCGATCTCGCTGTCGGCGTGCATGGCCACGGCCAGCGACGCCACCACCGCCTCGGCCTCCTTCGCCTCCACCGTCTCTCCCTGCTCGGCGCGCTCCACGATCCAGCCCATCGTGTCGCTCTCTTCGCGCAACGCGACGCGCAGCACGGCGGTGGGGAGCACATCCTCGATGAACGCGCCGCCCTCGCCCTTCACGCCGACGAGTCCCACGCGGATGCTGGGGTGAGAGGACTCGCGCAGCTCGTGCTCGCGGTTGATCTGTCCGCTCGTCAGGCGCTGGTGGACGGCGTTGAGGAAGGCGTCCCACTCGTAGCGCGGGACGACGTCGGCGAGCTCCCACCGCTGGAGACCGCTCTGGTCGAAGCGGATCCCCCACTCCCAGTCGCGCAGCTCGCGGATCGGCTGCGCGCCGAAGAGCGTGTTGCCGTCGATGAAGGAGAAGGTCGGACGCGAATGGTGCTGCTGGACGTCGAGCAGCCGGTCGTACGAGACGGCGGCGCTGCGCTCGCGCGCCGGATGTCCACCGCCGTAGAGCGCGCGCGCGGCCAGCGCCTGGCCGACGGCGAAGAGGAAGCGTGCCGGCTCTCCGCTCATACGCCCTCCTTGAGCTCGGTGAGTGCCGGAACACCGCGGGGCGTGGAGCCGCGACGCGGGTTGAGCGCGGTGCGCACCTCGGCGTCGGTGGAGGAGCGCGCCAGCTCGACGGCGGCGGCCGCGCGCTGATCGTGCGTCCACGACGCGGCCAGCCCGGCCAGGGCGGCCAGCATGTCCGGCGAGCGATGCGCCAGACGCTGGCGGAAGGAGTACCATCGCCGCTTGGCGAGCGCGAAGCCGAGCAGCCAGTCCAACGCCGCGCTCGACTTGGACGCGGCCGCCGCGCGGATGGCGAGCGAGCGCAGCGACGGCGGAACGCGCCGATCATCCACGCGTCGCATGATCACGCTCGCCGCCGCCGCCGGGCAGCCGTCGAGCGCGGCCGAGAGCGCGGCCTGCACCATGCGCTCGTCCTCGTCGCCGACCGCGGTGGTGATCGCCTCGTCGCGAAGGGTGGGCATGCGAATCATGAGCTTGAGTGCCTCGCGCCGGACGCGCGCATCGGCGTGCGACAGGCAGTACGTGGGCGAGAACCCGCGCGGCAGCTCCGGCACCTGCGAGAGCAGCGTGAGCAGATTCCGGAGCACGTACCAGGGGCGGTCGGGAGAGAGACGGGCCGCGACGGTGGGCGCGATCTCGCCGCCGAAGCGACCGACCAGATCCAGGAGCTTGCGTCTGGCGCCGCGCGATTCGGCCGTCTCGAGCCCGTCGAGCAGCACCTCCACCATGCCGACGCCCAGACGCGCCGCGATGCGCTCGAGCAGCGCCACTTCGAACTGCTCGTCGCGGATGAGCTGGCGGAGGTTCTCGCGGGTGGCCACACGCGTCCAGAGATCGGGCGCGACGGTGCTCTCCTTCGGCGCGCGGTCGAGGAGATCGAGGAGCGGGCCGACCTCCTTGCCGGTGACCATCTCCTGCACGGCGCGCCAGACGGGGGCGCCCAGCGTGTCCGTCTCGATGGCCGTGATCATCACCCGGCGCGGCTCGCAGGGATGCTGGCACTCCTTCATGTGCGCGTACATCCGCAGGCGCGACATGCGCTCCAGCGCCTGACGATAGTTGTCGGGATTGAGACGATCGATGTCCCAGCTCTCGACCAGCGACTGCACGCGCTCGCGGAAGGCGGCGTCGGCGCCGGCGCGGAGGAGCGCGGACCCCTGCTCCGCCTGGAGGGCGAGCTTGCCGAGGAGGCGCAGCATGGCGTGCGAGATCGTCTGCCGCGACTCGCGCGCCGCCGCCTCGACGATGCGAAGCACGGCGTCCACCGCCAGCGTGTGCGAGGCATCGAGCACGAAGCGCTTGCGCAGCTCGGCGTCGCCGCCCATGGAGAGGAGGCGCATGAGCGTCTCCGGACGAATGGAGCGAACGAGGGTGGAGACCTTGCGGCGGAGCATCGGTCCGTCGAGCGCGCGGCTGTCGCGCAGCTCGCCGGCGATCCGCGCCAGGTGACTCACGACCACCTCGTCGCGCGCGGGGCTGGCCGCGTCATCGAGCACGCGCCCGATCTCATCCGGCTGCGTGCCGAGCGCCTGATCGTCAGGCATCTCGGCCAGCAGCACCGAGCGGGCGAGCGCCACCCAGAGCTGGCCCGCGCCGGCGGTGAGCTCTTCGCCGATCGCCCGCCCGGCGTCATCGTCCAGCAAGCCGAGCTTGTCGTAGGAGAGGGAGAAGGCTCGGATGTGCGGCCAGCGGTGATGCTGCTCGCTGATCGGCGCGAGCTGGTGCTCGGCGACGAGCGGATCGACCGCCGCGGCACCGAGGAAGTCGGCGAGCTCATCGCGCCGGACGCCGGAGATGATCTTGACGGCGCCGAGCTGGTGGCGGTGGAGTCGTGAAGCCAGCTCCCGGAGCTGGTTGCTGGTCGGATCGGTGGCGAGCGCGTCGATCACCAGCTGGTCGCGCGCGATCCCGATGATCAGCTGGCGTCGTCCGGCGAGCACCGTGGCGAGCCGGCGGGTGACGTTGTCCACCGAGCTGACGAGGACCGGATGCCCCGACGGATAGATCGCGTGCTGCTGGAGCGCGACGGAGAACGCGAGAAGGAAGTCCGAGAGCTCACGGGAGAGTGTCGTGCGCTCTGGGGCAATGGCGGTGTGGGTCACGAAAGTCGGGTGCTTGGGCAGCCGTGGTCGGTGGTGCCGGACCGTGTTGCGCTGAAGGCTGCCGTGGTCGGTGGAAGTCGCGTGCGGATACGAAGTTGGCGCCGGCTCGGGTGAGCACTCGGCGTCAATCGTTCCCTGCCAAGAAGACGCGCGAGAATGGGGTCCGTGACGAGGTTCGTCGGTCGCCGCGTTCGGTCATTCGCGGCGCTTGGTGGCCGAGATGACCGAGCGCTCTTACAAACGCCTGGTTGCGGTCGAGCGAGTGAATGCCTGGCGCGCCGCCCCACCGCGTATCCCGCTGATTCAGCGATACTTCCGGCGGCACACGCGTTGCGCATTGAGGTCGCGAACCCTCATGGGGAGGAAGCATGGCCGAGGAGCGGGAGAAGTCGAGCGAGAGGCGCGGCAACGAGCCGGGCAAGGGTGGATACGGAGACGATCAGGGGACTCGGGTGGGGCGTCCCTCCAATCCGGATCGTGGAAGCGATTCAACCCCCGAGACCGGCGCGGGCGCGGAGAGCGCGCGCGGGATCCACGCGCAGGGGAGCGGCGAGGAGGTGGACCGGACGCCGGAGACGGCGGACGACCAGGGTGATGGATCGGCCCGGGCGGGATCGGAGCCGTTGCGGGGCCGGCAGCGCGAGCACGTGAGCGGGTACGGGGGCGCGGCGGACAAGCCCAAGACCAGCTCCGACCAGCGCGAGCCGCTCGATCCGGAGGGCGGCGCGGAAGTGGAGTAACGCGCCGGCGGCGGTGTGCGTAGGGAAGGTGAGGGCGTTCGTCGAGCGCTCTCATCACTCGATCGAGCGCGTCGCGCTCGGGAGCGACTCATGCGCCATCTCGTCCTTCTCGCCCTGGTCTCGACGATCGTCTCCGCGTGCGCATCGCGCGCCGCGAGCGTCCCCGTGCTCGCGACCACGGCGGACGCTGGACCGCTGGTGGGCAAGTGGGCAGGCGAGTACTCGAGCCCCGTCACCGGTCGCAGCGGGAGCATCGTCTTCACGCTCGCCTCGGCCGGCGACAGCGCGCGCGGTGACGTCGTCATGACTCCGCGCGGCTCCAATCAGCCGTACCGCCCCGCGGATCGCTCGCGCGGTGACACGAGCGTCGAGACGACGCCCGACAATCAGGTGCTGACCATCAGCTTCGTGCGGGTGGCGGGTCCGGTGGTGAGCGGGACGCTCGCGCCCTACCGCGATGCCGAGTGCGGCTGCGTGCTGGTGACCACGTTCTCGGGGACTTTGGGGGACGACGTCATCGAGGGGACGTTCACCACCCGCGGGTTGCCGGGCGGCTCCGAGCCCACTGGGCGGTGGCGCGTGAAGCGCACGCGCTGAGCCGCGCGCGGGAGGCGATCACTTCGCGCCCGCGTCGGTCGTCAATTGTGTGGGGACAAAAGCGGCAGGGCGACGATCGCCCTGCCGCCTTCGAAGAATCCTGCTAGACGACTGGGCGCCGTCCCGTGATGAGCCGATACAGGACCACGATCACCGCGAGTACCAGGAGAAGGTGGATGAGTCCACCCGCCACGTGGAATACCCCGAAGCCGAGCAGCCACAGGATGAACAGGATCACCGCCAGGGTCCACAACATGAGTTCGTCCTCCGATAGGGTGGCTCTGCGCCAACACACCCTCTCTTTGGCAACACTCGTACCGGAGTCGCGCCGTAGTGGGCCGCGGAACGGAGCGGTGGAACTCGCGTAGCGCGGCCCGGGTACGACTGGCATATTAATCGCAAGGTGCGACCAAAGACTAATCCTGGGGACCCGGCAGCGTTGCTCTACTACCTGCACTCCCTCTGTATTGCGTTGGTGGCCCGGGATGCGGCCGAGCTTCGCCGCCTCCTGCGCCACCCCTATGCCCGCACCCTCCCCCAGCGCGTGCGCGAGGAGATCGTGGCCATCCGCCACGCCCCGCCCGGGAGCATGATCGCCCCCATCAACACCCTGCACTTCTACCACCAGACGGTGCAGCTGGTCCTCGAGCCGGACGAGCCCGCCGAGCCCGGGCCGCAGCTGGAGCTGGAGCTCCAGCCGAGCCCGAGCGCGGTGGAGATATCGGACACCATCGCACGGGCGCGTCAAGCATAGATGCGAGAGGTGCGATCGACATATGACGATCGCACCTCCTCCTTCTACCGAAAGTCGTCCGCCCGTGGCCTCCTGAGCATGAGGTCGAAGGCGAGCCAGATCGTCTTCGACAGCGGGAACAACAGAAACGGCGCCGCGATCATGAACAGCACGCCGCCGTACTGGAGGAAATCCCAGGGGACGTCGGGCCACCGCCACACGATGAACAGTACGACCAGCGTCACGTAAATCAGCTCGGCCACCACCAGATTGAACATCATGGAGCCGAGGAAGTAGTCGTGCTCCCCGCGCTCCAGCCGAAGCCCGCAGCGCGGACAGCGCTCGTGTAGCCGGAACCAGCTCCGAAAGAGCCCCCACGCTCCGCACGCCGGGCAGCGCAACGTCAGCGCGCGCCAGAACAGCAGCACCACGCGCTTCGGTCCACTGACGTCGGTGATCAGCTTCGCGGTCATGTTCTCACCCGGTTGCACCGGTCGGGCCCTGGCGCATCAGCGCCGAACGGCGCGCAGCGCGCGCCGAATCCACTCGTCCAACTCCGGCTCGCGGCGCCTTCACGATCAGGTCCTCATCCCACACCACCACGAAGGTCGACGAGCCCATCAGGAAGCCGCGTCCTCCGAAGACGTTCTTCTGCCGGGCTCCACGCTCTCCGAGCCGGGCCAGTACGTCCGCGATGCGATCGGCCAATCCACGGTCGTACACCATGCTTCCCCCCGAACGGCGAGTAGCGGCTAGCACGGTTCTTTCCTGCGATGTCGTGCACCGCGCTGATGCGGGAGAACCGGGAAGGTCTCATGTCGGACATCCGCCGCGTCGACGACCTGGACATCGATCAGGATCTCGAATTTCAGCGACGCGAATGGAAAGTACAACGAATCGCGTGGGCGCTGATGCTCCTGGCGATCCTCGCCGCGCTGGCCGGGATTTTCGGACGTGGCGTGCTCGCGCGCGCGGTGGCGGGGAGAACAGGGGATCCGCTACGCGTGGAACACGACCGATTCGTGCGGCGTCACTCCGATGAGACGCTGACGCTCGTGCTCTCACCCGAGGCGGTGAGAGCCGGGGAAGCGCGCATCCACGTCGACAGCGCGCTGATCGGAGCTCTCGACATCCGCCGCCTCACCCCGGAGCCGGAGCGGCAGGAGGCCACGCCCGATGGCATCGTCGCCACCTTCCGTTTGGGGGAGAGCGGCGCGCCGCATCGCATCCTCGTCGACTATCAGGCCGACGCGTACTGGTCAGCCAGCGGCGCCATCGCCCTCGAGCGGCACACGCCCGTTCGCCTTCACTTCGTCGTCTACCCGTAGGTGACCATGGACACGATCTTCCGCGCCGCGTTCGTCTACCTCTTCCTGCTGATCATCTTCCGTGTCGCGGGAAAGCGAGCGCTGGGGCACATCACCACCTTCGATCTGGTGCTCACCCTCATCATCAGCGAAGCGGTACAGCAAGCGCTGATCGACAACGACAACTCGATCACCAACGCGGCGCTTCTCGTCACCACGCTGGTGATGCTCAACGTCGGGTTCTCCCTGCTCAAGCAGCATTCGCCAGCGGTCGACCGGTGGGTGGAGGGACGACCGCTCGTCCTCATGCAGAACGGGCGGATGTTCCACGATCGCATGACCAAGGAGCGCGTCGACGAAGCGACGATTCTGGGCGCGGCCCGGGAGGAGCAGGGGCTGCGCAACCGCAAGGAGATCGATCACGCGGTGGTGGAGCCCGACGGTCACATCAGCATCATCGGACGACGGGATGATGACGAGGATTGAGCGTCAGGGCACCGACAGCGAGAGCACGTAGGCCGCGGGCTGCTGCTGTTCGTAGGTGACGCGCGTCGCCACCTGCTCGATGCTCAGCGTGTAATCCCCGATCGTCCGGCGATCGGGAACCCAGATGCGGGCGAGCGGCCCATCCACGATGTCGCCGTTCACCACCACCCGATGTGCGTGGGCGGCGGTCTGCGACGCGAAGAGGCCGTAGCCGATGGCGGTGATGGAGTCGACCGCGCCGCCGGCGATGCTGAACATCACGGCGCCATCATCATCGCGTGGAGTGGCGAGCATCATGAGCACCGGCCCGGGATCGGCAGTGGGTCCCCCCGGTTCAACCGCGTCGCAACCGGCCGCGATCAGCGCGGCCGCGCACAGCGTCACCCCCCGCGTCCACCTCATCGCTCACTCCCTCCGTACGCCGAGAAGTCGTGCCCGAAGCTCCTGACTGAGATTCAGGCCGCTGCGGTCGAGGAACGCCAGGAAGTCGCCGAGGTTGTAGACGGCATCCCTGTTCCCCTCGTGGTCGAGATACAGCTTTTCGAACGACGTGAGACGCGTTGCGCCGAGCAGCTCGGCCGCGGCCGCGTCGACACTCGGCAGCGGCAGCACGCGAAGTGTGTCCACCACCCGAGCGGGGCTGCCTGCCGCGCCTGACGCGGCCACGGTGATCGTGTCCACGTACGTGCCGGCGGTGAGGCCGCTGGGATCCCTCGTCCAGCGCAGCAATCCCCCGCCCGCCCCGCTCGGATTGACGAGCGTCAGCCAGCTGGCGTGGCTCACCGCGGTCCATGACACGCTGGTGGCGCCCGTCCCCGTGAACGAGAGCATCACCGAATCGCGCATGAGACTGGTGCTCCGTGCCATGGCGGAATCACGCCGGCTCGCCGCATCCATCGTGAGCACGAGCGGCGTCGGTGAGCCGAGCACCCGAAGCGTGTCCACCACCCGCGCCGGACTCCCCGTCGCCCCCAACGCCGTCACGGTTATGGTGTCCACGTAGAGCCCCGCGTCGAGGCCGGTCGCATCGCGCCGCCAGCGCAGCACGCCGCCGCCCGTGCCTGACGAGGTCAGCAGCGTCGTCCACGGCTGACGGCTGGTCGCGCTCCAGCCGGCGGCGCCGGCACCGTTGCCGGTGAGCACGATCGCGACGCTGTCCACCAGCGGCGTGGCGCTGCCGGCCATGGCGGAGTCGCTCGCGCCGGTGCGCGACAGCGACAGCGCGAGCAGATCGAGTCCGGTGGTGATCCTCACCTGAAAGGCGTTGCCCACCTGGCCTTCGATGACCACCGAGATCTTCCCGTCACTGTCCACGAAGGTCTCGCCCGGCAGCCACTGCGCCGCCGCGTCGTTCGGGTTCGAGTTGAGGTCGACGTCCACCACCTCGGCCTCGAAGCCATTGACGCGATGAATGACCACCGCCTCGGCGGGGAGACGCAGGTCGTAGTCGCCCGTGAAGCGCCGCGCTTCGACGGTGTAGACGCTGGCGGTCCCCGGTATCGCGATCTGCGCGACGAGGTAGTTCGCGTTGCCGCCAGGCTGCGCGCCCCGCTCGAGCAGGATGCTGCTGCTTCCCGCCGCCGGCGCCACGAACTTGCGAGCCGGCGGAATCCACCCGGCGCGGTCCTTATGGAAGGCGATGGTGTGCACCGCGACCCAGCCGAACGTGGGATCGCGATAGTTGTTCGCGTTGCTCATCACGTCCCACTTCGAGTCGTATTGCGCGCCATAGGCGCCGTGCGAGTGCGCCCAGCCGAACGAGTGGCCGATCTCGTGTGCGTACACCGAGTGGCCGATCGCCCAGTCCGCCATCCACGTCATCGGGTAGCTGCGAGTGACGCCGTCGAGGGTGAGCGTGCGACTCCCGCCCCAGGAGCAGCAGTCGAGGCGCTGGTTGAACTGAAGGTTGATCCCGGCGAAGCTGGGGAAATGCACGTCGGCATCGGCCGCCGCGGTGCAGTCCCGACTCAGCGTGCTGAGCGCGGCGCCGCCGCTGAGCACGTAGTAGGAGCGCGGCTGGGGGAGCGTGTACCACCCCACCACTACGCTCCCGGATAGATTCGCCAGCCCTTCCGACAACTCGCGGTAGTAGTGGTCCATTCCCGGATAGGTCGAGCCCATCACCGCTTCCATGCGCGTCTTCGATGCGGGGAGCACCGTCGGCGAGTCGGCGAACGCGCAGAGGATGGTGATGTACGGCCGCGATCCCGACACCGCCGCTCCGGCGTCGGCGCCGAACGTGCCGCCGGGATCGCCGGCATTCCGCTCGACGCCTATCGAGCGAATCCGGAGCCGGCGCGTTCCGGCTCCGAGCGCGTCGCGCGACGACCGTTCGGCGGCGATCCGGACGCGCGTCCGATCGAGCGCCAGCGGGCCGCCCGGCGCGCGCACCTGCCCGGGATCGAGGTCGAGGTCCCACCACGTGCCGGCGTCGTCGATGAGCACGTAGTACTCACTTCGCATTGGCGTGGGGGTGCGCGCGTCCCGCCAGATCACGTGGAACCAACCCGCGTCGGGCACGGCCTCTTGCGCCCCCAGCACGGATGCCTGGAGAACGACGAGAGCGAGCGCGCCGAGGAGCCTCATGAGGGGAGGGTGCGAGGAGGGAGGACGGAGGAGGGAGGCGGGAGGATGCACTCCCACTTACCTAAGACGAGTCAGCCACGTCGCGGGTCACGGCTGGACAGACGAGGAGCCGGGACCCCTATTTCGCGCGACTCCTCTCCGGTGACTTTCGATGCTCCGGCAGTCACGAGGTTCGGCGCGCGCGCTGATGGCGCCGCTCGCCCTGGGGGCGATCCTCTCGCTCGCCGCCTTTCTTCCCTTCCCTTCGCGGGGCGGTGGCGCCAGCACCGTCATTCTCGTCCGGCACGCCGAGAAGGCCCTGACGCCGGGGGACGACCCGGTGCTCGATTCCATCGGCCAGCGCCGCGCGCGCGCGCTGGCCGCGGCGCTGCTCCACACGAAGGTCGACGCGATCCTGGTGACGCAGTATCGGCGCACGCGGCTCACCGCCGAGCCGATGGCCCGGGCGTCGGGGGTCACGCCGAGGGTGGTGGATACGCGCGCCGGGGGCGCGGCACACGCCATGGCGGTGGCCGACGCCGCCCGCGCGGAAGTGGGGAAGACAGTGCTGGTGGTCGGCCACAGCAACACGATCCCGGCGATCGTGCGCGCGCTCGGCGGGAGCGCCGAGGCGATGGCCGACGGGGACTACGACGACCTGTACGTGGTGATCATCCCCTCGTCAGGGGCGGCGCGCACCATTCACGCGCGCTACGGCGCACCGGCGCGCTCGGCTGCTGCTGCCGCGTCGCGGTGAGTGGCGCCGGGGTGGTCAGTGGTGGTGCCCGCCCTGTGCGTTGCCGGACTGCGTGTGGTCGCCCCAGATGACCTTCGGGTCATCGCCCGCGAACACCGAGGCGTGCACCATCCATCCGAACACTCGCGGGATGAATCGGCCACCGAGCGCTTCGCATTCACCGCGGGTGGCGACGCCCATCGGTCCGAAGATCGGCTTCCCATTCCGCGTCTCGTTGAATCGCTCGCGTCCGCCATTGGCGGGGATGCAGAAGTTGACGTGGCGGTGCCAGCGCGCCATTCCCAACGGGACGCGTCGATCGAGCTCCTCGAGCGTGCTCTCGGCGTTGGCCGTGTACATCACGCCCACCAGCTTCCATCCGCCGTCGGCGTTCTTCTCGTAGAGGAGCGACGAGGGCTTGGCCGGGTCGAAGTTCACCTCGTTGGCCATTGCCCACGCGTAGTTGTTGAAGTGGAAGACCTGCTGCCCTTGCAGCTCGGGCGCGAAGATCTGGAAGCCGTCGCGCTTGGCGCGCTCGATGTCCTTGTAGGGGGCGAGCGCCCTTCGCGCGGAGTCGACCAGCGCTCGGGCGCGGAGCGAATCGCTTCGGGTGGCGGTCCGTGCCGGGGTGTGCTCGACGTGCTCGGGGTGGTTGAATGGCCCCCCGCTCATCTGCCGGTCGACCGCGGCGGCCATGGAGGAGTCGGGTCCCTGGGCGAGGGCGACGGATGGGAGGAGCAGGAGAGTGGTGAGGAGAAGCCAGCGCATGGGAGAGGATACACCTGTGTTGGCGCGAAAGGTCGCCGGTCCCGGATAGCGCGGTCGACATGTGACCGCGGATCCGCGTCCGTAATTGCGCATGTGCGCTTGGGTCACATATGCGCGATACAGGCGCAAGTCTCCCCTTGACTAAGGCCATTCCCGGGGAAACATTTGTGTCACAATCTGCCCGTCGGTGGCGCCTCTTCTTCGTGGAGAGACCGGCCTCAGTATGCAAGACGATCTCACGCCGGCGCACCCGGCGCTCGACGAGGAGACCAGTCAGGTCTTACTCGACGCATTGCGGCACCTGGCACGAGAGAAGGACCACGCGGGAGGGCTCAACGCGGCGCTGAGGCTCGTCGCCGCGGAAGGGCGCCGGAAGAACATCCGCATCGAGCAACTGCTCGTGGTCCTCAAGACCACCTGGGAATCCCTCCCCGAAGTGCGCCGCGCCCACTGGGCCGCCCCCGAACACCAGCAGCTCCAGCAGGTCATCACGGCCTTCATCGATCAGTATTACGCTGAGTGAGAGAGAGGGAGGAGGGCAACGGCAACGGCGCGGCATTAGGCATTCGGCATTGGGCATTCGGGCTCCCGCGACGGAATCTCTGCGCCGAGACCCCTAATGCCGAATGCCGAATGCCTAATGCCTCGTCTGGGCTCCTCCCTCCCTCCTCCCTCGCTTACCCTTCGCCCGCCAGCCGCCGCGCTATCCGCTGGAGCAGATCCGGGGGCGCCATGATCCGCCGCAGCTTGGAGCGAACCTCGGCGATCACGTTGGCCTCGAAAGCGTACTCGCCGGCACACACCGCGCAGGTGCGCAGGTGCTCCTGGACCATCTGCATCTCCTCGGCCGACAGCTCCCGGTCGACGTAGTCGTCGAGCCGCCGGAAAGTCTCCGCGCAGGTGAGTGGGGTGAGATGACTCATGGCTTCCCTCCCCCGGGCACCAACCCCTGGTCCACCGCCAGCTCCCAGAGACGCATCTGCAGCAGCTTGCGCCCGCGGTGGAGACGCGAGCGTACGGTGCCCACGGGGATCCCGAGCATCTCCGCGATCTCCTGATACGAGAAGTCGTCCATGAAATACATCGTGCACACCATCCGGAACTCGTCAGGCAGCGATGCCAGCGCCCGCGCGATGTCGTCCGCGGCCATGCGCCCTACGGTCAGCCGCGCCGGATCGGTCTCCGGTCCGTGCAGCCCCGCTTCCGCCGTCCGCGTGTAGAGGTACAGCTCGGGAACGTCCTCCAGATCCTGAAGCGCCTGCTCCGGCCGCTTCTTCCGGCGGCTGGAGTAGAAGGCATTCATGAGAATCCGGAAGAACCAAGCCTTGAAATTGGTTCCCGGCTCGAAGCTCCCGAATGCCTTGAAGGCCAGTAGCGCCGCCTCCTGCACCAGATCCTCGGCGTCCTGGCGGTTCATGGTGAGCCGCATCGCCGTCCCGAACGCCACGTCGATGACGCGCGCCAGCTGCCTTTCGAACTCCGCGTTGCCACCGCGCGGCGGTCCGAAGCGCTCGGGGGGATGGGGAAGAGCGGTCTCGGCCATGAACAGGAATGAAGCCTGTCTCGCGGCCACGGTCCAGAGTCGCACGGAGCGGGAATGGGGAGCGCGGCCGGAGCGATGGTAGTCATCAAGCGTGAGGGCGCTTCCCTCTCCCCGCTCCCCGGCCGTCATGATGCCTTGACTATCTAAGCCTCGCTCCCCATCGTCTACCAAGACTATCTAGGCAATTCCATGAACGAGACCAACAACGAGCATCTGCACGGCGCGCTCGACGCCCTGGTCCTCAAGACGCTGAGCTGGGGACCGCGACACGGATACGCCATCGCACGCTGGCTCGAGGACACCACCGACGACGTCCTCCGGATCGAGGAGGGATCCCTCTACCCCGCCCTTTACCGGCTCGAAAAGCGCGGACTCATCCAGGCCGAGTGGGGGATGTCGGAGCTGGGACGCCGCGCGAAGATCTACCGGCTCACGGCGCGCGGACGCTCGCAGCTCCAGCGCGAGACGGCGGAATGGGCCCGCTTCGCCTCGGCGGTCTCCAAGGTCCTGCTTCCCGCGCGCTGACGCGCAGATCGCGGAGGACCGATGCGCCTCTGGCGCCCGAGCGTACAGGAGGAGGTGAACGAGGAGCTGGCTTTTCACGTCGCCATGCGCACGCGCGAGAACATCGCGCGCGGGATGGAACCGGAGGCGGCGCGCGCCGCCGCCCTCGAGCGCTTCGGTGACATCGATGGCGTCGTCGCCGCCTGCCGGCGGCTGGGCACCGAACGGGAGCGTGAGATGCATCGCACCGAATACCTCTCCGAGCTGCGCCAGGACATCGCGTTCTCGTGGCGCCAGCTGGCCAAGGCACCGGCGTTCACCGTCATCGCCGTCCTGACGCTCGCCCTCGGGATCGGCGCCACCACATCGATCTTCAGCGCGCTCTACGCCGTCGTCCTCCGCCCCTTCCCCTACGCGAATCCCGACCGCGTGGTGGGGATCGGCGAGCTCTGGCGTGGCAATCGGGGCAACGTCGCCGTCGGCAACTATGCCTCGTGGCGCGATGAGACGCGCTCATTCGAGAGCATGGCCGCGATCCAATTCTCCAGCTTCAACTTCGCCGAGGGGGATGTGCCGGAGCGCGTGGTCGGTGCGCGGGTGTCGCACCAGTTCTTCCGCGTCTTCGGTGTCCCGGCGGCGTTGGGCCGCACCTTCACCGCCGAGGAGGACGCGCCGGGAAACGAGACGGTCGTCGTGTTGAGTCACCGACTCTGGACGCGCCGCTTCGGCGCCGATCCGCGGATCGTCGGGCAGACGGTCCGCATGAACGGGACGCCGTACGGCATCATTGGCGTCATGCCCGCGCGCTTCGACCTGACGAGTGACAGCGAGGAGCTGTGGGTGCCGATCGCCTTCACGGCTCGGCGTCTGGCGATGCACGACGAGCATTCGTACAGCGTCGTCGGCAGGATCAAGCCTGGTGTGACGCTGGCGCAGGCGCAGGCCGATCTCGACCGCGTCGCCGCCTCGCTGCGGCAGCGCTTCCCGCTCGACAACGCCGAGCGCGGGGCCCTGGCGACGCCGCTGGCGGAGCTGATCATCGGCGACTACCGCTCGCGTCTCTACGTCTTGTTAGGCGCGGTGGCCTGCGTGTTCCTGATCGCCTGCGGCAACGTGGCCAACCTGGTGCTGGCGCGCGGAGCCGTCCGTGGCAAGGAGATCGCCATCCGGGCCGCGCTCGGCGCGCGCCGTGGCCGAATCGTCAGGCAGATGCTCACCGAGAGCGCCGTGCTCGGCCTCGCCGGCGGGGTGGCAGGCTTGCTCCTGGCGGCCTGGGGAATCCGCGCCCTCGTCGGGGCGAGTCCCGACGGCGTACCTCGCCTCGATCAGGCCGGGGTGAACGGCACCGTACTCGCTTTCGCGCTGGCGGTGTCGATGGTCGGCAGCCTGATCTTCGGAGTGGTGCCGGCACTGCGGGCCGCGCGCGCCGACTTGCAGCCCATGCTCAAGGAAGGAGGGCGCGGCTCCGGAATGGGGACGCCGCGCGACCGTGTGCGCTCGGTGCTCATCGCCGCCGAGGTGGCGCTGGCGCTCACGCTCCTCACCGGAGCGGGCCTGCTCATCCGCACCGCGATCCACCTCCAGAACGTCGCGCCCGGTTTCGATCCGCGCGGCGTGCTGACGGCGCGCATCGCCCTGCCGCGCGCGCAGTACGGCGAGCACCCGACGGTCTCCACCGCCTACCGACGCATCGTGGAGGAGCTCCGTCAGCAGCCCGGCGTGCTGGCGGCGGCCGCGGTGTCGCAGGCGCCGCTCGGCGGTGGTGGGAACAGCAACGGCCTCATCCCGGAGGGGAAGGCGATCGTCCCCGAGAACGCGTTCGAGGCCCGCCTTCGCATCACCACGCCGGAGATCTTCCAGACGCTTCGCGTCCCGCTCCGCCGTGGCCGCGCCTTCAACGACCGCGATGTGGCCGGCGCGCCGCGCGTGATGATCGTGAGCGAGACGCTGGCGCGGCAGATGTGGGGGAGCGAGGACCCGATCGGCAAGCGCGTGATCTGCTGCGAGGGCGGGCCCGAGGATCCGCGCTGGAAGACCGTGGTGGGCGTGGTGGGCGACGTTCGCTCGCGCGGCCCGGCGGAGGACGTTCGCCCCGAGTTCTATCTGCCCATCGACCAGGTTCCGCCGGAGGCGTGGGACTGGATTCAGCGTGGCATGACGCTGGTCGCCCGCACCGACGGTGATGCGGCCGGAATCACCGGCGCCCTGCGCGCCGCCGTGCGTGCCGTCGATCCGTCGCTCCCGCTCTTCAACGTCGCCACCATGCCCGAGCGGATGCGCGCGTCGACGTCCGAATCACGCTTCTACACGATGCTGCTGGCCACCCTCGGCGTCGTGGGTGTGCTGTTGGCCGCGGTGGGCATCTATGGAATCATCGCCTACTTCGTGGCGCAGCGCTCGCAGGAGATCGGGATACGGATCGCGCTGGGCGCGACCTCGAGCGATGTGGTGCGGCTCTCGGCGTGGCACGGGCTCAGGCCGGTGCTTGCCGGTGTGGTGGTTGGCATCGGTAGCGCCTGGGCGGCGACGCGGTTGCTTCAGGGCGTGTTACGCGGGGTGACCCCCACCGATCCGGTCACCTTCGCCTGCGTGGTGGCGCTCCTGCTCGTCGTCGCGCTGCTGGCCAGCTACATCCCAGCGCGCCGGGCAACCCGGGTGGATCCGACGCGTGCGCTCCAGGCGACCTGAGGCCGGCCGTGTATGGCGTCGTACTCAAGCGGCGCGAAATCGGCGGAATCTCTCGGCCAGAAAATCACGATTAGGGCGAAGCGCCCGTCGCGAGGGCAATATGAGCTTGGCGTCGTTCAGCTCCTGCAACCCATGCCGAAGCATGGGGCCGTCCTGTTCTTCGAGCACGTCACGACGAATGTGAACACGGGCATCGGCATCTATTCCCAACATGTCCGTATCGTACGCGCAGTGATGGATTTT
>DATFFZ010000092.1:0-16142 GCA_035249845.1 Gemmatimonadaceae bacterium
TCTCCTCGAGCCGGCGATCCCGGCCATTCATTCGGTCGAGCGCGAGCGCCGCTCTGGCGCTCGCGCTCGTGGCGGCACTCTCCTGCAAGTCGACGACGAACGGCTCCACCACGGAGCTCGAGCCGCACCGCACGCCGCGAGCGGTCGCGTTTCTCGACACGCTCCAGGCGCGCACCTTCCAGTGGTTCTGGGATGTCACCAACGCGCGCAACGGGCTCGTCCCCGACCGCGCGCCCACCAGCTCCTTTTCCAGCGTGGCGGCGATCGGCTTCGGCCTCACCGCCTATCCGATCGGCGCCGAGCGCGGGTACGTCACCCGCGAGCAGGCGCGTGACCGGGTGCTCACCACGCTGCGCTTCCTGTACCAGGCGCCGCAGGGACCGGCGAGCAGCGGCGTCACCGGACATCAGGGCTTCTTCTATCATTTCCTCGACATGGAGACGGGCCACCGCTTCGAGCAGGTGGAGCTCTCCACCATCGACACCGCGCTGCTGTTGGGCGGCGTGCTCTTCTGCCAGTCGTACTTCGACCGCGACGACGCGGGCGAGGCGGCCATCCGGGCGTACGCCGATTCGCTGTACCGGCGCGTGAACTGGCCGTGGGCGGTGAACGTGGCGCCGGTGGTCTCCATGGGATGGCGTCCCGAAAACGCCTTCATCCCCTACGACTGGCGGGGCTACAACGAAGCCATGCTGGTCTACGTGCTGGCGCTCGGCTCGCCGACGCACCCGATCGGACCCGAGGCGTGGACGGAGTGGACCCGCACCTACCAGTGGGGATCCTTCCACGACCAGCAGCACGTCGGTTTCGCGCCCCTCTTTGGGCATCAGTACTCGCACATCTGGATCGACTTCCGCGGCATCAAGGACGAGTACATGCGCGGCAAGGGGATCGACTACTTCGAGAACTCCCGCCGGGCGACGTACGCCCAACGCGCGTACGCGATGGCCAATCCGGAGGGATGGAAGGGCTACAGCGGGAGCATCTGGGGGCTCACCGCCGCGGACGGGCCGGTGGACGGCACCTTCACGATCGACGGACGGCAGCGGCGCTTCCACACCTACGCGGCGCGCGGCGCTTCGTTCACCGAGATCCGCGACGATGGGACGCTGGCGCCCACCGCTGCCGGCGGATCCGTCCCCTTCGCCCCCGAGATCACGATCCCGGCGCTCATCGCCATGCGCGAGACGTACGGCGACGCGCTCTTCACCAACTACGGCTTCCTCGATTCGTTCAACCCGACGTTCACACTCTCCGTGCCGGTGCAGCATGGCCGGGTGGTGCCGAACGTGGGGTGGGTGGACGGCGATTACCTGGGAATCGACCAGGGGCCGATCCTCATCATGGTGGAGAACTACCGCAGCGACCTGGTGTGGCGGTACATGCGGCAGAACCAGTACATCGTGCGCGGGCTGCGCCGGGCCGGCTTCACCGGGGGATGGCTGGACGGCGCCCCGCCAACGCCGTGACCTCGCGGTGCACGGCACGCGCCGCGGTGCTCGCCACGGCCGTGTTGCTGGGAGCATCGTGCGGTGGCGATTCGGCGTCGGGAGTCACCACCCTCCGGCTGTGGGGACTCGGCCGTGAAGGGGAGGTGGTGGAGATGCTGGTGCGCGATTTCGAGCGGGAGAATCCCGACATCCGCGTGCACGTCCAGCAGATCCCATGGACGGCGGCGCACGAGAAGCTGCTCACCGCGCACGTGGGCGACGCCAGCCCCGACCTGGCGCAGCTCGGCAACACCTGGGTGCCGGAATTCGAGGCGCTGGGCGCGCTCGAGCCGCTCGATGCGTACGTCGCCTCGTCAGGCGTGGTCGACGCCGCCGGCTACTTTCGTGGGATCTGGGACACCAACGTCATCGACGACACCACGTACGGCATTCCCTGGTACGTCGACACGCGTCTCATCTTCTATCGCAAGGACATCCTGGCCGACGCCGGCTATGACCGGCCCCCGGGAAGTTGGGCCGAGTGGCGGACGGCGATGGAGCGCGTGAAGGCGCGGGTGGGGCCGGATCGCTACGCGATCTATCTGCCGAGCAACGAGTGGACGCAACCGGTGATCCTCGGCCTGCAGGCCGGGTCCCCGCTGCTCAAGGACGATGGGCAGTACGGCGCCTTCAGCGATTCGGCGTTCCGTCGCGCCTTCGAGTTCTACATCGGTCTCTATCGGAGCGAGCTGGCGCCGGCGCTTGGTCTCAACGACGTCGCCAACGTGTACCAGGAGTTCACCCGCGGTCTCTTCGCCATGTGGATCACCGGGCCCTGGAACATCGGTGAGCTGAAGCGGCGGCTTCCACCGGAGATGGAGGGGAAGTGGGGGACCGCGCCCCTCCCCGGACCGACGGGCGACTCGTCAGGCGTCTCGCTCGCCGGCGGTGCGAGCCTGGTGCTCTTCCGGTCCTCGCAGCACAAGCCGGAGGCGTGGCGGCTGATCGAGTTCCTGTCGCGTCCGGAACAGCAGCGCCGCTTCTACCACCTCACCGGTGATCTTCCGGCGCGGAAGGAAGCGTGGCAGGACTCGACGCTCATCGGCGACGAGTACGTGCGCGCCTTCTGGGAGCAGCTCCAGCGCGTGTCGCCCACGCCCAAGGTGCCGGAGTGGGAGCTGATCGCCACCAAGGTGTTCGACTACGCCGAGCAGTCGATCCGTGGCGGTGTCCCCGAAGCGGAGGTGCTCAGGAGGCTCGACGCCGACGTGAACCGGATCCTCGAGAAGCGCCGGTGGATGGTGGCGCGCGAGCGCGCGGAGCGCGGCGCGGGAGCGAACTGAGATGGCGTTGCTGGAGCACGGCCGGTCGCGGGCGGCCTGGCTTTTCCTGGCGCCGGCCCTGACGCTCATCACCGTGTTCTTCTTCCTTCCGGTGGTCGCGTCGCTCCTGCTCAGCGTCACCGACTTCGATCTCTACGCCGTGGCCGACCGGTCGAACGCGCGCTTCGTCGGATTCGACAACTACGCGCGACTGATGCAGACGCCGCTCTTCTGGACGGCGCTCAAGAACACGCTGTACTTCGCGCTGGTCGGCGGGCCGCTGACGGTGTTGGTGTCGTTAGGCGCCGCGTTGCTGGTCAATGCCCGGCTGGTGCGCTTCCAGTCGTTCTTCCGGACGATCTACTTCGTGCCGTTCGTCACGACGCTGGTGGCGGTGGCGATCGTCTGGCGCTACCTGTATCACCCCGACTACGGCCTTCTGAACTACGCGCTCGGCGTGTTCGGGATCGATCCGATCGACTGGCTGGGCGACCCCAGGTGGGCGATGCCGGCGATCATCCTGCTCACGGTGTGGAAGAATTTCGGCTACAACATGCTGATCTTCATCGCCGGGCTGCAGAGCATTCCCGGGGAGCTGTACGAGGCCGCCAATCTCGATGGCGCGGGAGGGGCGCGTCGCTTCTGGCACATCACCCTTCCGATGCTGGGCCCCACGCTCCTGTTCGTGGGGGTGGTGACGATGATCGGGTTCTTCCAGCTGTTCGCCGAGCCGTACGTGATGACGCAGGGCGGCCCCCTCAAGAGCACGACCAGCCTGGTGCTGTTCATGTACGAGGAGGGGTTCCGCTGGTGGCGGATGGGGTTCGCCGCCTCGATCGCGTTCGTGCTCTTCGTGATCATCCTGACGGCCACGCTGGTCCAGCTGCGCCTGCAGCGGCGGGAAGCATGATGAAGCGCCGGCTGGAGTGGACGCTGGTGCACGTGGCGCTGTTGGGCGGCGCCTTTCTGGCGCTCTTCCCCATGGTGTGGATGGTGGCGGCGTCGCTCATGCGCTCCGGGGAAGCGAACAGCTATCCGCCGCACATCCTGCCGCAGGACCCCACGCTGGAGCACTATCGCGTCCTCTTCACGCGCCTCAACCTCGGCCGGAGCCTGCTCAACAGCGCCCTGATCGCCTTCACGGTGACGGCGATCTCGCTGATCGTGAACTCGATGGCGGGGTACGCGCTGGCCAAGATACGCTTCCGCGGCCGAGACAAGCTCTTTCGGGCGCTGGTGGCCGGGCTGGTGATTCCGGTGCAGGTGGCGATGTTGCCGTTGTTCCTGGTGATGAAGCAGCTCGGCCTCATCAACAGCTACTGGGGCGTGATCATCCCGGGAATGGCGAGCATCTTCGCGATCTTCCTGATCAGACAGTACGCCACCTCGATCCCCGACGATCTGCTGGATGCGGCGCGCATCGATGGAGCCAGCGAGCTGCGCATCTACTGGTCGATCGTGCTCCCGGTGATCAGGCCCATCCTGGCGACGCTGGCGATCTGGACCTTCCTGAGCACGTGGAACGACTTCATGTGGCCGCTGATCGTGCTCAGCGACGAGCGGCGGTACACGCTGCCGGTGGCGCTGGCCAATCTGAGCGGGGAGCACGTGCAGGACACCGAGCTCATGATGGCCGGCTCGGTGCTCACGGTGTTGCCCGTGTTGCTGACGTTCCTCTTTCTGCAGCGCTACTACATACAGGGGATCATGGCGGGGAGTACGAAGGGATGAGCGGCATCGGGATTCGGCATCCGGGACGCGCGCGTCTCGTCCCTCCTTCCTCCTCGCTTCTCCCGCTTCTCTCGGCGGCGCTCGCTCTCGCGTCTGGTCTGTCCGCTCAATCGCTCGACGGCTTCGACGCGCTGGCCGGTTGGCAGGCACTCCCCTCGGACGGAGTGAAGCTGGAGATCAGGAGTGATTCCGGGCGGAGCGGGAGAGCGATGCGGCTCGACTTCGATTTCCAGGGTGGTGGTGGGTACGCCATCGCGCGGAAGTCGTTCGACATCGCCCTCCCCGAGAACTACGAGTTCACGTACTGGATTCGCGGAGACTCGCCGGTCAACACGCTCGAGTTCAAGCTGGTGGACCCGAGTGGGGAGAACGTGTGGTGGCGGAACCTTCGCGACTTCGAGTTTCCGCGGAGCTGGCGGCGCCTGACGAACAAGAAGCGGCACATCGAGTTCGCCTGGGGGCCGATCGGCGGTGGAGAGATGAAGCGGGTGGGCGCGATCGAGATCGTCGTGACCGCGTCGCACGGGGGCAAGGGATCGGTGTGGATCGACGATCTGTCCTTCACGCGGCTCGAGCCGGCGGCGCCCTACGACCTCACCCCGGAGGCGCGAGCGACCTCGGCGGCAGTGGGCGCGCCCGCCTCACGAGCGCTCGACGGCGACAGCTCGACCGTTTGGCGGAGCGCCGCGGGCGGCGCGCAGGTGCTCACCGTCGACTTCCTGAGAGCGCGGGAATTCGGCGGCCTCGTGCTCCACTGGGCACCGGGACGGCACGCCACGCACTACGCGGTGGAGACATCGCGCGACGGGAAGGAGTGGGAGGCGGCATACACGGTGCACGGCGGAAATGGCGGGCGCGATTACCTGTACATGCCGGAGAGCGAGGCCCGATTCGTTCGACTCGCCCTCAGGCGCGGCGCCGGAGACGGCTACGCGATGCGCGAGCTGACGGTCGAGCCGCTGGAGTGGAGCGCGACGCGCAACGCGTTTCTCATGGCGGTTGCGCGAGAGGCTCCGCGGGGCAGCTATCCCAAATACGTCGACAGCGTCCAGTCGTACTGGACGGTGATCGGCGAGAATGGCGGGATGCGCGAAGCGCTCATCAACGAAGAGGGCGCGATCGAAGTCTCCCGGGGGGGCTTCTCCATCGAGCCCTTCCTCCAACGAGACGGGAAGCTGCTGACCTGGGCCGACGGCACGCATCGTCAGTCGCTCGAGCGCGAGTACCTTCCGATCCCGACGGTGGAGCGCCGCCACGGCGATCTCGGCCTGGCGATCACGGCGTTCGCGGCGAACGGGAACCAGTACCATGTCCGCTACCGTGTCACGAATCATGGCCAGGCGCCCGCCACGGCCACGCTGTACCTCGCCATCCGAGCGCACCAGGTGAACCCGCCCTGGCAGTTTCTGAACAATCCCGGCGGCGTGTCGCGCATCACGTCGCTGTCCATGGACACGCGTGCCTCTCGCGCCGACAGCGTGGCCATTGCCTTCCGCCCGCAGGCCGCGCGCGTCGGCGTCGCCACCTTCGACAATGGCGACGTCGTCGAGCACCTGCGCGCCGGGAGGTTGCCCGTGAGGCGGCGCGTCACCGACGCTCGGGGCCTCGCGTCGGGCGCGTCCGCACACCCGATGGAGCTGGCTCCCGGTGCCTCACGGGACGTCTGGCTCGACGTGTCGGTTGGTACCCAGGCTCCTGCCGGTGGGGCGGAGCGCGCAGGCCTTCTCGCCACGGCGATCGACAGGTGGGCCGGCGACCTCGAGGGGGTGGAGATCGAGCTCCCCTCGTCAGGCGCTCGCGTCGTGAACACCCTGCGGAGCACGCTCGCCTACATTCTGATCAACCGCGATGGACCGGCGATCCAGCCGGGGTCTCGCTCCTACGAGCGTTCCTGGATCCGCGACGGCTCGCTCACCTCGGCCGCCCTCCTCCGGTTCGGCCACGCCGGGGAGGTTCGCCGGTTCATCGAGTGGTACACCACCTTCCAGTATCCCAACGGCAAGGTTCCGTGCTGCGTCGATCACCGTGGCGCCGATCCGGTTGCGGAGCACGACAGCCATGGGCAGCTCATCTACCTGATCGCCGAGTATCATCGCTACACGAAGGATCGCGCGATTCTCGTGAAGAGCTGGCCGAACGTCGTGCGCGCCGTCGCCTACATCGACTCGCTCCGGCAATCGCGCATGACCGAGGAGTACCGCGCCGGCGACAAGCGCGCGTTCTTCGGCCTGGTCCCCGAGTCGATCAGTCACGAAGGCTACTCGGCCAAGCCGATGCACTCGTTCTGGGACGACTTCTTCGTCCTCCGTGGGCTTAAGGACGCGACCTACGTTGCCGGCGTCCTCGGTCACGAGAGCGAGCGCCGCCGGTTCGCGGGGATGCGCGACGACATGCGGAAGTCGATTCTCGAGTCCTTTCGCCTGACGATGGCCAAGCACGGCATCGGGTATCTCCCGGGCTCGGTCGAGCTTGGCGACTTCGATGCGACCTCGACCACCGTGGCCATCGCCCCGGGTGGCGAGCTGCCGCACCTCCCCATCGACGCCGTACGTCGAACCTTCGATCGCTACTGGGAGCAGGTGAGCGCGCGTCGCACCAGCAAGGACTGGGACGCCTACACGCCGTACGAGCTTCGCACCGTCGGCACCTTCGTCAGGCTCGGCCAGAAAGAGCGCGCGCATCAGCTCCTCGAGGATTTCTTCCGCGATCAGCGTCCGGCCGCGTGGAACCACTGGGCGGAAGTGGTGTGGCGCGACCCCAAGACTCCGAAGTTCATCGGCGACATGCCTCACACCTGGGTCGGGTCCGACTACATCCGGTCGGTGATGGACATGTTCGTGTACGAGCGCGAGGAGGACGAGGCGCTCGTCCTGGGCGCGGGGATCCCGGAGCGGTGGGTGGTCGAAGCGCCTGGGGTGAGGCTCGCGCGTGTCCCCACGTACTACGGGACGCTCGCCTACCGGATGAGCGGCACGTCCGACGAGGTGCGCGTGCGCATCGAGTCGGGGATCGAGGTGCCGCCCGGCGGGATCGTCTTGCGCTCCCCCTTCGGCCGGCCGCTTCGTTCCGTGCTGGTGGATGGCCGGCCACTGCCGTTGGCGTCGCCCGACGAGGTGATGATCCGCCGGCTGCCGGCCGAGGTGACGCTACGCTACCGGTGAGGTCGCCAGCTCCTCGTCGGCGAGCACCCCGCCGTTGGTGCGGATGATGTCGGCGTAGAAGCGAGCGCTGCTCTTGAGTGTTCGCTCCTGCGTCTCGTAGTTCACGTGAACGATGCCGAACCGCTTGGAGTAGCCGAGGCTCCACTCGAAGTTGTCGAG
Organism: Gemmatimonadaceae bacterium; assembly: GCA_035249845.1. Lineage (GTDB taxonomy): Bacteria > Gemmatimonadota > Gemmatimonadetes > Gemmatimonadales > Gemmatimonadaceae > DATFBY01. Next base: position 7,804 of record DATFFZ010000092.1, read on the forward strand.
CAGCGACCACGCGAAGTAGCCGCGCAGATCGACACCCTGTCGGATCGCATCCAACGCCGCGCGCAGGTGCTCGCGGTAGTACCAGACACGGAGCGGATCATCGACGCGACCATCCACCGCCGTCGGCGGATCGTAGAACGCCGCCCCGTTCTCCGTGATGTAGAGCGGGATGTCGCCGTAGCGCTCCTTCACCCACACCAGCACCCGGGTGAGCGCCGGCGGATACACCTCCCATCCCACGTCCGTGTACACGTGCTGCGGCTGCGGCATGTTGCTGGCGCGTACGGGAAGGGCGGTTGGGTCGTTCCTGCTCACGCCGCGCAGGTAGTAGTTGATGCCGACGAAGTCGATCGGCTGGGTGATCTGCCGCATGTCGTCCGCCGAGTGATCGGGCCACGCCCCGCCGAAGATCTCGGTGAGCTCCGCCGGATAGCCGCCGAGCAGCACGGGGTCCAGGTACTGCCGGTTCATGTACGCGTCGGCGCGTCTGGTGGCGGCCAGATCCTCCGCCGATTGGGAGGCGGGATACTTCGGCTCCAGGTTCACCACGAGGCCGATCCGGTTCTTCCCCTCGGCGCGGTAGGCCTGCACCGCGGCGCCGTGCGCGCGCAGGAGGTTGTGCGTGGCGATCGGTGCCTCGAAGAGATTTCGATGTCCCGGTGCCAGCGCGCCGTGCAGGTAGCCGCCATCGGTCACCACCCACGGCTCGTTCAGCGTCGACCACATCGGCACACGGTCGTCGAGGGCGCGCACCATCACGCGCGCATACTCGGCGAACCATTCGGCGATGTCGCGGTTGAGCCAACCGCCGCGGTCGTCGAGCGCGGCCGGAAGGTCCCAGTGGTAGAGCGTCACCGCCGGCTGTATTCCGTGCGCGAGCAGGGCGTCGACCAGGCGATCGTAGAAGGCGAGTCCCTTCTGGTTGACGCGCCCGGTCCCGTTGGGAAGGACGCGGGCCCAGGCGATACTGAAGCGGTAGGCGGTGAGCCCCAGCTCCTGCATGAGCTGGACGTCGGCTTCGTAGCGGTTGTAGTGATCGCAGGCGACGTCGCCCGTCTCCCCCTTGAGGGTGAGGCCCGGCGAGTGGGTGAAGCGGTGCCAGATGCTGGAGCCGGCTCCGTCCGCCAGCGGCGACCCCTCGATCTGATGCGCCGACGTGGCGGCGCCCCAGAGAAAGCCATTAGGGAAGCGAATCGATTCACTCATAACAATGCAGGATGCTCATGGCCCGGGTGACGCTGGAGAACGTGCGCAAAATATACGATGGGCCGAGACAGCATGTGGCGGTCCATGGGGTGAGCGTCGAGATCGCCGATGGAGAATTCGTGGTGCTGGTGGGTCCCTCGGGATGCGGGAAGAGCACCACGCTTCGGATGATCGCCGGGTTGGAGTCGATCACCGACGGGAGGCTCTCGATCGGCGACCGCGTGGTCAATGACGTGCCGGCCAAGGAGCGCGACATCGCCATGGTCTTCCAGAACTACGCGCTCTATCCCCACATGAGCGTGTTCGAGAACATGGCGTTCGCGCTCAAGATGCGCCGGATGCCCAGAGCGGAGATCGAAGCGCGGGTGAAGGAGGCGGCGCAGATCCTCGGATTGGAGGAGGTGCTGGATCGGACGCCACGACAGCTCTCGGGCGGGCAGCGCCAGCGCGTCGCGGTGGGGCGGGCCATCGTCCGCAAGCCGCAGGTCTTCCTCTTCGACGAGCCGCTGTCGAACCTCGACGCGAAGCTCAGAGTACAGATGCGGCGCGAGATCTCGCGACTGCACCAGCAGCTCCGCGCCACCATGGTGTACGTCACGCACGATCAGGTGGAGGCGATGACGCTGGGCGACCGCATCGTGGTGCTCAACGAGGGAAAGGTGCAGCAGATCGACACCCCGCTCGCGCTGTACGCGCGGCCGCGGAACCGGTTCGTGGCGGGATTCATCGGCAGCCCGGCCATGAACTTCATCGATGGGTCGCTGGTGAACGATGAGGGGCCTCGATTCCGCTCGGCCGATGGCCGCGTCGACGTCGCCCTTCCCGACGACGTGGCCCAGACGCTGGCCGCCGGCGCGGGTCAGGCGATCACGCTGGGGATCCGCCCGGAGGACCTCCGCGTCTGGCGCTCCGAGGAGGGAGGCGCACCCGATGCGCGGGTCCGGATCGATCTCCTCGAGCCCATGGGGAACGAGATCTTCCTCCACGGGAGCGCGGACGCGCTGGAGCTCACCGCCCGTGTCGTCCCGCAGCCGCTGCCGGAAGTGGGCGGAGAGGTGCGGCTGCTCTTCGATCGCCGGAAGCTCCACTTCTTCGATCCGGTCACGCAGGAGCGGGTGGGATAGCCCTTCGCGGGAAACCCGTGCGCGGGAGGCCTCGTAGGGCGATCGAGGAGCTCTCCCTCGCGCCGACGGAGGTTTTTCCCGTGGTATCCACGCGCCTTCTCCCCCCGACCGCGCTGGCAATCCTGCTGGCGCTTCCCACCGGTGCTCCGGCGCAGGTGGTCGATCTCACCATCGACGACGTCGGACTCGCCATCGGCGACAAGCCTCGAATGACCGGCCTGCGGATCAACTTCCGCGATGCCAGGCTCGAGGAGATCAACGGGATCAACATCACGCTCTGGAGCCCCTACGAGGGCTCGCACGGGACCGTCAACGGGTTGGCGCTGGGGCTTCCGGTGACCGGGGCCGAGCGCATCAACGGCATCGCCACCGGCCTCTTCGGCGCCGGAGCGGAGGAGTCGATCACCGGCATCGGGATCGCCCCCATTGGGCTGGGGGGTGGGGGAGAGTTGCGGGGGGTGATGGTTGGTGGGGTCGGGGTCGGCTCCGGCGGTGGGCTCACCGGGATCGGCGTGGGTGGGATCGGCGTCGGCAGCGGCGGGCCGATGACGGGACTCTTCGTCGGCGGAATCGGCACCGGGAGCGGGAGCCGGATCAAGGGGATAGCGATCGGCGGGATCGGCGTCGGCAGCGGAGAATCGCTCACCGGTCTTTCGATCGGCGGGATCGGCGTCGGCTCGGGCGCGGGAATTCGCGGGGTGAGTGTGGGCGGGATCGGTGTGGGGAGTGGCGAGGAGATCGTTGGCCTGACCATCGGCGGGATCGGGGTGGGGAGCGGCGAGCGCCTTCATGGGCTCAGCATCGCCGGCGTCGGCGCCGGGGCGCCACAGTTGTCCGGTGTGGTGATCAGCGGCATCGCCGCCGGGGGCGAGGAGGTGCGCGCGATCGTGCTCTCCGGCGCCTACTTCACGGTGACGAAGGGCGGCAGCTTCCGCGGCGCATCGGTGAGCGCCTTCAACCGCATCCAGGGCACCCAACGTGGCCTAACGATTGGCCTGATCAATTATGCCCGCACGCTTCGCGGTTATCAGCTCGGCCTGATCAACATCTCGGACAACGACGGGCGGCGGCTGATACTGCCGGTGTTCAGCACCAGATAGGGATTCGGAGCTCGGGACTCGGGACTCGGGAATGAGAAAGGGCCGGCGCTTACGCCGGCCCTTTTGTTCCTTGCCACCGATTCCAACTGCCGATTCCCGATTCCCGATTCCCGATTTCCCGATGCTAGCTGGTCGCTTTCTTCCCCGCGAACAGCTTGCCGAGCCAGCCGCCGATCGCGCCGGTGACGGCGGAGCTGGCGGTGCCCATCACCAGGATCATCGCCGTGACGTCGCCCAGCAGGTAGGAGACGACGATGCCAATGAAGGCGCAGAGACCACCGGCGAGGAGGCCGCCGAGGAGCGCGCTGGAGGCCGTTGCCGGACGCGCCATCACCGAGTAGGCGACGCCGGCCAGGAGCGAGATCGTCATGCCGCCCGCGGCGAACATGGCGGCGACCGATGGGTTGCTGTGGCCGGTGAGCACCATCGCCAGCTGGAGCAGCGTGCCGATGAGCGTGGCCTTGATGAGTGCGGAGCTGTTCATGGGAGGGGGCGAGAGGAGAGGGGGAGGGTGATGGGTCAGTGCGTCGCGCGACGAAACGTCGGGGTGCGTGAGACTGCGACTGCAAGCTGCTGTTCGGCCGCGGCGATTCACACGGCCGGACCTCTTGCCCCTTGATTGAGCGCTCAACATACTGGTCACCAGATGAACACGCAAGAGCGCCTCATCGATGCCGCCATGCGGCTCTTCTGGGAAAAAGGCTACCTCTCCACCAGCATCGCCGACATCCTCCACGCCGCCGGCGCCAACAGCGGAAGCCTCTACTACTTCTTCCCCACCAAGCAGGACCTCCTCATCGCCGTGCTCGACCGATACATCGCCGGCATCCACCCCATGCTCCTCGCGCCCGCATGGGAAGGCATCGACGATCCCATCGAGCGCGTCTTCGCGCTCCTCGACCGCTACCGACAGATGCTGGTCGACACCGAGTGCTTCTATGGATGCCCGATCGGAAGCATCGCCCTCGAGCTGCACGAGCCCGACCCGGTGGTGCGCGAAAAGCTGGCCACCAACTTCGACGGCTGGGTCGACGCCATCCACGAATGCCTGACCCACGCCGGCGACCGGCTCCCACGCACCATCGATCGGCGCGCTCTCGCCACCTTCGCGCTCACCACCATGGAAGGAGGCGTCATGCTCTCGCGCACGCACCGGAACCTCGCGCCGTACGACGCCGCGGTCGCCATGCTGCGCGACTACTTCGACCGACTCGAAGTGCCGCGCGCGTCCCGCGCCGCCAAGCGCGTCTCGCCCGCCCGCCCCCGCAAGCGCCGAAAGAGATGACGACGCTCCGCATCCTGCCGCCCGCCACGCTGCTGGCGCTCCTCGCGTCAGGCGCCAGTGCGCAGACGGTCGCCAACAGCTCGCACGCGACCGCCGATGGCCGCCGCGTGCTCCAGCAGAGCATCGAGATCCCCGCCTCCCTCGGCCAGGCCTGGGACGCCTTCACTACCACCGACGGCCTCCGCGCCTGGGCCGCGCCGGTCGTCCGCGCCGACTTTCGCTTCGGCGGTCACTTCGAGTCCAGCTACGCGCTCGATGCCGTGCTCGGCGATTCGTCCAACATCGTCAACCGCTACATTGCCTTCCTCCCGATGCGGATGGTCGCCTTCCAGACCGTCCAGGCACCGCCCACCTTCCCGCACCGCGAGCTGCTCGCCGACATCTTCACCGTCGTCGAGCTCGAAGAGCTGGCGCCCACGCGCGTGAAGGTGACGATCTCCATGCTCGGCTACGCGCCCGGCGGAGGCTACGACGTCATCTACCGCTTCTTCGAGGGAGGAAACGCGTTCTCCCTGCGAAAGCTCCACGACCGGTTCGTCACCGGCCCGGCCGACTGGCGGAAGCTGCTGGGACGACAATGACCTGACCCGGGCTCGTCAAGCAGCGCGCGCGAGCCACCCACGGTTTCCCCTTGACCTTCTACAGGAATGGCGGTATCGTCCTGTCGAAGGTCGAGAGGAGCCCACATTGTCGACGACGACGCCCGCCGATCTCCTGCAGGGCACGCTGGACCTGCTCATCCTCAAAGCGCTGTCCCTGGAGCCGATGCACGGCTGGGGGATGTCGCAACGCATTCAGCAAGTCTCGCGCGACGTCCTCCAGGTGAATCAGGGCTCGCTCTATCCGGCGCTGCACCGGCTCGAGCGGCGCGGGCTGATCGCGTCCCAGTGGCGACCTTCGGAGAACAACCGGCGCGCCAAGTACTACAGCCTGACGAGTGCCGGCCGAAAGCAGCTCGCCGAGGAGACCGCCGACTGGCGACGATTCGCGGTAGCGGTCGAGCAAGTCCTACGAATGGCTTGAACGGTCGGCGACATTCCGACCGCAGGAGCACACCGTGAGCACTGGTGATTCCCATCCCAAGCCGGGTTGGCTGCAGGGGCTGGCCATCCGATCACGCGCGCTCTTCGAGCGTCGCGCCGTGGAGCGGGAGCTGGACGAGGAGCTGCGCTTTCACGTCGAGCGCGAGACGGACAAGCTTCTCGCGGAGGGGCTGAGTCCCGACGCGGCGCGACGAGAGGCGCTCCGCCGCTTCGGCGGCGTCGAGCGGCACAAGGAGGCGTGCCGCGACGAGCGCGGCACTCGCGTCGCCGAGGAGATCCGGCAGGACATCGCCTTCGCCGCCCGCTCCTTCGGTCGAAGCCCGGTGTTCGCGGTCGCCGTCGTGCTCACGCTCGCGCTCGGCATCGGCGCCACCACCGCGATCTTCACCGCGGTGCGCGGGGTTCTCCTCCGGCAACTGCCGTTCGAGAGCCCGGAGGCGCTGGTGCGGGTGTGGACGGAGGAGCCGATCCGAGGGATCGACCGCATCGCGGTGTCGCTCCCCGATTTCCAGGACTGGCGGCAGGAGACGAGAAGCTTCGCGCGCATGGCGGCCTACAGCACGCTGCCCAGCGGCCTCGTCATCACCGACGCGGGCGAGCCCACGCGCTATGCCACCGCGTTCGTCACCGAAGACTTCTTCTCCACCCTCGGCATCCGCGCGGCGCTGGGACGCGTGATCCTCCCGGCGGAGCACGCTCCAGGAGAGAATCGGGTGGTCGTTCTCTCCGACGCGCTCTGGCGGTCGCGCTTCGACGCCGACCCGGCGATCGTCGGCCGCGCCGTGCGCATGAACGACGAGCCCTTCCTGGTGGTTGGAGTGCTGCGCCCGGGGGTCCGCTTTCCAGACGGGACCACGGAGCTGTGGACGCCGCAGTCGGTGGTGCCGGAGTCGGGGATCCCGCGCCTCCGCGGCGTTCGCTTCCTGCGGGTCGTGGCGCGACTCGCGCCCGGCGCCACGCTGGCGGGCGCGCAGTCGGAGCTGGCCACCATCGCGCGGCGGCTGGCCGGCGAGTACCGCGACAGCAACGAAGGTCGCGCGGTCGGCATGGCACCGCTCCGCGAGGAGATCGTCGGCGGCTCGCGGAACCGGATCCTCATCGTGTTTGCCGCGGTGTCGCTCGTCCTCCTCGTGGCCTGCGTCAACATCGCCACGCTGTTCCTGGCCCGCGCCTCGGGTCGCGCTCGTGAGCTCGCCGTTCGCGCCGCGCTGGGCGCGGACCGGGGCCGACTCGTCAGGCAGCTGGTGACCGAGAGCCTGGTGCTGGCGCTCGTGGCCGGCGCGCTGGGCGTGGCGCTGGCGTGGTGGGGGGCGGACAAGCTCGTCGCGCTCGCCGGCCCCTTCCTTCCGGGCGACGCGGACGTGCGCCCCGACTGGCTGGTTCTGCTCTTCGGCGCATCGCTCTCGATGCTCACCGGGTTGGCGTTCGGTCTGCTGCCGGCGACTCGCGGCCTGATCGCACCGGGCACCGCGCTCCATGGGAGCGGCCGCACGCTCACCGCCGGGCTCTCGGCGCAGCGCCTTCGCGCGCTGTTCGTTGCCGCGCAGGTGGCGCTGGCCGTGCTGCTGGTCGTCGGCGGAGGGTTGCTGGTGAAGAGCTTCGCCCGGCTTCAACGGCAGGAGCTCGGCTTCGAGCCCGGCGGGCTTCTGGTCGCGCGCATGACGATTCCCTCGTCGCGGTACGAGACCAACAGCGAGTACCTCCCCGCCGTCGCTCGCATGGCCGAGCGGGTGCGGGAGCTGCCGGGCGTGACATCGGTGGCGATGATCAAGGACGCCCCGTTGCGGGGGGCGGGCGAGTCGGCCGCCTTTCGAGTCGTCGGACGCGACACGCCACTGGGGGAGGAACCCCTCGCCAACCTGATCCCGGTCTCGCCCGGGTATTTCCGAACGATGGGAATTCCACTCCGCGCCGGACGGGATCTGCTGGAGCAGGATGGCGACTCCGGTGCGTACGGGGCGGTGATCAGCCAGCGACTGGCGAGCCAGCTGTGGCCGGGGCGCAGCGCGCTGGGCGAGCGCATCACCTTCGGCCGCTCGCCGGCCGCGGACGCGAACTCGATCCAGGTGGTGGGCGTGGTGGGCGACGCGCGCTATACGCGCGTGGACTCGGCGGCGACGCCCATGATCTATCTTCCGCAACGCGTCATGACCCGGCGGATCGTGACCATCGTGGCGCGAGTGAGCGGCGATCCGCGGCGGATGATCCCCGCCGTCCGCGACGCGATCCGCTCGGTGGACCGCGACCAGCCGATCACCGAGCTGGCGCCGATGACGGCGATCGTGGGCGATGCCATGGCCGTGCAACGGTTCCTCACCGGCCTGGTCGCGCTGTTCGGGCTCCTGGCGCTGGTGCTGGCGGCGATCGGGATCTACGGCGTGGTGGCGTACGTGGTCGGGTGGCGGACGCGCGAGATCGGCATTCGCGTCGCGTTAGGCGCCCCCGCCAACACGGTGGTCGGTTGGGCGCTCTGGAGCGGACTGGCGCCGGTGCTGGCGGGGCTCGCGGCCGGCGCCGTGGCGGCGCTCGTCTCCGCCCGGCTGCTGGCCGGCGCGCTCTACGAGGTGCGACCCACCGATCC
>DATFFZ010000093.1:0-3867 GCA_035249845.1 Gemmatimonadaceae bacterium
TGCGACGCATCGCCGTGGCCGCCGCAGCGCTGGTGGCGCCGTTGGCGGCGCTCCGCGCGCCGGACGCGACCGCCATGGCGCTCGTGCCGGCCGTTGAAGCACCGCCGGTGGTGACGTTGCTTCCCGCCGCTCCTTCTCTCGAGGAGCCACGAGCGACTCCTCGGCGGTCGCCGGCTGATGAGGACGAGGCCACGCGCGTGACTTCGACCGCCATCGAAGCGGCGGACTCGGTGATCGTGGCGCCGAATCTCGCCGCGCCGTTGGCCGAGCGGTGGGAGTGGGCGCTCCGCGAAGGGGCGCGCCGCGGCGCCGAGGTGTGGATCGGCTACGGCATCGTCACCGACGACGCGCGGACGCAGGGGATGATCTCCGACAGCGAGCCTCTATCGCTCAGCGATCGTCTGACGCGCGGCCCCGCGTTAGGCAGGATGCTGCGCGACGCCAGCGGCGCGTCGCCCGGAGACAACGCCATCGTGCTGCTCGTGCGGCCCCGGAGCGGCGAGCTCCGGCGCGCCCGCGTCTGGACCACCACGCTCAACATGCAGCTCGACTCGCGCCCGCTGTTCTGGCTCGGCACCGTGACCGACGCGGAGAGTGTTCCGCACCTTCGCGCGCTGTACGACCGCGCGGCGAACGACCGGCTGAGGGAGACGCTGGTCAATGGCGTCGCCGTGCACGGCACCGAGGCCCTGGTGCTTCCGTTCCTCCAGCAGGTGCTCGGTGGCAGCGCGTCGAGCGATGTGCGGGAGCAGGCGGCCGAGGGACTCGGCTTCCACGACGGCACCGACTCCATGCGCCTGCTGGTCACGTTGGCGCGCGAGGACCGGTCGCCGGAGGTGAGGCGGGAAGCGGCCGAGGCGATCGGGATGCTCCGTCGTCCCGACGCGGCGGACACGCTGGTGGCACTGGCCGGCACCGCCCGCGACATCGACGTGCGCACGGAAGCCGCCGAGGCGCTGGGGGAGGTGGAGGACTCGCGCGCCGAGGCGCTGCTGGAGCAGATCGCCTTTTCCGAGAATCACGAGGACGTCCTTCGCGAAGCGGCCGAGGCGCTGGGGGAGCTCGATGGCGAGCAGGGGCTGGCGTCGCTGGAGAAGATCGTCCGCACGCATCCGCGCCGCGAGGTGCGCGCCGAAGGGGTGGAGGGTCTGGCCGGCAAGCCGGAGCGGGCGGCGCTGCCGCTGCTGCGGTGGGCGGCGTTCGAGGATTCGTCGGAGAGGGTACAGGCCGAAGCGATCGAGACGTTGGGTGACATCGCGTCCGCCGGCGCGCGCGAGATCCTGCGCGAGGTGATCCAGCGTCACCCCAGCTCCCGGATGCGCGCCGAGGCGGAGGAGACGCTCGGCGACTCGCGCTAGGCGCGTCCCGCGTCGTCGCGCTCGAGGCTCACCGTGTACCGCTCTTCGCGGTACGCGGTGAAGCCGCGGGCCGTGTAGTTAGGGAGCGCCACCGGCGAGTCGAGCGTGCAGGTGTGGAGCCAGACGCGTGCGCTCGTCATCTTCCACGCCTCCTGGGCCGCGACGGTGAGCAGGTGCTTGCCGAGGCCCAGTCCGATGAAGGCCGGGAGGAGCCCGAAGTAGGCGATCTCGGCCGAGCCGTCCTGGTGGCGCACCAGCTCGAACCATCCGGCCGGGGCATCGCTTCGGTAGAGGACCCACACCGAGATCTCGGGTCGCGCCAGATGCGCGCGGATCTGGGCGTCCGACCAGTCGGCGCGATCGCGCCAGTGGTGGGCGCGCCCCACCTCGTCGTAGAGCCGTCGGTAGAGCTCGGGGGGGCACTCGACGGCTCGCTCCACGCGCAGCGAGGAGTCGTGTGCCGCGGCGGGCTTGAGCTGGCCCGGGGAGGAGAGCTCGAGGTAGGTGCGGGTGACTTCGACGGGCGTCAACATGGTGTCAGGAGGCGGTGGATTGGACTCAACGGTCCACTAATGGGCACGAATGTAGCGTGCAGCAAGGTCGCCCGCACCTGTAAACACATGGCAATGCGTCTCTTGGCTGTTACACACCGGGATATTGACTCTTGGACCGGTCAGTCCTAATATGGTGCTCATGCGTGATAGGCGTGCTCAGATCGTCGAAGCGGCGACGGCTCTCATCAACCGTCGCGGGTACCAGCAGACTTCCGTGGAAGATGTGATCAAGGACGCGGGGCTCTGTGGGAAGGCGCACTTCTATCACTACTTCAAGTCCAAGGAAGAGCTCGGCCACGCGGTGCTCAATCGTCAGTTCGAGCTGTTCGTGGAGCGAGGCCTGACGATTCTCCGGGATCCGATGATGGAGCCGTTGGAGCGGCTCGACGCCTTCATCGACACGCTGGTGGAGAGTCACGCCGAGCAGGGGTGTCAGGGGACGCCGTGCGTCGGGGGATTCACGGTGGAGATGGCGGTGGAGAACGAGTCGTTCCGTCCGCGAGTGGAGGGGATGTTCGAGCGGTGGGCCGAGCACATCGAGGCGTTGTTCTGGGAGATTCGTCCCCGGATGCGTGATGGGTTCGACAGCGCGCGAATGGCTCGCTTCGTCATCGCCACGTTGGAAGGGGCGCTCATGATGTCGCGCGTGACGCGCGAGATCAGCGTGATGGAAGGGATCGCCGCAGACTTGAAGCGCTACATCGGCATGCACGTTCGGACAGAAGCGGTGGCGCACACAGCGTAGCATCGCAACGTGGCTGGAAGGCGTGGTGTGGAGGAAGGAACATGGCAACCTTAAGCGCTGAATTACCCGCGGTTCCGCCGATGGCGGTTTCGCTCTCGCCCTCACCCCAGCGCGCCGAGGACGATCGGTTCGCCCGTCGGCAGCGGTTCGAGGCGGAGGCGCTCGTCCATCTGGATGCGCTGTACAGCTTTGCCCTCAAGCTCACGCACTCGCGGGACGACGCCGAGGATCTCGTGTCCGACACGATGCTCCGCGCGCTCGACCGGTGGGAGCAGTACCATCTTGGCACGAACATCCGCGCCTGGCTCTTCACGATCCTCTACCACGCCTTCGTGAGCCGCAAGCGCCGAATCGACGCCCGCGAGGTGCAGCTCCCGGAGGATCCCGATGCCTGGTCGGCGCTGGATGTGCGGGAGGAGGAGGACCCGGAGGGGCGCTTCTACGACGGCATCGTGGATGACGAGGTGACGAACGCGATCGACGCCCTGCCTGACGAGTACCGCACCGCCGTGGTGCTGAGCGACGTCCAGGGGTTGCGTTACGCCGAGATCGCCCAGATCCTCGGCATCCCCGAGGGCACGGTGAAATCCCGCCTGTTCCGCGGCCGTCGGATTCTCCAGAAGAAGCTGCGCGAGTACGCGTATGAGATGGGGTACATCAAGAGAAGCGCAGCGTAACGGAGCGGGGAGGGGGGAGGGGGGAGCGGGAAGAGGGAAGCGTGAACGCAAGTGAAGGCGCCGGTCGGCAGAGCCGACCGGCGCCTCCTCGTTGTCAACCGCTTCCCTCTTCCCGCTCCCCTGCCTCTTACGCGTGGCTCACCAGATCCGCCCTCTCCACCACGACCGGCGTGTTGAAGCGCTCCCGGTCGCGCGACGTGGCGAGGGCGAGCTTGCGGCGGTGGCGGGCGGCCTTGGCGCGGTTGCCGCAGGTGGCCATGTCGCACCAGCGGCGGCGGCCGTTCTTGGTGCTGTCGAAGAAGACGCGCAGACAGCGCGGATCGGCGCACCGGCGCACCCGCGTCAGCTCGGCCAGCACCAGCGCGTCGGCCGCCGATTCCACGATCGGAATCATCAGACCGGCGAACGCATCGCCCACCGGAACGAAGCTGCGCGCGAACGACCCGTCGCCTCGGACCTCCACGCGGCGCGTGCCGGCGCTCCGGCCCAGCACGCGATTGATCTCCGCCAGCGCGTCCAGGCGAACGTCGGGG
>DATFFZ010000094.1:0-8464 GCA_035249845.1 Gemmatimonadaceae bacterium
GTGAGCGCCCGCACGGATGTCGTCGGATCGTCGGCCGCCGAGATCGCGCTACCGACCAGCACGGCGTCGGCGCCGGCCATCGCGGCGCGCTCGACGTCAGCGCGCCCGCGCACGCCGCTCTCGGCGACCACGACGACGCCGTTGGGAATCGCCGGCACCAACCGGTCGACGGTCGAAGGATCGACGTCGAGCGTCTCGAGGTTGCGATTGTTGACCCCGATGAGGCGCGCCCCCGCCGCCAGCGCCCGCTCCAGCTCATCCTCGCCGCGTACCTCGACCAGCGGCTCGAGCGCCAGCTCGAGCGATTCGCGCAGGAGGTCTTCGAGCAGCCCCGGGGGGAGCGCCCTCGCGATGAGCAGGACGGCGGCTGCACCGAGCGCGCGGCTCTCGGCGAGCTGGAGGGAGTCGACGATGAAATCCTTGCGCAGAATCGGGAGCGCGGCGGCCTCGCGGGCGGCGACGAGGTCCTCGGCGGAGCCGCCGAAGGAGCCCGGCTCCGTGAGCACCGAGATGGCCGCCGCGCCTCCGCGGGCGTAGGCGTCAGCCTGGCGCGCGGCCGACAGCGCCGGTCGGATGTCGCCCCTGGACGGCGACCGGCGCTTCACCTCGGCGATGACCGCCACGCTGGCGCCGGCCAGTGCCGGGAGTAGCGCCGGTGCCTGGGGCGCCCAGGTGGCCCCGTCCCGAAGGGCGGACGCTCGGGGTCGGAGCGCTCCGATGCGCTCTCGCGTGTCGCGCAGGATCCCGCCCAGAACGCCTTCCGGAGGGGACCAGGAGACGGGTGCTTGCACTTCGGGGGCTATTCGGCTATCGTCTGATTCGGCGTCCCTTCGGTCGCCAGGACAACTTCCAGGAGAAGCGGCATGCCGCTCACGAAGCGACAGCGCGAGATTCTCGACTACCTCAGCGCGTACTCCGAGGAGAAGGGGTACGCGCCGAGCTTCGAGGAGATCGCGCGACAGTTCAACTATAACTCGCTCGCCACCGTACACGAGCATCTGAGCAATCTCGAGCGGAAGGGCTACATCAAGCGCTCGTACAACGAGAGCCGCGCGATCGAGATCCTCCCCTCGGACGTGAATCCGCGGGCGAGAGACCTCCCGCTCCTCGGCATGGTGGCGGCCGGCATGCCGATCGAGGCGGTGGTGGCGAACGAGACGATCGCCGTGCCCGAGGATTTCTGCCGCCGTGGGGGCTCGCACTACGTGCTGCGGGTCCGCGGAAACTCGATGATCGACGAGCAGATCCGCGATGGCGACTTCGTGGTCATCAACGAGCGGCGCGCCGCCGACAACGGCGAGATGGTGATCGCCCTGATCGACAACACCGCGGCCACCGTGAAGCGCTTCTATCGCGAGAAGGACGGCCGCATCCGACTGCAGCCGGCGAACGAGACGATGACGCCGATGTACGTCCACGAGAACGACGTCACGATCCAGGGGGTAGTGGTCGGGGTTCTCAGGAAGTATTGAGAATGTGCGAAAGCCATTGCGGATGGGTGATGGCATCGCACATCCGCGATCGGAATGTGTGATGTGCGATCGACATACGACGATATGACGATTGCATCGGGGAGGTGCGATGTGGAGGTGCGATGTGTTAGGGGCTCCGATTTCAGGTCGGAGCCCTTCGCACATCCTCGATCCACATCGCGGATCGCACCTGCAATCGTCATATCGTCCTATGTCGATCGCACATTGCACCTTCACACCCGATCTGCGATCCTACCCGGTGGTGGCGTCACGTAATCGCTGGAGCGCCCTCATGCCCTTCCCCTCTCCCAGCGCTCTCGTCGCCCCTTCCACTCCCTCGGCGAACGACCCTGCGTTCCCGGCCACGTAGATCGCCGCCGCCGCGTTGAGAATCACCGCCGCTCGCGCGGCCCCGCTCCGCCGGTTCGACAGCACCTCCACGATCACCGCCGCGTTCTCGGCCGGCGTCGCGCCGGCCAGCTCCTCCGCGGTGCCGACTCCTTCGCCGTAGTCCTGCGGATCGATCGTCCACTCCGTCACCGCGCCCTGCTTCACCTCGCGAACGTGCGTGACGCCGAGTGGGGAGATCTCGTCGAGCCCGGGCTCGCCGTGGACGACCATCGCGTGCACGCTGCCTAACTCGGCGAGCGCGCCGGCGAGGAGGGGCAGGCGGTGGGGCTCCGCCACGCCCACCACCTGCCGGCCGGCGCCGGCCGGATTCGCCAGCGGCCCCAGCACGTTCATCATCGTGGGAATGGCGAGGTCGCGGCGCACCGGTCCGACGTGCCGCATGGCGGGATGCATCAGCGGCGCGAACATGAAGACGATGCCGGCGCGCTCCAGCGCGGCGACCATCTGCTCGGGCGTGATCTCGATGGCCACGCCGAGCGCCTCGAGGACGTCGGCGCTCCCGCTCCGCGAGGTGAAGGAGCGATTCCCATGCTTGGCCACGCGGACGCCGGCGCCCGCCGCCAGGAGCGCGGCCGCGGTCGAGATATTGAAGGTCTGTATCCGTCCGCCGCCGGTGCCGCAGGTGTCGACCAGCGACGCGGGATCGGCGGCCTGGAGACGCACCATGGCGTGGCGAAGCGCGCGCGCTCCGCCCGCCACTTCCGGCGCCGTCTCCCCTTTCACCCGCAGCGCCACGAGGATCGCCGCCACCTGCGCGGGCGACGCCTCGCCGCGCATGATGACGTCGAACGCGGCCGTCGTCTCGTCCGAGGAGAGTGATTCCGCCGCCGCGAGCCGTCGAATCGCGCTCTGGAGCGGGTTATCGGACACCGATCGTCTCGAGCAGACGCTCCGGAAGCGCCGCGTGCGAGGCGACCAGCGAGATCAGGAGCGCCAGCAGACGCACCCGCTCCACGTCCTCGTCGACGAACACGCCGCGCAGCGCGCGATTCGTGAGATTCACGACGCCGACCAGCTGGTCGTGATACACGAGGGGAAAGCTGATGAACGAGCCGGTGGTGAAGTACTCGTCGCGCAGCAGCGGATGGCTCGACGCCTGCTCCACATCGGTCACCAGCAGCGGCTCGCGGCTGAGCGCCACCTTCCCCGCCACTCCCTGACCGACCTTGATGCGCGCCCCTTCCGTCACCGCCGGCGCCAGGCCCTTGGCCGCGGCGATGTAGAGCTCCTCCGTCTCCGGCACGCGGAGCATGAGCGAGCAGCGCTGCGCCTGCATGTCGTCGCCCACCAGTGCCAGCAGTCCTTCCACCAGCTGGCGTGGATCGGCGGTGCCGGCGTCCAGGGAGAGCACCCGGTCGATCAGATAGAGCGTGCGCGTGCGCTGCCTGAGCGCTTCGCTGCGCCGGTGCAGCTCGACGTGCGCCTGCTCGAGCTGCCCCACCGCCGCCGACACCTGCTGCTCGACGGCCTGCATCCTCCGCTGGGCGCGCCGCGCCTCCTCCTTGGCGCGGGCGGCGTCGGCCTCGAGCGTCACCAGGCGGTCGGGCGCCACCAGCGCGACGCCCTGCGGCGGCGTGCCGCGCGCCTGGGCCAGCTGCTGCTCGAGCTCCGCCAGCCGCTTCACGTACTCGCCATGCACTCGCTGGGTGACGTCCTCCAGCGTGCGCACCGCTTCCTCGCGCGCCTCGCGCTCCGAGAAGCGCGCGTAGCCGAGCTCGAAGAGCGCGACGTACGGCCCGAAGCGCTCCACCACCCGCGTGCCGAAGATGCGCTTGGGCTCGTACAGCGCGATGACCGCCGACAGGTGGCCATCGGTGCGCAGCCCGCGCAGCGAGAGCAATCCCTCGTCAGGCAGCGCCGGTAGCCCGAAGAGCCGCGCGTACTCGTCCGACTCGTCCGCCAGTTCCACGAACTCGCCGCCGGCGGTGATCTGCGCGCCGATCTTCGACGGGAGATGATCGAAGGTCGTGTCCACCCGCGCGGCCTCGACGCTGTGCCCCACGGGCGTGAGCCGGTCGCGGAGCATCTGCCGCCGCGCCTCGTAGCGGAGGAGCGTCACCTGCGCCGAACGGTCCACGTCGGCGAGCGCTTCGCCGAGCGCCACCAGGGCCGCATCGAGATCGGCGGCCGCGCTCAGCGAGTGCGCGAGTGACGCGAGAGTGCGAGGGGGCATGTGAGGGGTGGAGAGCGGGGCTCCGCGCGGGCTCGGGCCCCTTGGATGCGGGAGCCCAATGTAGAGGCGTAGGTGCCGAACTGTCAATCGCTTGGACGATTGGTGCGTTGCTTGACACACATCGTGTGCGGGGTAACTTCCGAATGATGGCGGAGCGCACGATGCAGCTCGTGCTGCATTACGATGGCGCCGGGTTCGCGGGGTGGCAGCGGCAGCCCGCCGAGCGCACCGTGCAGGGTGTGTTGGAAGAAGCGCTCGCGCGGCTGTGCGGGGTCAGC
The DNA here is from genome assembly GCA_035249845.1 of Gemmatimonadaceae bacterium. GTDB lineage: Bacteria > Gemmatimonadota > Gemmatimonadetes > Gemmatimonadales > Gemmatimonadaceae > DATFBY01. Next base: position 4,335 of record DATFFZ010000094.1, read on the forward strand.
GTCGCCGCACTCGGCGCCGGACGGACCGATGCGGGTGTGCATGCGCGAGGGCAAGCGGTGGGGGTGCGCGTCGCGGACAAATGGGAGGCGGCAACACTGCGTCGGGCACTCAACGCGGTGCTGCCGAGCGACGTGTGGGTTTCCGCGGCACACGAGATGCACCCCGCGTTTCATGCACGGTACAGCGCCACGGCCCGCCGCTACAGCTATTACATCGGCACCGACGAATGCGCGGCCTCCCCGTTCCGCCGCCGGTGGGAGTGGGTGCTGGGCCCGGGACGCACGCTCGATCGCCGGTTGCTCGACGACGCGGCCGCCACGCTCGAGGGCGAGCACGCCTTCCGTGCTTTCGCGGTGCGCGGGACGGCGCCGCCGGACGACGACCATCGCTGCCGCGTGACGCGAGCGGCATGGCGCGATCGCCGAGGTGGCGTGGTGTTCGAGATCGAAGCGAATCGGTTCCTGCACCACATGGTGCGCTTTCTCGTCGGGACGATGGTCGACATCGCCACGGGACGCCGCGACGCGGCGGACCTGCGGGGGCTGCTCGCCACCGATGACAACACCGAGACGTCACCGCCGGCACCCGCGCACGCGCTCTTTCTGGACGCCGTGGTGTACCCTCGCGACCTCTACCTGTCTCCGGCATGAAGATCCTTCTCGACACCGCCGATCTCGACGAGATCACGTGGGCCACCGCCACCGGTCTGATCGATGGCGTGACGACGAACCCGTCGCTGATCGCCAGCAACGCGCCCGACCGCGATCACAAGGGACATCTGCGCGAGATCGCCAAGCGGGTGAGCGGGCCGGTCGGTGCCGCGGTCATCGCCGTCGGCGCGGACGACATGTATCGCGAGGGGAAGGAGCTGGCGCGTCTCGGCGACAACATCGTCGTGCGCGTGCCGATGATCGAGGAAGGACTGCTCGCCGCGCGGCGGCTGGCGTCCGAGGGGATCCGCATCGATGTGACGCTGATCTTCAACGCCGCGCAGGCGCTCTTCGCCGCCAAGGCCGGCGCCACGTACGTGAGTCCGTTCGTGGGTCAGCTCGATGACGTGGGCGCCGACGGGTGCGCCGTGGTGCGCGACATCCGGACCGTCTTCGCCAACTTCGACGTGGAATGTGCGCTGCTGGCGTCGTCGCTCACATCGCCGCTCCGCTTCGCCGACGCGGCGCGCGCGGGGGCGGACGCGGCCACGGTCCCGCCCAGCGTCCTGCGATCGCTGCTCGTTCATCCGCTCACCGATCGCGGGCTCGACCAGTTCCTTCACGACTGGAGTCGCCGCCTGGCCAAGGCGAGGGGCGGCGCGTGATCGCCAGGCGCTGGCGGATGCCGGGCGCGCTGGCGGTGCTCTCGCTCTCTCTCCTGACGTGCAGGGGCGACACCGATGCCGACGCCGGCCTCCTCGCACGAGCCGACGCGGCGCAGGCGGCGAGCCTCCCCGCCGTGCGACGCACGGTGATCACCGATGCGGTGGCGCGCGTGGCGCCGTCGGTGGTGTCGGTCCAGACGCAGACGGTGGCGCGCGGCTCCACCGATCCCTTCGATCAGTTCTTCGGCGTGAGGCCGGAAGCGCGTCTCATGCCCGGAATCGGCTCCGGCTTCATCACGCGCGCCGACGGGATCATCGTCACCAACGCGCACGTGGTGGCCGGCGCGCAGACGGTGTCGGTGGCCATGCGCGACGGCACCAGCTTCCCGGCGCGCGTGATCGGCGCCGACCAGATCAACGACCTGGCGGTCCTCAAGATCGAGGCCGGGAATCTCCCCGTGGCACCGCTGGGCCGCTCCGACGACCTGGTGATCGGCGAGTGGGCGATCGCCATCGGCAATCCGTACGGCTTCCTGTTAGGCAACCCGGAGCCGACGGTCACCACCGGGGTGATCAGCGCCACCGGGCGCAACCTCGTCGCCCGCAGCGAGGGCGGCGGGGTGTACGTGGACATGATCCAGACCGACGCCGCGATCAATCCGGGGAACTCCGGTGGTCCGTTGATCAACGCCGCCGGCGAGGTGGTGGGCGTCAACAGCTCCATCTACTCGCCCTCCGGCGGCTCGGTGGGCCTCGGCTTCGCCATTCCCATCAATCGCGTCCGGCGCGTCACCGAGGATCTGCTGGCGCACGGCAGCGTGCGGCAGCCGTGGGTGGGCATCAAGCTGGCGATTCCGGACAACGCCGACCCGCGGAACGCGCTCTCGTCCGGCGTCGTGGTGCGGAGCGTCGTCCCGGGCTCTCCCGCGGCCCAGGCCGGCGTTCAGCGTGGCGACGTGATCGTGCGATCGCGCAACCGGGCGCTGCGCAACCCCTTCGACTGGGAAGCCGAGCTCCTCGATCTTCGGGTGGGCGAAGAGGTGCCCATCACCATTCGCCGCGGCGACCGCGAGATCCAGGCGCGCGTGCGGGTGGCCGACCTCCCCGAAGTCAGCGCGCCGCGCGTGGCGGTGCTCCGCGAGCTGGAGCTGGTGACGGTGACGCCGTCCATCCGCGCCGAGCGCAGTCTGCGCAGCACGCGCGGCGCGCTCATCGTGAACGTCTCCGACCGGGTGGCGAGCGAGATCGGCATCGAGCGCGGCGACGTGATCGTGCAGATCAACCGCACGCCGGTGGAGAGCGCCGAGGATGCGGCCCGCGCCCTCGACCTGTACGGCGGTCGCGGCGCCATCCGGCTCTTCTTCGAGCGCGGGGGGAACATCTACTCCACCGACTTCATCATTCGATGACCGACACCACGCGATACGTGTCGCCGTTGGCCGAGCGATACGCGTCGCGCGCCATGCTGGAGCTCTGGTCGCCGCAAACCCGGCATTCCCTCTGGCGCACCCTCTGGCTCCGATTGGCGGAGGCGGAGCGCGCGCTCGGCGCCGCCATCCCGGACGAAGCGCTGGCGCAGATGCGCGCGCACCTCGACGACATCGACTTCGGACGCGTCGCCGAGTACGAGCGGCGGTTCCGTCACGACGTGATGGCGCACATCCATGCCTTCGGCGACGCCGCGCCGGCGGCCAAGCCGTTCATCCACCTCGGCGCCACCAGCGCCTACGTCACCGACAACGCCGATCTGATCCTCATGCGCCGCGGGCTGGAGCTGCTACGCGACAAGCTGCTCGAAGCGCTGCGCGCGCTGTCGGTGTTCGCCCGTCGATGGAAGGACGAGCCCACGCTCGGATACACGCACCTTCAGCCGGCGCAGCTCACCACCGTCGGCAAGCGCGCCACGCTGTGGATGCAGGACCTCGTGCTCGATCTCGCCGACGTCGAGCACCGCGTGGCCACGCTCCCGCTTCGCGGCGTGAAGGGGACCACCGGGACGCAGGCGAGCTTCCTCGAGCTTTTCGGCGGCGACCATGAGAAGGTCCGCACACTCGAGCGGATGGTCTCCGAGTCGCTCGGCTTCCACGCCGCGCTTCCCGTCACCGGCCAGACGTACACCAGAAAGCTGGACGCGCAAGTGCTCGGCGTGCTGTCGGGGATCGCCGCCAGCGCCGGCAAGTTCGCGGGGGACGTGCGACTCCTTCAATCCTTCGGCGAGATCGAGGAGCCGTTCGAGGAGGAGCAGGTCGGGTCCTCGGCGATGGCGTACAAGAGAAACCCGATGCGCTCCGAGCGCATCGCCGGTTTGGCGCGCTTCGTGATCTCCCTGGAGGAGAACGCCAACCACACGCACGCGGTGCAGTTCTTCGAGCGGACGCTCGACGACAGCGCCAACCGGCGACTCACCCTCCCGGAGTCGTTCCTGGCGACCGACGCGATTCTGGTGCTGCTCGTCGACGTCGCCGGCGGTCTCGAGGTGCATCCGGCGCGGATCCGGCGCCGGATCGAGGCGGAGCTCCCCTTCATGGCCACCGAGAAGCTCATCGTGCGCGCGGTGAGACATGGAGGAGACCGGCAGGCGGTGCACGAGGTGATCCGCCGGCACGGTCTGGCCGCGGCGCGCGCGCTCAAGGAGGGTGCCGAGCACAATGACCTCCTCGAGCGATTGGCCGGCGATCCGGCGTTCGGCGTGTCGCTCAGCGAGCTGCGCGCCGCTTCCGACCCCAGCGAGTTCGTCGGCCGCGCCCCGCAGCAGGTGGACGACTTCCTGCGCGAGGTGGTGGACCCGCTCCTCGCGCGCGCCCCCGACGCGCC
>DATFFZ010000095.1:0-5404 GCA_035249845.1 Gemmatimonadaceae bacterium
CGTGCGCGCGACGTCGAGCCGCGTCGCCGCCAGCGACGGCGCGGTGCCGAACAGCACGCCGCTCGTCACCGATACGGCGAGCGCGAAGAGGAGCACGCCCCGGTCCACGTCGATCGTCCCGAGCGGCGGAAGGACGCTGGCGGCCGCCGCGCCCAGCGCCTCGGTCCCCCACCAGGCCAGCGCCACTCCCGCCGCGCCACCGGCAAGCGAGAGCAGCACGCTCTCCACCAGCATCTGCCTGACGAGTCGCAGTCGGTCGGCGCCGAGCGCGTTGCGCACGGCCAGCTCTCGCGCCCGGCTCACCGCGCGGGCGAGCGCCAGGCCGGCCACGTTGGCGCAGGCGAGCAGCAGAAGGAGCGCCGACGCCCCCATGAGCACCAGCAGCGGCTGCCGCGCCGGTCCGACCATCGCGTCGCGCAAGGGCACCACGCGCGCGCGGAACGGCGCGTTCGTCTCCGGATGCTCGGCCGCCATCTCGTCCGCGATGCGCTCGAGGTCGGTCACCGCGTCCTGGATGCGCTGAGCGGGGCGCAGCCGCCCCACGGCGCCGAGGAAGCGAAACTTCCGCGCGCGATTGACGTCGGCCAGAGCCGGACGCAGGTCGAGCACCGTCCACACGTCGGTCTCGCCCATGGGCCCGACGAAGCCCGCGGGCATGACGCCGATCACCGCGTACGGCTCGCCATTCATTCGTATCGAGCGGCCGACGATCGACGGATCGCCGCCGAACAGTCGGCGCCAGGCGCCGTGCGCGAGGAGCACGACGTGGGAGCCGGCGCTGTCCGACGGGAGGATCGTACGGCCGAGCGCGGGCGTCGCCCCCAGCAGCGCGAACAGGTCGGAGGCGACGCGCGCGCCGTCGAGCGCTTCGGCGCTCTCGGGGCCCTGGTACACGTAACCGCCGTACGCGAAGCCGGCGAGCCCCGAGAGCGTTCGCTGACGTGCCTGATAATCCACGAGGTCGGCGGCCGCGATCTGGCCGGAGGTGCCGCGTCCGTCGGCGTAGCGTGTGGAGAGTCGTATCAGGGTGGACGGAGAGTCGTACGGGAGACTCTCCAGCAGTACCGCGCGCACCACGGTGAACATCGCGGTGCTGGCGCCGATGCCGAGCGCGAGGGTGACGACGCCGAGGACGGCCACCAGCGGGGAGCGCCGGAGCGTGCGCGCGGCGAAGACGAGGTCCTGCAAAAGCTCCGACAGGCCGAGGGTGCGCGACGCGTCGCGCTCGGCACCCGCGTCCTGCTCCACGCAGTAGCGGCGCGTGTAGTCGAGGTCGCCGAACTCGCGCGCGGCGTGCGCGCGCGCCTCCTCGGCCTGCATCCCCTCTGCCGTCAGCTCGCGCGCCCGCTCCTCGAGGTAGAAGGCCAATTCCTCGTCCACGTCGGCGCGAATCCGCCCGCGCGATCGGAAGGGAAGTCGGAAGAGCGGGCGAGGGCGGGCCACGACTCGTCAGGCAGGCGCCAGCACGCGGGTGACCGCGGCGGCATAGGTGTGCCACGCTTCGCGCTCGGCGGCCAGCCGCTGCTCGCCGCGGGCAGTGAGGCGGTAGTACTTGGCCCGCCGGTTGTTCTCGGAGAGTCCCCACTGCGGCGAGATCCACTTCTTCCGCTCGAGCCGGTGGAGCGCCTGATAGAGCGCCGCGCCCTCGACGGTGAGCACGCCGGCGCTGCGGTCCCGGATCCACCGCGAGATGGCGTAGCCGTGGAGCGGCTCCCACGCCACCGAGCGGAGGATCAGTACATCGACGGTCCCGGGGAGCAGATCGACATCGGCGGCGGGCATCGGCCTCCTTCCACTCACATGGTGACTGGAAGGTGGTGGACGGCGGAGGAGATGTCAAGCGCGAGAAAAAAGAAGGCCGGCGATCTCGCCGGCCTTCTCGCTCTCCGCGTCCCTGATCCCTATTATCGCTGCTCGGCCGCGAACACGAAGGGCAGCTCGATGCGCTGCAACACACGCTCACCCGCCAGCTCGGCGGGCACGAAGCGCCAGGTCGTCACCGCGTCGCGCACCGCGCGAACCAGACGGTCGTCGGAGGCGCGGACCACCTCGAACGACCCCTTCGCCACGCGACCGGTCGTGTCCACCACCACGCGCACCACCACCTCGCCGCTCACGCCGAGACCGCGCAGCACCGCCGGATAGCTCGGCGGGCGGTTCCCCGAGCGCGGAACCACCGGACGATCGACCGCCGAATGGACCTTCGGCGGCTCCGGCGGCGGCGCCATTGCGCGAAGCGCGGTGAGGAAGTCGGTCGCTTCGTCGAGGCTCAGCTCGGCCACCACCTGCCGCTTGCGATCCTTGTCGCTGACCTTCAACTCGTAGCGCGGCGTACCCCAGGCGGTGAGCGCCCGAAGACCGAGGCTCCCTTCGTGCCCGCGGAGCATGGGCAGGGGCTCGGCCTTGTTCCCGACGAGGAGCAACATGACGGCCGCCTTGGCCACCCACTCGCTCGCGGCGTCGCGCTGGACGAGCACCTTCACCTGGAGATCGAGCTCGGTAGCGCGGACCGCGATCTCTCCCTCCTTCGGCCCGCTGACCCCGAACGAGGCTGGCCCGAAGGTGAGCACGCGCTCGGTGTCGGCCGGCTTGGCCGGCATGGTGCCGATCTGGTAGGGACTCTGCGCCCCCGCGCGCGGGGCGATTGCCCCGAGCGTGGCGAAGGAGAGGAGAACCTGGGAGAGAATGTGGCGTGACATGGCCGTGCCTCCGGAGGACGGCTGAAGCTCCATACAGGAGACGGCGTGCAGCGATCCAGGTCACCCGCCGCACCGCGGCCCCGCCGCCGCTCAGGCGTTCCGCCGCGAATGGTGGGGTGAGCACCGAGGGTGAATAGTTTCGCGACACCCTCCCGGCCGCGTCCGATGAGTCCCGTTCTTGCTTGGGTGCCCAATGGACCGCTCCAAATGGCTACCCCGACCTCCACCAGCACTCGACTGCTCGCCGTCATCACGGTGATCCTGGTCGTGGCCGCCCTCAAGATCGGCAAGGCGGTCTTCCTTCCTCTGCTGATCGCGCTCTTCCTCATCGTCGTCGCCTGGCCGATGCAGCTCTGGCTGGAGGCGCGACTGCCGCGCTGGGTCGCCTTCATCTGCACGCTCTTCGTCATCCTGATGTCGTGGGTGGTGATCGGCAGCGCCTTCGTCTACAGCGCCGAGCGTGTCGTCGAGCGCGCCCCCGAGCTCGAGCGCCGTCTGGACGTGCTGGCGACGTCCGCCACGGTGTGGGCGAGGCGTCATGACGTCCCGATTCCGGATGTACGGATCGCCATGGCGAGCCTGGGCCAGCGTGCGCCGGCGTTCATCGAGCGCGCCATCTCGGCGGTGAACGCCACCGTGGCCATGCTCGGGCTGGTGGTGATGTATCTCGCGCTCGGGCTGCTGGAGGTACGGGACTTCGAGCGCAAAGTGGTGTGGCGGCTGCGACAACGGCTGGGCGACGCCGTTCTGGAGACGGTGGAGACGATCGCGGCGCGCGTGCGCCGATTCCTGGTGACGCTGGCGCTCACCTGCGTCCTGAGCGCGGTCCCCACCGCGCTCTTTCTCTGGGCGATGGGACTCGAGCTCTGGCCCATCTGGGGGCTCCTCACTTTCACGCTGAACTTCGTTCCGACCATCGGGCCGACGGTGGCGGTGATCCCGCCCACGCTCTACGCGCTGCTGCAATACGACGGGCTCGGTCGTCCGCTGGCGGTCTTTCTCGGCGTTGGCGCCATCCAGTTTTTCGTCGGCAACTTCGTTGACCCCAGGATTCAGGGGCGCGCGCTCGCGCTCTCGCCGATGGTCGTGGCCTTCGCGGTGGTGTTCTGGGGTTGGCTGTGGGGCGTGTTCGGCGCGCTGCTGGCCGCTCCGCTGACGGTGGCGATGATCATCGTATCCCAGCAGTCGAAGAGCACGCGCTGGGTGGCGGCGCTCCTCACCGGCGTCCGCGACTCCGAGCGCGACGACTCGGGGTAGCTGCGTGCGACGCGTTGCGACGCGTTGCGACGCGCGGGGGCGCGATGGCATCGTTCGTCATCCCGCGGAGGAGCACCCTACGTCCCGAACAGCCGCCACCCCTGCCGGCGTCGAGCTGCGCCCGGCCCAGCCGACCGACGCCCCTCACGTCGCCGAGTTGTTGGGTGAGTTGGGCTATCCGAGCCCGGTGGATGAGACGCGGCGCCGACTCGTCAGGCTTCTCGAGAGCGTCGACGATCGAATCGTGGTGGCGTCGCGCGATGGCGAGCCCATCGGCGTCGGCAGCGTGCACCGGCTGAACGGGCTCCACGACACGAACGCCATCGCCTTCATCACCGCGCTGGTGGTCACCGAGCGGGAGCGCGGGAGTGGCGTGGGACGCGCGCTGCTGGCGGCGCTGGAGGATGCCGCGCGCGGTTGGGGGTGCGAGCGCATTCTGGTGACCAGCGCCAATCGTCGCGCCGACGCACACGCCTTCTACGAGCGCGGGGGGTACGAGGGCACCGGACGTCGCTTCGCTCGAGCGCTCGTTCCGTGAGGACCGGGAGCGAGCCGCCGCGGCGCATCCTGCTCGCCGACGCCGACGCGTTCTTCGTGGCCGTCGCCCGCGCGGTGGACCCGGAGGGCGCTGGCCGCGCGCCGCTGCTCATCGTCGGCGGATCGCGAGAAAGTCGCGGCGTGGTCTGCTCGGCGTCTTATGAGACGCGCAAGTTCGGCGTGCGTTCAGCCATGCCCATCTCGCGTGCCCTGCGCCTGTGCCCCGACGCGATGTGCGTCCCCGTGCCGATGAAGGCATGCGGCGTGAAGAGTCGTGAGATTCGCGCCGTGCTGACCCGATACGCGCCCGTCGTCGAAGGGGCGAGCATCGACGAGTGGTACATGGATCTCGCCGGCACCGAAGGCATCTATCACAACGAGCCGCTGGCGGCGACGGCATATCGGATGCGCGATGCCGTGAAGCGCGAGACGGGCCTTTCGATCTCGATCGGCGGCGGCATCAACAAGCTGGTCGCCAAGCTCGCCGTGGAACGCGCGAAGCCGAAGCCCGGGACGAATGCGGATGGCGTGCACGTCGTGCCCCCCGGCAGCGAAGCTTCATTCATGGCGACATTCACGCTCGCCGAGCTGCCGATGGTCGGTCCGAAATTCCAGGAGCGGCTCTCGGAGCGCGGTATGCGAACGGTGATCGACGTCCGGCGGCACCCTCTCGAAGATCTCCGCGTCATGATCGGCGCGCGCGAGGCGGACTGGCTGTGGAATCGCGTCCACGGCGTCGATCATTCGGATGTCGAAGGCGGCGGAGAAGCAAAGAGCATCAGCCGCGACGAGACCTTCGCCGCGGATCTTCGCGAGGATCGCGACCTGGAGCGCGAACTGCTGGCGCTCGTCACGCGCGCCGCGTTCGACCTGCGCGGCGACGCGATGACGGCACGCACGATCACGGTCAA
>DATFFZ010000096.1:0-8048 GCA_035249845.1 Gemmatimonadaceae bacterium
TCCGCCACGAAGTAGTCGCGCGCGCTCCGCTGCTTGCCGCCCAACCGTATGCCGAGAAGGGTGGTCCCCACCAGATAGGCGAGGAGCACGACCCCGTCGAGCAACGTGAAGGAGTGGGTAGTCATGGGGGAGACGGAAGGAAGTCGCAGTCGATCTACGATGCGACGAGGCCCGCGTTCTTTTCGAAACGCGGGCCTCCGCTGAAGCGCCGGCTAGCTCAGGGCAGGGGTCTGATCGAGCGTCAACGGGTCAGGCCGTGAACGACGAACCGCAGCCGCAGCCGCCGGTGGCGTTCGGGTTCTTGAAGGTGAACCCGCTCCCCTGCATGGAGGAGACGTAGTCGATGGTGACGCCGTTCAGGTACTGCGCCGAGAACGGGTCGACGAACATGCGAACGCCGCCCTCGCCGTCGAGCACGAGATCGTCTTCCGCCGCCTGCTCCTCGATGAGCAGCCCGTAGCGGAAGCCGCTGCACCCGCCCGGCTGCACGCTCACGCGCAGTCCACCCTGCGCTTCGGACACGCCCTCCTGCTCCATGAACCGCTTGACCTCCGTCGAGGCGACGGAAGTGAGGTTGACCGCGAGCGAAGGCTGCTGAATGGTGCTCATGAAATACCTCTCCCTTAGGGCAGAAACTGGCGTCTCTGCGAATGCTCAAAGATAACGACTACTACCCCTGGCGTACAAGAATGGTGCCCTCAATCACCTACCGCGTCGAGCCGCTCTTCGGAGACCGCCGGACGCGGCTCCTCGGGGAGCCGAAGGCTTCGAGCGATCCAGGCGAAGCCCAGGAGCGCTATGCCCAGCAGGAGCAGGCCGGCGCCGTAGTCGCCGAACACGATGCGACCGATGCCGAAGAGCGCCGCATACACGGTGATCAAGCCGGCCAGCCAGTTGACCCACGTCATCGCTCCGCCGGGAATCGGCTCCCGGCCAAAGCCGGCTCGGGTGGAGACGCGGGCCCACCCAGCGCCGCCGGGACGCACTCTGCGGTAGAAAGCCTCGAGCACACTGTCCGGTTCCGGGCTGGTCAGAAACGTTACGGTGAGCCACGCGATCGTGCTGACCACGACCGTCACCAGGACGACGGTCGCATCGGCGTTCGGGTCACCGGCGGTGAACCGCGGCATCACGAACCGATACGCCAGCACCGAGGTGATGAAGGACGCGACCATGGCGCTGATCTCCGACCAGGCGTTGATCCGCCACCAGTACCACCGAAGGATGAGCACCAGTCCGGTACCGGCGCCGAGGGCGATCAGGAACCGCCAGGCCGCCACCACCGAGGTGAGCTGCCAGGTGACGATCACGGAGAGCAGGAAGAGCAGCACCGTCGCCATGCGCGCCACGTTCACGTAATGCCGCTCGCTCTCCGCCGGCCGGACGAAGCGCTTGTAGAAATCGTTGACCAGGTACGACGCTCCCCAGTTGAGCTGCGTCGCCACCGTCGACATGTAGGCGGCGGCGAAGCCGGCCAGCAGGAAGCCCCGCCACGGCGACGGGAGATGGTCGATGAAGGCCTGCACGTATCCGACCCCCGCTTCCTTGTCGGCGCCTGACAGCTGCGGATAGAGGACGACGGTCGCCAACGCCGTCACGATCCAGGGCCATGGTCGCAGCGCGTAGTGCGCGATCTGGAAGAAGAGCACGGCCAGCACGCCATCGCGCTCGGTCCTGGCCGCGAAGATGCGCTGCGCGACGTAACCGCCGCCGCCCGGCTCGGCACCCGGATACCAGGTCGCCCACCATTGCACGAACAGGAAGACGGCCAGCGCCATGAGGGGCATCCAGGCGAGCGCGTGAATGCCGTCCGCGTCCATGGTGACGGGGAGCACCGAGATCGCCGCTCGCTCGCTGCCGTAGGCCGCGCTCACCTGCTCCTTGAGCGCGTCCATCCCGCCCACCGCGTCCACCGCGTAGACGGCGAGGATGATGACCGCCGTCATCATGAGGATGAACTGGAACAGATCGGTCCACAGCACGGCCCACAGCCCCGCCGCCCCGGCGTAGGCGACGGTGATGGCGAAGCAGATGCCCACCGCCAGATAGGGGCTGATCCCCAGCGTCATGGTGAGGATCTTGATCATGGCGGTGTTCACCCAGCCGAGAATGATCAGGTTGATCGGCACGGCGAGATAGACCGCCCGGAAGCCGCGGAGAATCGCGGCCGGCTTGCCGCTGTAGCGCAGCTCGGCCAGCTCGACGTCGGTGAGCACGCGAGCGCGATGCCAGAGTCGCGCGAAGAAGAACACGGTGAGCATGCCGCTCATGGCCAGCCCCCACCACAGCCAGTTGCCGGCCACGCCGCGGGTCACGACCAGCCCGGTGACCGCCAGCGGCGTGTCGGCGGCGAAGGTGGTGGCGACCATCGACGTCCCCGCCAGCCACCACGGCACGTTGCGGCCGGAGACGAAGTACTCCGACATGCTGGAGCCGCCGCGGCGAGTGAAGTAGAAGCCGATGGCGATGGTGATGAGGAAGTACGCGGCGACGATGGCCCAGTCGATCACGGTGATCGTCATGGAGCGTTTCCGGGGTGGGGGGAGGGATGCGGAGGACGAGGCCTGCGCCGCGCGTCATCGCGCGGCATCATACGCGGCGAACACGGCATCGGCCAGTCTCACCCGAACCGAGTGAATCTTCTCGCTGGCGCGCGTCGGATTCACGCGGTTCGACAACAGCACGACGAACAGATCGCGCTCGGGGTCAATCCAGAGACTCGTCCCGGTGAAGCCGGTATGGCCGAACGCGCGCCGGGAGGCGAGGCGCCCCGCCGAGTTCGCCCCGTTTGGTGTCTCCCACCCCAGGGCGCGATGGGAGACCTTCCCGTTCTCCCGCCTGGTGAAGAGGCGGAGTGCCTTGCGATCGAGCACACGCTGGCCCTCGAGCTCGCCGCCGTTCAGCATCATGCGGGCGAAGCGCGACAGGTCGCGCGCCGAGCCGAAGAGACCGGCGTGCCCGCTCACGCCTCCCAGGGCATACGCGTTCTCGTCGTGCACCTCACCGCGCACGGCGCGGCCGCGCCACGGGTCCTGCTCGGTGGGGGGCACCATCGCCCACTGCCAGGGCGGCGGGCGGAACAGCGTCTCGCGCATGCCGAGCGGAGCGAAGACGTTCGCGGCGAGGTAGCTGTCCAGCGGCTGGCCGGTGATGCGCTCCACGATCTGGCCGAGCAGGATGGCGCCGACATCGCTATAGACCATGCGCGTGCCGGCGACGGTGTCGAGCGGCGTGGCGTATACGCTGTCGAGCACGTCGGCGGCGGAGGTGGCGGTCTCGAAGTAGCGTCGAAAGGGCGGGAGCCCGGACCGATGAGCGAGGAGGTGCCGCACCGTCACTCGTGAGGCACCCGGCGTGGTGAATCGAGGAAGGTAGTGCGACGCCGGGTCGTCGAGCTCGACGCGCCGCGCCGACCAGAGCTGCATGATCGCCGTGGTGGTGCCCACGACCTTGGTGAGCGACGCCAGGTCCCAGATGGTGCTGTCGGTGGGGGCGGCCGCGTCAGGCGGCCAGTCGATCCGGCCCACACGCTCCACGGCCAGGATCCCACCCGCGCGCCCGACCACCGCGATCGCTCCCGGAAAGGTGCTGTCGTTGAGCGCCTCCACCAGCACGACGCGCACGCTGTCGCGGATCGCGGGCGCGATTGCCGCCGAGCGCGCGGCGGGGATGGCGCGCGCGGCGCATCCGCTCGACACCGCCGTCCACAGCGCGACGAGGCACCAGCGGAGGGCCACGCGTGTATCTTTCCGCCGGGATCGGAACCGAGGAGCGACGTGAGGGCTCATGCGCGTGTGACGGTGTGGTCGGCGTTGTCGCTGATGGTGGCGGCCTGCTCGAGCGCGCCCGGCGCCGCCAGCGACGGGGCGACGCGCGAGCCTGACGACGGGCGAATCGAGCCCGGCGTCACCGTCCTCCTCGACGACAGCATCGCGCTCGTCGCCGGCAAGCGCGTGGGTCTCATCACCAACCAGACGGGGATCGATCGCCGGGGGCGAAGCGACATCGATCTGCTGGTCGAGGCCGGCGCTCGTCCCAACGGACCGCGGCTGGTGTCGCTCTTCTCTCCCGAGCACGGCATCCGCGGCACGGAGGATCGTCTCAATATCGAGAGCGGACGCGATGCGCGCACCGGGCTCCCGATCCACTCGCTGTACGGTCGAACCGCGCTGGCGCCGCCCGACAGCACGCTGCGCGACCTCGACGTCCTGCTCGTCGATCTCCAGGACATTGGCGCGCGCACCTGGACGTACGTGGGCACGGTGGTGTACGCCATGCGTGCCGCCGCGCGCAACCGCCTGCCCATCGTCGTGCTCGACCGTCCCAATCCGATCACCGCCACCCGCGCCGAGGGTCCAATGCTCGACAGCGCGCTGGCGAACGCGGAGACGCACTCCGCCGAGCGTGCCGCGAAGCCCTACGCGCTGTACCCGATCCCGCTGCGACACGGTCTCACCATGGGTGAGCTGGCGCGATTCTACAACGACGTGCTCGGCATCGGCGCGACGCTTCACGTCATCCCCGTGCGCAACTACGCGCGCGAGATGTGGTTCGACGAGACGGGCCTTCCGTGGGTCCGCCCTTCGCCGAACATGCCCTCGCTCACCAGCGCCGTGCTCTACCCCGGACTGGTGGCGTTCGAGGGGACGAATCTCTCGGTCGGACGCGGCACGCCGGAGGCGTTTCAACGGGTGGGAGCGCCGTGGCTCGACGCCGCTGGCGTGGTGGAGCTGCTCCGCGACCGGAGCTTCCCCGGCGCGCGCTTCGAGGCGGAGCGCTTCACCCCGGGGAATCCGACCGACGAGAAGTATGACGGGCGTACGATCCCGGGAATTCGCATCGTGGTGACCGACCGTGATCGGGTGCAGCCGACCCGCATCGGCGCCGCGCTCCTCTGGGCGATCGGCCGCACCACGCCCGATTCGCTACGCGTGAACGCGCGCTCGTTCGACGACCGTTTTGGATCGCCCTCGGCCCGCGAGGCGCTGTTGCGCGGCGGCGATCCGGAGATGGTGATGGATCGGACGCTGCCGGAGGTCGTGGCGTTCCGGCAGCGAACGCGACAGTATTGGTTGTATCGTTAGCGCTGGAGCCTGGCCTGGCCGTCTTGGCGCCCGCGCCGGCGCCCGCGCCGGCGCACGGCTCTTGCACTCACGCCGCCGCAAACTCACGACAGAACTTCGAGGAGGAAAGCCAATGAGGACGATGCTGGTCCTGTTCCTGGTGGCCGTCGTCTCTGCGTGCAGCGGACGCACCGTCGAGGTCCAGACGGCACCGACGCCGACGGGCGACCTTGCGCTGCAGGTGACGAACAACGCCAGTCAGGCGGTGAACGTCTACGTGACGAGCGGCGGCAACGACATCTTCGTCGGGCAGGTGCCGGCGAACAGCTCGCAGCATCTGCCGGTGTCGGGCGTCGCGTCGGGCTCGAACGTGACGCTCAAGGCGCGGACCGCCGACGGGACGCGGGAGTACACGAAGTCGAACGTGGCGTTGAGCGGAACCTACGCGTGGCAAGTCCCGTAGTGCTGTAACGGCTGGTTGCTCCACGGTTTGTGGACGGGTAACTTTACGGGTCGGAGCCCAGCTCCGGCCCGTTTTCGTGCCCCTATGAACTTGCTTCCGGAGTGGCTCCGGCGAGGATACCTGCGCATCGTCGATCCAATCGCGGATTGGCTGGTGCGCCGGGACGTGCAGCCGAACACCATCACGACCATCGGCACACTGTGCACCGTGGCGGGCGGGGTGCTGTACGCGGCGGGGCAGATCCGTTTGGGTGGCTGGGTGCTCGGGGTCACCGCGCTCTCCGATGTGCTGGACGGGGAGGTGGCGCGGCGCACGAACCGCAGCTCGACGTTCGGCGCGTTCTACGACTCCACGCTCGATCGCGTGGCGGACGGGTTCGTGCTCGGCGGGCTCGCGGTGTTTTTTTCGACCGGGGGCGGCGCGGTGGGCACGGCGATGGTGGCCGTGTGCGTGCTGGCACTCATCGGGACGTTCGTGACGTCGTACACGCGGGCGCGCGCCGAGGCGCTCGGGTTGGAAGCGAAGGTCGGCATCATCCAGCGTCCGGAGCGGGTCGTGTTGCTCTCCGCGCCGCAGGCGCTGTTCGGACTCGCGCTGGACGGACTCGTCCTGATCGCGATCATCGTGTTCTTAACCGTGACCGCCTGGGTGACCGCGGCGCAGCGCATCGTGTTCGTCTATCGCGCGGCGCGACGCGAGCACGCGGCGGCGAGCCTGGCCCGTGAGGGAGCGGTGGTGACCGCGCCTCTCGCCGCGCCGGTCGCGCCGGCGACGGGCAAAGGAGAGTGACTTGGTAAAGGGATCGACCTCGGGCGGCGCACCGCAGGCGCCGCGGCCGGCGACCGGCAAGCTCGCCATCCTCACGCCCGGCCTCGGCGCCGTCGCCACGACGTTCATCGCCGGTGTCGAAAGCATCCGGCGCGGCCTCAGCAAGCCGATCGGATCGCTCACGCAGATGGCCACCATCCGGCTCGGCAAGCGCACCGACAACCGCTCGCCGCTCATCAGGGACTTCGTGCCGCTGGCGGAGCTCGATGACCTCGTGTTCGGCGCGTGGGACCCGATTCCCGACGATGCGCTCACGGCGGCCTGCAAGGCCGGCGTGCTGGAGGAGAAGCACATCAGCCCGCTCGCCGACTTCCTGCGCGGTGTCGAGCCGATGCCCGCCGTCTTCGATCAGAAGTACGTGACGCGCATCAACGGCACGCACGTCAAGCGCGGGAAGACCAAGCGCGATCTGGCGGAGCAGCTCCGGCAGGACATCCGCGACTTCAAGACCCGCAACAAGTGCGACCGCGCGGTGATGGTGTGGTGCGCCTCCACCGAGGTGTACATCAAGCCCGGTCCGCAGCACGCCACGCTCGAGCAGCTCGAGAAGGCCATGGAGCGGAACGACGAGGCGATCGCCCCATCGATGCTCTACGCGTACGCGGCGCTCATGGAGGGGGTGCCCTTCGCCAACGGGGCGCCCAATCTCACGGTGGACGTCCCGGCCATCCTGCAGCTGGCGCAGGATCGCGGGCTGCCGATCGCGGGGAAGGACTTCAAGACCGGTCAGACGTGGATGAAGACCGTGATCGCGCCGGGGCTCAAGGCGCGGATGCTCGGACTGGCCGGCTGGTACTCCACCAACATCCTCGGCAACCGCGACGGCGAGGTGCTCGATGATCCGGCCTCCTTCAAGACGAAGGAGGAGTCGAAGCTGAGCGTCCTGCACACCATTCTCCAGCCTGACAAGTATCCCGAGCTCTACCGGGACTTCTCGCACGTGGTGCGGATCAACTACTACCCGCCGCGCGGCGACAACAAGGAAGGGTGGGACAACATCGACATCGTGGGGTGGATGGGATACCCCATGCAGATCAAGGTGAACTTCCTCTGCCGCGACTCCATTCTGGCGGCCCCGATCGTGCTGGACCTCGCGCTCTTCATGGACTTCGCGCAGCGCGCGGGGATGAAGGGGATTCAGGAATGGCTCTCGTTCTATTTCAAGAGCCCGATGACGGCGCCCGGACTCCAGCCGGAGCACGACCTGTTCATTCAGCAGACGAAGCTGAAGAACACGCTGCGGCATCTGATGGGCGAGGATCAGATCACGCACCTCGGGCTGGAGTACTACGCCACATGACCTCGCGTGCCACGCTCGGGCTCGCGCTGGCGCTCGCGCTCGCGGTCGCGCTGACGGCCGGCTGCGGCCCCACCACCTCGCGTCCCACCGACTACCGGGCGATGACGGAGCACTATTCGCTCACCGTCTCGTCGGATCCGGTTCCGCCGTATGCCCGCGAGCGCACGCTCTTCAAGGTGGCGGTGAAGGACAAGAGCACCGGACAGCCGATCAGCGATGGGGAAGGGCGCATCTTCGCGCAGAGTCGCGACGGGATGCGCACGTGGGACGCGCTCATCCCGGGGCCCGAGGTCGGCACGTATTACGGCAACCTTCGCTTCATCACGGCGGGCGACTGGGCGGTCGCCATCCAGTTCCGCCGCGACTCTACCGCGCCACTGGAGCGAATCGACTG
>DATFFZ010000097.1:0-15199 GCA_035249845.1 Gemmatimonadaceae bacterium
GGGTGGTGGAAAAGATGACCGGCGCGAGCGTGAAGGGGCGTCGGGTGGTGGCTCGGGTGGATCGCGAGCGTACGGAGCGCGCCGAAGGAGAGCGTGGGCGACCACGTCCGCGCGACGGTGGACGCGAGCGGGGACGCGAGGGTGGCCGTGATCGAGGGGATCGCGACCGCGGCGAGCGCGATGCGCGCGGAGCTCGCGGAGCGCGAGGCGCGCGCCCGCCCCGGGGTCCGCGCCGGCCCAGACCGTCGTGATCGACGGGCTCGTGCCGGGGACACGCAACGGCTCCATCGAAGTCGTGGCCGGCGTCATGTTCAGCGGGAAGAGCGAGGAGCTCATCCGCCGCGTGCGCCGGGCGATGATTGCGCGGAAGAAGGTGCAGGTGTTCAAGTCGCACCTCGATGACCGGTATGCGGGCGTGTTCGCGGTCTCCAGCCACGATGGCCGGACCGTCGAAGCGGTGCCGGTGGACAGCTCGCCGCAGATCGCGCAGCAGCTCAACACGCTGGCCGACGTCATCGCCATCGACGAGGCACAGTTCCTCGATCTGGGGATCGTGCCGCTGGTGACGGACCTGGCCGCGCGGGGATACCGCGTGATCCTGGCCGGGATCGACACCGACTTCCGCGGGGAGCCGTTCGGGCCGATGCCGCATCTGTTGGCGCTGGCCGATTCGGTCGACAAGCTGCACGCCATCTGCGTGATCTGCGGGGGTCCGGCGACGCGCACGCAG
This sequence comes from Gemmatimonadaceae bacterium, assembly GCA_035249845.1. Lineage (GTDB taxonomy): Bacteria > Gemmatimonadota > Gemmatimonadetes > Gemmatimonadales > Gemmatimonadaceae > DATFBY01. The sequence goes on from DATFFZ010000097.1 coordinate 731, forward strand.
CGGCTGATCGGCGGCAGGCCGGCACCATACGACTCGCCGACGATCATGATCGGCGGTCAAGAATCATATGAAGCCCGATGCCGGCACTGCCACCAGGTGCCTCGGCGCGACGAGGACCAAGTCCCGCTGCTGTAAAGAGTTGTCCGGATTGGGCGGGACTCGGTCAAGCTGTCGTGTTGACAGCCCACCGGAAACATCTACCTTGCCCGCTGATGCTACTCGTCGGACTCACGGGCAACATTGCCAGCGGAAAATCGAGCGTCGCCCGGCGCTTCGCCCAGCTCGGCGCGACGGTGATCGACGCCGACGTGCTGGCGCGTCAGGCGGTGGCCGCCGGCTCGCCCGCGTATCGTGCGATCGTCGATCGGTGGGGGGAGGAGGTGATCGCGGCCGACGGCTCCCTCGATCGCGCGTCGCTCCGGCAACGCGTCTTCGCCGAGAGCGAGGAGCTCGATGCGCTGAACGCGATCGTGCATCCGGAGGTCGCCCGTCTTCGCGACGAGCTCATCGCCGACGCGCGCTCGCGCGGCGACGCGATCGTGGTGTGCGACATCCCGCTCCTGTTCGAGCGCAAGCTGGTGGACGAGTTCGATCGGATCGTCCTGGTCGACGCGCCGCGGCCGATGCGCCTGGAGCGTCTCATGCGCGATCGCGCGTTGAACGAGACGGAGGCGATGAACATGATCGCCGCCCAGATGCCCGCGGAGCTCAAGCGGGCGCGCGCCGACTACATCATCGACAACACGGGCACGCTCGAAGAGCTGGCGCGCCGCACCGAGGCGGTGTGGCACGAGCTCGAGCGCGACGCGCGGGACGATGCGCGCGCTTCCTTGACACCCGCATCCGCCCGCCGGTAGACTTCGCGCCGTCCTTTCCGCCCGGAGCGCGCGCGTGTCCAACATCCCGAACGACCTGCTCTACTCCGAGGAGCACGAGTGGGTCAGGCGTACCACCGAGCCTGACGTCGTGCAGGTGGGCATCACCGACTATGCGCAGGGCGAGCTGGGCGACGTGGTCTACATCGAGCTCCCCAAGGTCGGCGACAGCTTCGGCCGCATGGACGTGTTCGGGACCATCGAGGCGGTGAAAGCCGTCTCCGAGCTCTTCTCCCCGATCTCCGGTGAAGTCGTCGCCGTCAACGAGCGGCTCGACAAGGAGCCGGCGCTGGTGAACAACGACGCCTACGGCGAGGGGTGGATGATCCGGCTCAGAGTGAAAAGCGAGGGGGAGATGGAACAGCTGCTGGGACCGGAGGAATACCAGCGGCACATCGGCGAATAGGATCGAGGATGTGCGATCGACATATGACGATATGACGATTGCATCGGAGAGGTGCGATCAGGATGTGTGATGTGCGAGGGGCTCCGACTTGAAGTCGGAGCCCCTCGCACATCCGCGGTCCACATCGCCCATCGCACCTGCAATCGTCATATCGTCACATGTCGATCGCACATCGCACATTCAGCCGTACTGCTCCACCGGCGGACAGGAGCATACGAGGTTCCTGTCGCCATACGCGCCCTCTACCCGCCCGACCGCCGGCCAGAACTTCCAGTCCTTCGTCCACGGCGCCGGAAACGCGGCTTCCTCGCGCGTGTAGCCGTGCGTCCAGTCGGTGCGCACCACGCGCTCCATCGGGTGCGGCGCGTTGGTGAGCGGGTTGTCGGAGCGGTCGAGCTCGCCGCGCTCGATGCGACGAATCTCCTCGCGGATGGCGATCAGGGCGTCGCAAAAGCGGTCCAGCTCGGCCTTGGACTCGCTCTCCGTCGGCTCCACCATCAGCGTCCCGGCCACCGGAAACGACACCGTCGGCGCGTGAAAGCCGTAGTCCATGAGACGCTTGGCGATGTCCTCCACTTCCACTCCCGCCGACGACTTGACGGGGCGTGTGTCCACGATGCACTCGTGGGCCACGGTGCCGTTGGAACCGCGGTACAGCACGTCGTAGTGCCCCTCCAACCGCTTGGCGATGTAGTTCGCGTTGAGGATCGCCACCTTGGTCGCCAGCGTCAGCCCCTCGCCGCCCATCATGTCGATGTAGATCCACGAGATCGGCAGGATGCTGGCGCTCCCCCACGGCGCCGCCGACACGGCGCCTGACGACTCGGCGCCACCCATCGGCACCATGGTGTGACCCGGAAGGTGCGGCGCCAGATGCGCCGCCACGCCGATCGGACCCATCCCCGGTCCGCCACCGCCGTGCGGAATGCAGAACGTCTTGTGCAGGTTGAGGTGGCAGACGTCGGCGCCGATGTCGCCCGGGCGTGACAGACCGACCATCGCGTTCATGTTCGCGCCGTCCATGTATACCTGCCCGCCCGACGCGTGCACGATCTCACAGATCTCGGTGATCCGCTCCTCGAACACGCCGTGCGTGGACGGATACGTCACCATGAGCGCCGCCAGCTCCCTCGCGTGTCGCTCCGCCTTGGCCCGGAGATCGTCCACGTCGATGTTGCCGTTCTCGTCGGTGTCCACCACCACCACCTTCATCCCGGCCATCACCGCGCTCGCCGGATTCGTTCCGTGCGCCGAATGCGGGATGAGACACACCGAGCGGTGCCCCTCACCCCGCGCTTCGTGATAGCGCCGGATCACCAGCAGCCCGGCGTATTCCCCCTGCGAGCCGGCGTTCGGCTGCAGCGACACGGCGGCGAAGCCGGTGATCTCCTTGAGCGCGCTCTCCAGCTTCTCGAACAGCTCCGCGTACCCCGCGGTCTGGCTCGCCGGCGCGGCCGGGTGCAGCGCGCCCACCTCCGGCCAGGTCACCGGGAACATCTCCGCGGTGGCGTTGAGCTTCATGGTGCAGGAGCCGAGCGGGATCATCGAATGGGTGAGCGAGAGATCGCGCGACTCGAGCTTCCGCACGTAGCGGAGCATCTCGGTCTCGGAGTGATAGCGGTTGAATACCGGGTGCGTCAGAAAAGCGCTGGTGCGCGCGAAGCGCTCATCGAAGCGGGCATCGACCTCCTCCGCCAGCTCGTCCGGCACGAAAGGGACCTCCCCGTCGGCGAACACGCTCCACAAGGCCGCCACGTCCGACGCGGAGGTGGTCTCGTCCAGCGAGATCCCCACCGCGTGGTCGTCGAGTCTTCGCAGGTTCATCTGCCGAGACTCGGCGCGCGCCATCACCTCCTTCGCGGAGCGCGGCCCGAGCTCCACCCGGATCGTGTCGAAGAACACATCGTGCGCGATCGTGAAGCGAAGCCGGCGGAGCCCCTCGGCCAACGTCTCCGTGAGGCGGTGGATGCGAGCGGCGATGCGCGTCAGCCCCTCGGGGCCGTGCCACACCGCGTACATCCCCGACATCACCGCCAGCAGCACCTGCGCGGTGCAGACGTTGCTCGTCGCCTTCTCGCGGCGGATGTGCTGCTCGCGCGTCTGGAGCGCCATGCGGAGCGCCGGCTTCCCATCCGCGTCGCGCGACACTCCGATGATGCGACCGGGAAGCTGCCGCTTGAACTCGTCCTTCGTGGCGAAGTACGCGGCGTGCGGCCCGCCGAAGCCCATCGGCACGCCGAAGCGCTGCGAGTTTCCGACCACGACGTCGGCCCCCCACTCGCCGGGCGGCGCCAGCAGCGTGAGCGCCAGCAGGTCGGCCGCCACCACCAGGAGAGCGCCCGCCGCGTGCGTGCGCTCGGCCAGCGCGCGATGGTCCTCGATGGCGCCCTCGCTGCTCGGATACTGCACCAGCACGCCGAACACCTCCGGGCCGGGGCGCAGCTCGTCGGCCACCACCACGCGCAGTGAGCGCGCGGCGGCTCGCGTCTTCACCACCGCGATGGTCTGTGGGTGACAGCTCGCCGAAACGAGGAAAACGTCCTTCCCCATCTTCCCGCGGGTGCCGAAGGCCATCGTCATCGCCTCGGCCGCCGCCGTCGCCTCGTCGAGGAGCGACGCATTGGCGATCTCCATGGCGGTGAGGTCCATTACCATCGTCTGGAAGTTGAGCAGCGCCTCCAGCCGGCCCTGCGCGATCTCGGCCTGATAGGGCGTGTACGCCGTGTACCACCCCGGGTTCTCCAGGATGTTGCGCTGGATGACCGGCGGCACGTGGCAGTCCGAGTAGCCCATTCCGATGAACGAGCGGTAGACGCGATTCTTGGACGCGACGCGGCGGAAATCCTCCAGCGCGTCATGCTCGCCGCGCGACGGACCGAGCCGCAGCGGGGCGCGCATGCGGATCTGCGCCGGCACCGTGGCGTCGATCAGCTCGTCGAGCGAGTCGTAGCCCACGAGGCGGGCCATCTCGCGGATCTCGGCGGGATCGGGGCCGATGTGGCGACGGACGAAGGTGTCGGTATCGTTCAGCGTGGCCGGTCTGGATATCGTGCTCATGCTCTCCTCGGGAACGACGGGGCGTCGCTCCGGTGAACTCGTGTCGTCAGGGCACAGCCTTGTAAAGATGCCATCCGATGGCGCCGATTGCCATCTTGCGGGTTGATCCCATGCCGTTCAGCGGCATATCGTTGCCCTCATGGCCCCCTCCTGGCGGCTGGTGCTCGACGAGCCTCGTCCGGCGGCCGAGAACATGGCGCTCGACGAGGCGCTCCTCGACCGCGCGCGCTCGGGTGGCGGCGCCGTGCTCCGGATCTACGGCTGGAGCGCTCCGTCGCTCTCGCTCGGCCGAAACCAGCCCGCGCGCGGCCGCTACGCACTCGACCGGGCCGCGGCGTTGGGTGTCTCGTTCGTGCGCCGCCCGACCGGAGGGAGAGCGGTGCTCCACTGCCGGGAGATCACTTACAGCGTGACCGCCCCCGACGGCGCGCTGGGATCGCTGGGGGAATCGTACGCCCGAATAAATCGTCTCCTGGTCGACGGCTTGAGGCGGTTGGGCGTGTCAGCCGAAGTGGCGACGCCGGACAGTGCGTCACCGCCACCGGGCACCGCACCCTGCTTCGAGCTGCCGGTGGCGGGTGAGATCGTGGCGGCGGGTCGGAAGCTGGTGGGGAGCGCGCAGCTTCGCGATCGAGGCGCCCTCCTCCAGCACGGGTCGATTCTCGTGGAGGACGATCAGATGCTCGCATCCGAGCTGCTCTGCGTGCCCTCCACGCCGCCGCCGCCGCCGGCCACCTTGCGGGCACTTCTCGGGCGCGCTCCGGACCGGCAGGAGGTGGCCGGGGTGCTGCTCGACGCGGTGCGCGAGCTCGAGGATCCAGACGCGTCGATCATCGGTCACGATGACGATGTCCTGCGGGCGGCGGCGCGCCTTCGTCGTCGCTACGAGGATGCGGAGTGGACGTGGCGACTCTGACATCGCCCGCTCAGCTTGACCGCGCTCGCGCTCGTCACTCATAGTTCCACGCGGTCGCCCCCTCCACCACAGAATTCGCAATGCGCACAACGATCGGTGGTCTCTCGCTCTTCATCGTCGCGGCGGCGACCGCGTGCACGTCCGAGCGGCCTGCCCCGGGCGATTCGGATGGTGATCATGGCGGAACGGTGGTGATGACCATCGCCGGCGAGCCCGACTTTCTCATCCCTCCCTTCATCGAGCTGTCGTCGGGCAATCAGGTGGCCGACATGCTCTTCGACCGGCTGGCCGAGCCCGGGATGGAGCTGAACACCTTCGGTGACCGTGGATTCGAGCCCGAGCTGGCGGAGCGCTGGACGTGGAGCGCCGATTCGCTCGCGATCTCCTTCACGCTGAACCCGCGGGCACGCTGGCACGACGGCCAGCCGGTGACGTCGCGCGATGTGCGCTTCACGTACGAGCTCTATACCGACTCCACCGCGGCATCGCCGATCGCATCGCTGCTGGAGAGCATCGACTCGGTGACCACGCCCGATTCGCTCACCGCCGTCTTCTGGTTCGCACGGCGTCATCCCGAGCAGTTCTTCGACGCGTCGTATCAGATGCGCATCCTTCCGGAGCACGCGCTCGCGGGCATCAAGCGCAGCGAGCTGCGCAGCTCGGCGTTCAACCGGAATCCGATCGGGAGCGGCCCCTTTCGCTTCGTGAGATGGGAGCCCGGCGCGGTGGTGGAGTTGGCGGCGGACACGACCAACTATCGTGGGCGGCCCAAACTCGATCGTGTGATCTGGAGCATCGCGCCCGGGTATCCGCCGGCGCTGGCGAAGCTGCTGGCGGGCGAGGCCGACTTCATCGAGTTCGTACCGCCCCCGGTGGTGCCGCAGTTGAAGGAGAAGCCGGAGCTCGAGCTTCGTCCCTACGGCTCGCTCGACTACGGATTCGTGCAGTTCAACCTGCGCGACCGGCGCAGCCCGCGACGGCCGCATCCGATCTTCGGCGACCGCGAGGTGCGGCGCGCGCTCACCATGGCCGTGGACCGCTCGGGCATCGCCAAGAACCTGCTGGGAGAGAACGGCCGCATCGCGTTTGGTCCGTTCACCCGCGCCATCGCCACGGCCGACACCACCATCGCGCAGCTTCCCTACGACACCACCGCCGCCAAGCGCCTGCTCGATTCCCTCGGCTGGCGTGATGCGAACGGCGACGGAACGCGCGAGAAGGACGGCCGCCAGCTGCGGTTCTCGCTCTCCTTCCCGACCTCCAGCGCCATCCGCCGGCAGGCCGCCACGCTCCTTCAGGAGAACTTCCGCAGGGTCGGCGCTCGCGTGGACATCGAGCCGTTCGAGTTCACCGCCTTCTCCTCGCGTCTCCGCGACGGGACGTTCGACGCCGCGCTGAACGCGTGGCACCTCGACCCGAGTCCGGGCGTCGTCAGGCAGTCGTGGAGCGGAGAGGCGGCGCGGAGCGGCGGGGTGAACTACGGCAAATACGAGAGCGCGTCGTTCGACGCCCTCATCGACAGCGCGGCAGCGCAGATGGACCTCGACAGCGCGCGCGCCCTCTGGCGTCGCGCGTACGAGACGATCATCGCCGATGCGCCGGCGATCTTCCTCTACGAGACGGTGAACCAGGTGGGAGTGCACAAGCGCCTGCGCACGCCCGGCATGCGGGCGGACGCGTGGTGGAGCGAGGTCCGCGATTGGTCCATTCCGGTGGCCGAGCGCATCCCGCGCGACCGGATCGGGGCGGCGCCGGCGCCAGCTCGTTAGGCATGGGGCGCTTCCTCGCCGGCAGACTGCTGCAGGCGGGGAGCATCGTCCTGCTCGCCACCGCGCTCACCTTCCTCCTCCTCCACGCCGCTCCGGGAGAGCCGCTGCTCGGCTCGCTGGAGAATCCCTCGGTCCGCCCCGAGGTGCGGGAGATGCAGCGGCGCGCCTTCGGCCTCGACCGGCCGGTGGCCGAGCAGTTCCTGCTCTTCGTGCGCAACGTCGCGCGCGGTGACCTGGGCTGGTCGTTCAGCCACAATCGCCCCGTACGCGCCGTGCTGGCCACGGCCATCCCCCGAACGCTGCTGCTCATGAGCGTGGCCCTGGTGGCCAGCTTCGCGGCGGGGATCGCGCTCGGCGTGCTTCAGGGGATGCGCCGCCACTCTCTGTTGGACCGGGCGTTGACCGGAACGTCGCTGCTGTTCTACTCGATGCCCGACTTCTGGCTGGCGTTGGGGATGGCGGCGGCCTTCGCGCACTGGCTCCCGCTCTTCCCCACCTCGGGCATGTGCGACCCGGTGATGTGCGCCTACCTGTCGCCGTGGCGTCGCGCGCTCGAGGTGGGACACCACCTAGTGCTCCCGGCCACCACCCTCACCCTGCTCACCGCCGCCGGCATCGCGCGCTTTCAGCGCGCCGCCCTGCTGGACACCGTGCATCAGGACTACGTGCGGACGGCGCGCGCGAAGGGGCTTTCCGAGCGGCGGGTGATCACCCGCCACGTCCTGCGCAACGCGCTGGTGCCGGTGATCACCATGATCGGACTGGCGATCCCGGTGTTGTTAGGCGGCGCGGTGTTCGTGGAGTACGTGTTTGCCTGGCCGGGGATGGGGCTGGTGGTGGTGAACGGGATCATGACGCGCGACTACGCCCTGGTCACCTCGGCGGTCATCATCGGGAGCGCGCTGGTGAGCCTGGGCAGTCTGGTGGCCGACGTCCTCCACGCCGCGGTGGATCCGCGGGTCCGGACCGTCTAGGTGCGCCTCGTCGCGTGGGCGCTGGCCGCCCTCGGTACCGCCGCACTCGCCCTCTGGGTGACGCGCGCCATGCGAGCGGCGCGCGAGCTCGAGGGGCCATGGCGCCGAGCGCTCACGCGCTTTCGGGAGAATCGCGGGGCGATGGCGGCGCTCTATCTCATCCTCGCGCTGTACGTCGTGGCCGCGCTGGCACCCTGGCTGGCGCCGCATCCGGCGTCGGCCACGCTCGACATCGTGCGACTGGCCAACGTGGCGCCCACCGCGAGCTTTCCCATGGGAACCGATCCGCTCAGTCGGGACGTCCTGAGCCGGATGCTGTACGGCGCGCGGGTCTCACTCGGCGTGGCGCTCCTCTCCGTGCTGGTCGCCTGCACGATCGGCACGGCCTACGGAGCGGTGGCGGGCTTGACCGGAGGACGGGTGGACGCGGTGCTGATGCGACTCGCCGATGCCGCGTTCTCGATCCCGCGGATTCTCCTCCTCATCGCCGTGCTCACGCTCTGGCCGCGCGTCCCCATCTGGGCGCTGGTGCTCATGATCGGGCTCACCGGGTGGTTCGGCGTGAGCCGGCTCGTGCGCGCGCAGGTGCTCGCGCTGCGCGACCACGATCTCATCGTGTCCGCCCGCGCGCTGGGCGCCACGCAGTCGCGCCTGCTCTGGCGGCACGTCCTTCCCAACGTGCTGTCGCCGGTGATCGTGGCCGCCACGTTAGGCATCGGGAACGTGATCGTGCTGGAGGCCGGGCTCTCCTTCCTCGGCATCGGCGTGCGCGAGCCGACGCCGAGCTGGGGAAGCATCATCAACGACGCGGGAAGCAGCTTCTTCACCTACTGGTGGCTGGCGCTCTTCCCGGGGCTGGCCATCGTCGCCACCGTGATGGCGTTCAACCTGGTCGGCGACGGCTTGCGCGACGCGCTGGACCCGCAGCAGGTTGTCGGGTGATGCCGCCCACCGCGCCCACCGCGCCCACCGGCGCCGACGCCGCCGGTGCTCCCCAGAATCCCCTCCTCGCCGTCCGCGATCTTCGCACGTGGTTCCGCACCGCGGCCGGAGTGGCGAGAGCGGTCGACGGCGTGTCGTTCGACGTCGGCCGCCACGAGACCGTCGGCCTGGTCGGCGAATCGGGGTGCGGCAAATCGGTCACCTCGCTCTCGATCCTCCGGCTGATCCAGCGCCCGGGGCGCATCGAGCCCGGGAGCCGCGTCGAGTTCGAGGGTCGGGATCTTCTCGCCCTCGATGAGGAGTCGATGCGCCGCATCCGAGGCAACCGCATTTCCATGATCTTCCAGGAGCCGATGACGGCGCTCAACCCCGTGTTCACCGCCGGCGATCAGATCGCCGAGGTGGCGCGGGTGCACGAGCGCGTCTCCAGCGCGGAAGCGTGGGATCGCGCCATCGCCATGCTCGAAACGACCGGGATTCCGGACGCCGCCGAGCGCGCGCGAGCATATCCCCACCAGCTCTCCGGCGGGATGCGCCAGCGGGTGATGATCGCCATGGCGCTCATGATGAACCCGGCGCTCCTCATCGCCGATGAGCCCACCACCGCGCTGGACGTCACCATCCAGGCGCAGATCCTCGAGCTGCTGGCCGAGCTGCAGTCGCGGGTGGGGATGTCGATCCTCCTCATCACGCACGACCTGGGCGTGATCGCCGAGGTGACCACGCGGGTGCTGGTGATGTACGCGGGCGAGATAGTGGAGGAGGCGCCGGTGCGGACGCTCTTCGCCGAGCCGCACCACCCGTACACCGAAGGACTGCTCCAGGCGATGCCGCGCGTGGGTGAGCGCCGCGAGCGACTGCGGGTGATCCCGGGAACGGTGCCACCGCCCACCGCCTGGCCCACCGGCTGTCGCTTCCACGATCGATGTCCCTACGCCTGGGAGCGGTGCGTGGCCGAGCATCCGCCGCTCTATCAGATCGCCAGCGGGCACGTGTCGCGCTGTCATCTGGCCGTGGAGCCCGAGCGACGCAGCCAGGCGCACGCGCCGCTGGCGGAGCGCGGTTGACCGTGGCCGACGCGCTCCTCTCGGTCCGCGATCTCGTCAAGCACTTTCCGATCCGACGCGGCCTCTTCCGTCGCGGAGACGGCGCGCTTCGCGCCGTCGATGGCATCTCGTTCGACGTCTTCCCGGGGGAGACGCTCGGTCTGGTGGGCGAGTCGGGGTGTGGAAAAACGACGGCGGGGCGGTCGGTGCTGCGGCTCATCGAGCCGACGTCGGGGCGCGTCAGCTTCGATGGCCAGGATGTGCTGTCGCTCGATCCGCCGCGGCTCAGAGCGCTCCGGCGGCAGATGCAGATCGTCTTCCAGGACCCCTTCTCCTCGCTAAATCCCCGGATGACCGTCGGCGCCATCGTGCGCGAAGGGTTGACGATCCACCGCCTGGCCGAGGGGAAGGCGGCGGAGGGTCGCGTCAGGCAGCTGCTGGAGGAAGTGGGACTCCGGGCCGAGTACGCGTCACGCTACCCGCACGAGTTCTCCGGGGGACAGCGCCAGCGCATCGGGATCGCGCGCGCCCTGTCGGTGGAGCCGCGGTTCATCGTGTGCGACGAGCCGGTGTCCGCGCTCGACGTCTCGGTGCAGGCGCAGGTGATCAACCTGCTGCAGGATCTCCAGCGCCATCGCGGGCTCGCCTATCTGTTCATCGCCCACGACCTGTCGGTGGTGGAGCACATCGCCGACCGCGTGGCGGTGATGTACCTGGGGAAGATCGTGGAGCTGGCGACCGCGGACGATCTCTACCGAGAGCCGCTCATGCCCTACACGCAGGCGCTGCTGTCGGCAGTCCCCCTCCCCGATCCCACCACCAGGAAGCAGCGGATCATCCTCAAGGGAGACCTTCCCTCTCCGGCGGCGCCGCCGCCCGGTTGTCCCTTCAATCCACGGTGCCACCACCCCCAGAAGGACGCGGCCTGTACGTCGATCGTCCCTCCTCTGGAGGAGAAGGCACCAAATCACTGGGTGGCATGTATTAAGCAGATACCGACGGCGGTGTCCTGGGAACGTCAGCGGGAGGTTGGTGGCACGCGCCCCCCCGAGCGGTATATTCCGCTCGCCGCGACAGCTGGTCATCGTCCCACCGACCCACCTCAGCCTGTAGGGAATCATGGCGACTAACCGATCCGCGTTGGAGCAGCCGGACGCTGTCGCGGTAGCGACCGACTCGCCTCCGCCCAACCTCGAGCAGTGGACCGGAGACCGGAAGTTCTTCGGCCACCCGCGCGGACTGTCGACGCTCTTCTTCACCGAGATGTGGGAGCGGTTCTCGTACTACGGGATCCGCCCGCTGCTGATTCTCTTCATGACCGCCGCCATTCTGGACGGCGGTTTTGGCTTCGAGCGCACGGTGGCGGGGTCGATCGTCGGCATCTACACCGCCTGCGTCTACCTCGCATCGCTCCCCGGCGGGTGGATCGCCGACCGATGGCTGGGGCTCCGGAAGGCGATCTGGTGGGGCGGCGTGCTGATCGCCCTGGGCCATCTCTCGATCGGGCTCTCGGCCGTCTTCGCGCAGCGCGCGTTCTTCGTGGGGCTCATCCTGATCGTGATGGGCACGGGGCTCCTCAAGCCGAACATCTCGGCGATCGTCGGCGATCTGTATCCGGAAGGCGGCTCACGGCGCGACGCGGGCTTCTCGATCTTCTACATGGGGATCAACATCGGCGCGCTGGCCGCACCGCTCATCACCGGGTTCCTCGGTGAGAAGGTGGGATGGCACTGGGGCTTCGGCGCCGCCGGCGTAGGAATGCTCTTCGGCCTCATCCTCTACCGGATGCGCGGCGACAAGACGCTGGGCCCCATCGGCGTGCGTCCCACCGCGGGAGCGGACGAGCAGCGACGGGTGAAGATGATCACCGGCATCGCCTTGGGCGCCATCGTGGCGCTGGTGGTGCTGGCCATGGGCGGTGTGATCTCGATCAACCCGGTGGCGATCGCGGCGCGGATGCGCGACGCCATGCTGGCGATGGCGTTGATCTACTTCGGCTACCTCTTCTTCTTCGCGGGTCTCAACACCGACGAGAAGAAGCGGGTGGCGGTGATCGTGGTGCTCTTCATCTTCGCCACCATTTTCTGGTCGGCGTTCGAGCAGGCGCCCACGTCGCTCAATCTCTTCGCGCGCGACTTCACCGATCGAGTGATCTTCGGTTGGGAGATGCCGGTCACCTGGGTGCAGGCCGTGAACTCGTTGTTCGTGATCCTGCTGGCGCCGGTGTTCGCCTACGTCTGGATCGCGTTAGGCAAGCGCGGCAAGGATCCCTCCAGCCCCGCCAAGTTCGCCTTCGGCCTCTTCTTCGCGGGGCTCGGCTTCCTGGTGATGGTGCTGGCCGCCAACAACGTGATCAGCGGCGGCGAGGCGGTGCGGGTGTCCCTCTGGTGGCTGACGATCAGCTACTTCCTCCAGACCGTCGGCGAACTGGCGCTGAGCCCGGTGGGGTTGAGCTCCATGACCAAGCTCGCTCCGCGGCGCTTCGTGGGACAGATGATGGGCGTGTGGTTCCTGGCGTCCGCGCTCGGCAATCTCATCGCCGGCATCGTGGGGGGTCACGTCGACCCCGAGCGTCTCCAGGAGATGCCGCGCCTGTTCCAGCGTACCGCCATGTCGCTCTTCATCGCCGCCGCGGTCCTCGGCGCGATGGTGATCCCGATCCGCCGCATGATGCGGGAGACCTCGGCGGCGAAACACTAGACCGAGCGGGGAGCGGGAATCGGGAAGCGGGGACCAGGGAACGGCCGCCGGTCTGCGGCGGCCCATCCTCCTTTCCGCTTCCCGCTTCCCGCCCCCCGCTCCCCGCTCGGTCACGGTCCTCCGAACATGTTCGCCGGCACCGAGCCCTCTCGACTGAATCGAACATCGTCGGGCTCGCGCCAGCGTCGGCGGGTCGCGTTGGTGACGCCGAGGCGGATCTCCCAGCCGGCGTAGGGGTCGCGGCTCACCGGGTAGGCGATATCCATGCGCAGCGTGCGGCGCGAGCCAGGGGGGACGGCGGCCAGGAAGCCGATGCCGACGCCGACCCGAACCGGCGTGGAAGTGCCGAAGGGCGCATCACCGGCGCGGAGACGCCCGGCGTCGGCGAAAAGGGCGAGGCCGATGTCGGCCTGCTCGCGGAAGCGCCCGAGATTCCAACGGTCCTCCAGCCGCACCACCGTGCGAAGCGCGCCGGCGTCGCGCGAGCCATCGTAGCCGCGCACTCCGCCGTCGCGGTCGCCTAACGTGAGCTGGAGCGGGATGCGCTGGCGCCAGGACCCCGCCCAGTCCAGCGTCGCCTGGATCGTATGGTGATCGGTCATGCGCCAGTATGTGTCGAGGCGTCCGCTCGCGATCACGCCGTCCCAGCGATCGAGATCGTAGTTCTCGCGCGCCTCGCCCCGGAGCCGCGCCGCCACCATCAGGCGCGAGCGGCCCACCGCGCCATACACGTCGGCGGCCACCAGCAGGTCGTCGTCGCTGGCGCCGAACACCGACAGGCCGCGCCCCACCAGCGTGCCTAACTGGAATCCGAGGGGAACGTCCTGCGTGGCGCTCAGCGCGTCGAAGCTGCTGACGCGACGATAGTAGATGTTGCGGATCCCCCAGAGCGCGTTCACGCGCCCGTTGCGGCGTCGGTCGAAGCGCGACAGCAGGGCGGCGTAGTCCACCGTATCCGCGGGGACCGGGGGCATGCTGGTGGCGTCGGTCTCGCGCGAGAAGGAGACGCCAAAGAGGCTCAGCCGACCTGGCGCGCCGACGCGAAGGATGCCCCCGACATCGTAGAATTCCCGCTCGATCCCCAGCAGCACCGGAACGTCGGCGCCTCGGTAGAAGTTGAAGACCGTGTGGTTCTCCAGCGCGGTCGCGCGCCAGGCGATGCGCTGCTCGTCGGTGTAGAAGGGATGCTCGAAGAGCACGCGCCAGCTGCTCCGACCCGCGTCGCGCCTCACGGCGAAGAGATCCATCACCCACGGCTTGCCGAAGGCCTGATAGTCGATCACACGCGCGCCGTAGGTGTCGCGAATCTCGTTCGATCCCCACTCCGCCGCGACGTAGGTGCCGGTGCCGAGGAAGTTCCCCTCTCCCAGCCTGACCGCGGTGATGTAGGGCGACTCGCTCTTGACGTTGCCGTCGATGACCGGCGTGAGCTCGTCGGTGGTCTCCACCAGGAGGATCACACCGCCGTCACCGGCGTCGACGCTTCGAATGGAGGCGCGGGCGATGAACGGCTGCGCTCGCAGCAGACGCTCGCTCTCGCTGCGGCGCCGCTCGACGCACGGCTCGCCCGGTTGCTGGAGGAGAAAGCGGCGGACGACCGAGGGCTTGGTGGTGACGTGGATGGAGTTCAGGAACCTGATCGGCCCGATCCAGAATCGATCGCTGGTGCGCGTGTAGGGCGGCCGGGTGATCACCTCGATCTCGCGGATCGGCTGCTGGTTGCAGCGCACCAGGGCGCCACGCTGCTGCGCCGCTGCCGGCGACGGCGCGACGGCCGCGGCGAC
>DATFFZ010000098.1:0-5296 GCA_035249845.1 Gemmatimonadaceae bacterium
CTGGTGCTCGTCTCGGCCGGCTTCGACTCGCTTCGCGGTGACCCGCTTGGCGGATTCACCCTCGAGCTCGAGCACTTCGCCCTGCTCACCCGGTGGCTGGTGGAGCGCGCCGAGGGATGGTGCGGCGGGCGGCTGGTGAGCGCTCTGGAGGGGGGTTACGCCCCCGATCGGGTGGCCGAGGCCTGCGTCATCCACCTGCGAAGCCTCCTCTAGCCCCGGAGCGCGCTCCCGCCGCGCTTGTCACCGCTTGCATGTGTCGGGTAGCTTCAGGAGATGAGCGCACTTCCGCGCGTTCCGCCGGTGCCGGCGGTCCTCCGCCTCGTGCAGACGGCGGTGCTTGGACGGTGGCGGGCCACGGGAGAGGAGCTGTACCGCGAGGTGGCGCGGATCACCGAGGCTGCGCCGGGGCGCGAGCTCCTGGTCTCCGGAGCAGGGGGTGGAATCACCACGGAATGGCTGGCGGTGCGCACCGGTGCCGCGGTGACCGGCGTGGAGCCCCTGCGGCGGAGCGTGCAGGTTGCGGAGGCGCGCGCGCGGGTACTCCCATCTTCGGTGAGTCTCCACTATCAGCAGGGTGAGCTCGACGACCTGCCGCACGAGACGGCGGTGTTCGACGCGGCCATCGGGGAGCCGGCGCTCTCCGCCGCCGCCGACCCCGGTCGCGCGGTGGCGGAGCTGCTGCGCGTCACCAAGCCGATGAGCCCGGTGGTGTTGCTGCAGCCGACGTGGACGTCGGAGCTGGACGACACGTCGCGCGAGCTGCTGGTGGAGCGGCTCGGGCTGCGTCCGCGGCTGCTGGTGGAGTGGAAGCAGATGCTGCGCGACGCCGGCGCGGTGGACATTCAGGTGCAGGACTGGACGACGGGAGCGCCGGGCAGGCGCGGGCTCACGCCCGCGATGAGCATGAAGCTTCCCACGCTCACCTGGCGGGAGAAGATGCAGATCACCGGGCGTGCGTGGCGGCAGTGGGGATGGCGCGAGGCGCGCGGAGCGGTGGAGAAGGAGGCCGCGCTCCTGCGCGAGCTGGCGCGTGAGCGGAGTGTGGGATTCGCGTTGATCAAGGGGGTCAAGTGGCCGCACGCGATGGCGAGTTGATGGCGACGACGGCGTCACCGCCGTCCGCGCCCGCGCGCGACCCCGGGCTTCCACGGAGCTTCTTCTGCGGCCGGGACGGCGCCTGCCGGCACGACCTCTCCCCGCGCGACCTGCTCGAGGTGGTGAAGAGCAAGAGCGGCGAGCTGTGGGTGGACATCGATTCCAGCAGCCGGCACCAGCTGGCCATGCTCGACAAGGTGTTCGGATTCCACCCGCTCGCCGTCGAGGACACCCTCAACCCCCGGACGCGCTCCAAGGTGGAGGAGTACGACGGCTACCTCTTCGCCGTCATCCGCGGCACGCGGTTCGACCCGGACACCGAGGACCCCTACGATCTGCAGACCTTCGCGCTCTTCTTCTTTCTCGGTCCGAACTACCTGGTGACGGTGCACGCGTCCGACGCCTCCAGCATCACCGAGATCGCGGAGCAGCTGGCGCGTACGCCGGAGTTGCTGTCACGCGGCGCGGAGCGTCTGATGCACGCGATCATGGATGCGGCCGTCGACGCGTATTTCCCCCTCATCGACCAGATCGACGAGTTCATCCACTCCTGCGAGGAGCGGGTGTTCGAGAGCTTCGACCCGAACGTGCGGAAGGAGATCTTCACCGTGAAGCGCGTGATTCTCGCGCTTCGCCGGCACCTGGGGCCGCAGCGCGAGGTGTTCAACATCCTCTCCAACCGCCCGAGCAACCTCCTCGCCCCCGAAGTCCAGATCTACTTCCGGGACATCTACGACCACGTGCTGCGCGCCACCGATTCGCTCGACACCTACCGCGATCTGGCCAGCAGCACGCAGGACGCCTACCTGACGCAGATCTCCAACCGGCTCGGGACGGTGACCAAGGCGTTGTCGGTCTTCGCCACGCTCAGCATTCCGTTCGTGGTGATCAGCGGGATGTGGGGGATGAACTTCGACGACATCCCCCTCTCCGGGTGGCCGCACGGTTTCTGGTTCATGCTGGTGCTGCAGCTGGCCATCGGTGTGGCGCTGCTGGTCTTCCTCCGCGCCAAGAAATGGCTATAACCGGTCTCGCGCTCTACGGCGTCGCCATGGTGGGCGGCGCGTCCACCAATGGGATCGGCGCCGGCGTGAACGCCATCGCCTTCAAGGAGCTGGCGGCGATCGTGCGGCCGGCGCCCTATCTTCCGATGGACACGGGCGACGGCGCGCTGGAGGAGTATCACCGCGTGGTGGACTCGGTGTTCCGTCGCTTCACGCTCATCCCGGCGCCCTTCGGCGCCGTGTTCCGCTCGCCCGACCAGGTGCGCGCCTGGCTGGAGATGAACTACATCGCGCTCTCGGAAGGGATGCACTTCCTGGAAGGGCGGTGCGAGACGCGCGTCCACATCCGCGAGAGCGCCACCGAGGAATCGTCCGCCGATCTCACCGCCATCGCCGCCGAGGTGTTCCGCGCGCTGCGTCGTCAGGCAGTGGCGGCCGTTCCGCTCCGCACCGGCGACGGCGGCGAGGTGATGGGGTGCGCCTTTCTGGTGCAACGCGCGACGTGGACGGACTTCTCGGCGCACGTGCAGGAGCAGGCCCGTCGCTACGACGAGCTGCAGTTCGAACAGACGGGGCCCTGGCCCCCCTACGACTTCGTGCGCATGGAGCTGGGAGCCTGAGCGATGTTCTGCCCTGACTGTGGCACCTGGAACCGGGCCGCCGCCGCGCGTTGCACGCGGTGCGACACCTCGCTCCCCGAGCTCCCCGACGCGCCGGTGGACAAGCCCGACGAGGAGCTCGACGTCCTCCGGCGCGCCACCGGCGGGCGCTACCGCGTGTACCGCAAGCTGGCCACCGGCGGGATGGCGAACGTGTACTACGCCAAGCACGTGGAGCTCGGCCGCCCGCTGGTCATCAAGGTGCTGCTGGCGCACCTGGCGCGCGACCTGGAGATGCGCGAGCGCTTCCGCCGCGAGGCCGAGGCCGCCGCCCAGCTTCAGCATCCGCACATCTGCCCCATCCTCGACTACGGCGAGGTGGAGGGGACGGTGTACCTGGTGATGCCGTACATGATGGGCGGGTCGCTGGCCGACGTCATCGTCAGGCACCGGGTGGTGCAGCCGGCCATGGCGGCGATCGTCGGCGCGCAGGTGTCGGCCGCGCTCGACTACGCGCATCGCCATGGCGTGGTGCACCGCGACGTGAAGCCCGACAACGTGCTCTTCGATGACGACGGCAACGCGCTCATCACCGACTTCGGCATCGCCACCGCCAAGTTCCACAACCGCCTGACGATGACCGGACGCGCCATGGGGACGCCGCACTACATGTCTCCGGAGCAGGCGATGGGCAAGCTGGTGGACGGCCGCAGCGACCTGTACGCGGTGGGCGTGCTCCTCTACGAGATGCTGCTCGGCTTTCCGCCCTTCGACGGCGCCGACTCGTACTCCATCGGCTACAAGCACGTGCACGAGATCCCGCCGTCCCCCGAGATCGTGGACTCGCGCACCCCGCCCGGGCTGGCGCAGATCACGATGCGCTGCCTGTCGAAGGTGCCCACCGAGCGATTCCAGCGCGGGAACGATCTGGCCGACGCGCTCCTCACCTTCCTGGCCGATGTGCAGGAGAACGACGCCTTCCGCGCCGCGCGTCTGGCTCGGCGGCTCATCACGCCGATCGCCCGATGAAGCTCGAGCACGAGATCCTCTCCGTTCGCACCAAGCATCCGTTCACCATCGCGCGCGGCAGCGCGAGCGAGTTTCGCGTGATCTGGGTGCGCGTCACCGACCGGGACGGCACCGAGGGGTGGGGGGAGTCGGCGCCGAGCCGCTACTACGGCGAGAGCATCGAGATGAGCGTGGCGGCCATGAAGGAGCTCGCGCCGATCGTCGCGCGCTGGGACGGATGGGCGCTGGAGTCCGTGGAGGAGGAGATGAACCGCCTCCTTCGCGGCGTGGGCGCCGCCAAGAGCGCGGTGAGCGCCGCGCTGCACGACCTGGTGGGCAAGCGCCTGGGCGTCCCACTGTGGAAGCTGTGGGGACTCGACCCCTCGCGCGCGCCGCTCTCCAGCTTCACCATCGGCATCGCCGGGAAGGAGGAGCTCGAGCAGAAGGTGCGCGAGGCGGCGGACTTCCCCGCGCTCAAGGTGAAGCTCGGCACCGACCGCGACGAGGAGATCATCACCACCGTGCGCGACTGCGCGCCCGACAAGATACTCCGCGTCGATGCCAACGCCGCCTGGACCGCCAAGCGCGCGCTGCGGATGATTCCGCTCCTGGCCGAGCTGGGCGTGGAGTTCGTGGAGCAGCCCCTCCCCGGCGACGACCTGACGGGGCTCCGCTTCGTGCGAGAACGGTCGAAGCTGCCGATCATCGCCGACGAGTCGTGCGTCAACACCAAGGACGTGGCGAGGCTGGTCGGGGTGGTGGACGGCATCAACATCAAGCTCGCCAAGTGCGGCGGGCTGCGCGAAGCGCTCAAGATGATCTCTATCGCGCGCGCGCACGAGATGCTGGTGATGATGGGATGCATGATCGAGACGAGCCTGGGCATCACCACCGCCGCCCACATCGCGCCGCTGCTCGACTACGCCGACCTCGACGGCGCCACGCTGCTGGCGCGCGATCCGTTCGTGGGAGCCACGATCGACCGCGGGGAGATCACCCTCCCCGACGCACCGGGGCTGGGCGTCAGGCGCGCATGACCGTGCCTCGCTTCGCCGAGGTCGCGGTCCCGCTCCCTCTCTTTCGCACCCTCACCTACGTCGTCGACCGCGAGCCCGAGCACCCGCTGGTGCCGGGGACCCGCGTCGTCGTCCCCATCCAGAACCGCCGGGCGATCGGGATCTACCTGGGCGATGGCGACGCCTCGGTCGAGCGCCCGCGCTCGATCCTGGAGGTGCCTGACGACGAGCCGGCGCTGGGCGGCCCCCTGCTGGAGCTCTGCCGCTGGATCGCGGAGTACTACGTCGTGCCGCTGGGGCAGGTGGCGAAGTGCGTCCTTCCGGCGCTCCTCACCGGCGCCTCCGCGCCGCACGCGCCCCGCAGGACGGAGCGGATCGCCGTGCTCGCGCGCGAGCTCCCGTCGCTGGCGGAGCGCGACCGGGTCTTCGCGCGCGCCCGGCGACAGCGCGAGCTGTACGAGGCGGTGGAAGGGCTCGGGGGACGGGTGACGGTATCGCACCTGATCACGCAGCTCGGCTTCGCGTCGGCGCTGGTGAAGAAGCTCGTGGACCGTGGCTTGTTCGGCGTCGAGCA
>DATFFZ010000099.1:0-17451 GCA_035249845.1 Gemmatimonadaceae bacterium
GGAAAACCGAACTTGAATGCTGCTTCCACCGCCACCAGGATGCCTTGATCCATCATCTCCAGCGCCGCCGGGATGATCCCGGTGGCGATGATCGCCGACACCGCACGCGCGCCGGCGTCGATGGTGACGAAGTCGGCCAACAGCGTGCGCACCGCCTCGGGGTCCGGCGTCAGGCGGACCGTCACCTGAAGGGCGATGCCGAAGCACCCCTCCGACCCGATGAACGCGCCGAGCAGGTCGTACCCCTCCTGCTCGCCATCGGCCGAACCCAGCCTGACGATCTCGCCGTCGGGGAGGATCACCTCGAGCTCGATCACGTGGTTGAGCGTCACGCCGTACTTGAGGCAGTGCGGCCCGCCCGAGTTCTCGGCCACGTTGCCGCCGATGGTGCAGGCGGTCTGGCTGGATGGGTCGGGAGCGTAGTGCAGTCCGTACTCGCTCGCCGCGCGCGTGAGCGTGGCGTTCACCGCGCCGGGCTCCACCACCGCGCGGTGATTCACCGGATCTATCTCCAGAATGCGGCTGAGCCGATTGAGACCGATCAGCACCGCCTCCCCTTCGGCCAGCGCGCCAGCGGAGAGTCCGGTGCCGGCGCCGCGCGGAACGAATGGGACGCCCGCGGCGGCCAGCGCGCGTACCAGCGCGATGAGCTGATCGCGCGTCTCGGGGAAGACGGCCAGACGCGGGCGCTTTCGATAGGTGGGCAGCCCGTCGGCACTGTACACCACGAGCTCGCTCGGGCGCGTGAGCACGCGCTTCTCGCCGACGATCGCGGTCAGCGTGCGTGCGAGCGCATCAACCGACACTCACTGCTCCAGCGCGCCGTGTCCGTTGCTCTTGGCGCGCTCGTGCGCCGCCGCGCGCTCTTCCAGCGGCGGCAGCGCGCGGTCGAGCAACGACTGGAGCGCGCTGAGCCGCGCGGTCACCGAGCGCGACTCCAGAATCTCCTGCCGCGTATCGAGATCGAGATCGATCATGGCCGCGATGCGAAAGGGGAGAAGCGCCGGATCGTCAGGCAGCTCCGGAAGCGTGCGGCGATCCTCGCTCAGCCGGCGCGCCGCGTCGGCCACGCGCCCGAAGGTGGAGCGCAATCGGTCGGCCGTCTCCTCGTCACCCGGCGCGGCCGGCGCGTCGTCCCCGTAGCCGTTGACGGTCACCACGTGATAGGGGAGCGCCGACGTCACGTAGTGGTCGAGCGCCACCCGCTCCTGCCCCATCACCGCGATGTTGGACCGCCCGTCGGCCAGCATCTGTACCTGCTCGATGTGCGCCACGCAACCGACGTGACCACGCGGCAGCTCGGTCTCGGCCAGGCCCTCGGGAAGTCGCGCCAGCGCGAAGAGCCGGTCGCCTTCCATGACGTCGGCGACCATGCGACGGTATCGCGGCTCGAAGATGTGCAGCGGCAGGGTGACGCCGGGGAAGAGCACGACCGGCAGAGGAAAGAACGGGAGTGTGCGGGCCGTCACATGGGCAATGTACCGGCCGGTAATCGGGATTTCTACTCGCCGTCACCGGGCGCGGCGGCGGGCGGGGACGGTGGTACGACCACGCGCAGCGCACCGGGCTCCAGTCGATAGTCGAGCGGCGCGGCCATGGCCGCCAGCTCGCCATCGAGCGCGACGTTGCCGTGCACACGCCGCAGCGCGACGCGTGTCTCTCCGACCAGGAAGCTGTCGAGGAATCGCGTGGCGGCGGCCGCGCGCACGCCGCGCAGGAGCGAGCGAAAGGCGAGGAGCATGACGCCGATCCGGCTCTCCGCGCGCGGAATGAGCACGTGCAGACCGCGCTTCCCGCCGGCGATGCGTCCGCCCAGCATGGGTATGCGAAGCTCGCGCTCGTCCACCCCGACGAAGACCAGCGGCGAGCGGTACGTGCGCCTGACGCCGGCCACCTCCAGCTCGAGCGGGAAGGTGCGGAGGTGCGCGAGCGTGCGCATCGCGGCGGCCAGGCTCGCCAGCCGATAGCCGAGCACTCGCTCGAGCTTGTCTCGCGTGCGGACGAAGACGACGTAGGCGCCCACCGAGCTGGTGTTGAGGAAGATCCGCCCGTTGACGCTGCCGAGGTCCACCGGCGTGGCGCTGCCATTGAGCGCGAGCGCGACCGCCTCGTGCGGATCGGTGGGAATGCCGAGGTCGCGGGCGAAGTGATTGAGCGTCCCGGCGGGGACGATCGCGAGCTCGACGTCGGTGCCGGCGAGAACCGAGGCGGCGGCGGCGATGGTGCCGTCGCCCCCCGCGACCACGATCCTCTTGGCACCCGCGTCGATCGCGGAGCGCACCGCGTCCGCTCCGTGCGGCGGGAGCTCGCGCAGCTCGAGTGCGCCCGACTGCTCCATGGCGGCACGCATCCGCGCCGCGCTGCCGGCGGCGGGGTTGTAGAACGCGGGAAGTAACTGCTCGCGCGCGGGTGGGTATGGGTGGGGGTGGGGACGGGTGCTCATCGTGGCCGCTCGACGCACGCGTCAGGCCATACGTCGCCCAAAGCAAGCGGGGACCCACCTGGTGGGTCCCCGCCGGCGCCGTGCGGTCGTGATGTGCGAGACGCTTACGCGGCGGTCCAGAAACCGGCGAGCGCCGCGCCGTCGGGGGAGTCGCGCAGCTTCTCGAAGGCGCGCTCCCGGATCTGGCGGATCCGCTCGCGGGTGACCCCCATGAGCGCGCCGATCTTCTCCAGCGTCATCGCCTCGGAGCCCTCCTCCAGTCCATAGTAGAGGTAGAGGATCTTGCGCTCCCGCGGCGTGAGGTACTTCCGGAAGACGCGGTCGATGAACTCGCGCATCAGCTTGTAGTCGGTCACCTCCTCGATCTCGGCGCCATCGACCCCGATGAAGCGCTCGCCGAGCGTGGCCGCTTCGCGGTCGGAGCGATCGATGGGAGCGTCGAGGGAGACCTCGGTGGCCGACATCTGCTTGGCCGCCCGCACCTGCTCCGGCGTCTCCTCGATGAGCCGGCCGATCTCGTGATCGGTGGGGTCGCGCCTGAGGACCTGGGCGAGGACCGTTTCGGCGCGGGCGAGCTTGATGAGCTGGGAGTTCTGGTTGAGCGGGATGCGCACCGAGCGGGTCTGCTCGGCCAGTGCCTTCAGGACGGCCTGGCGCACCCACCAGACGGCGTACGAAATGAACTTGACCCCCTGATCCGGATCGAACTTCTTCACGGCTTTCAGGAGGCCTTCGTTGCCGATGGCGACCAGCTCACTCAGGTCGAGTCCATGGCCCTGATACTTTTTGACGTAGGAGATGACGAAGCGGAGGTTCGCGGTCACCAGCCGCTCGGCGGCTTTCTCGTCACCCTTCTGCGCCCGGCGCGCCAGTCGGCGCTCTTCTTCGGGGTCGTCTATGAGGGGGAGCTTCTGAATGTCCTGCAGGTACTGATCGAAAGCGGTGGAGGGGGAGGAACGGAAAAACCCTTTGGACCTGCTCTCGGTCACATGCTCCATACACGCCCCGTACGTGGTAAGCAGTGGACGGGCAGACGAGTGGGAATCTGCCGTGGGGGAGGCTTCAGGGACGCGCAGGATAACTATACCGGGGGTTGCGGTCAACAGCCATGAAGCATGCCAGGGTAGGCAGGAGGCCGGTCTACGGTCCGGCCGCCACGGGCCAGGTCGAGCTCAAAGGAAAGCGCCGGTCGGTATTACCGACCGGCGCCTCGTTGCCGCACCCCCCAACTCCCGGATCGCAAGCCCCTGGACCCAGGCTGCGGCGCCTCAAGTCGCCGTCGGCGGGTCCCGGGGCTTCGTCCTGGTGGTCGCCATCAGGACGCCGAGTCCGATCATCACCAGCACGCCCACGGCGATCCAGGTCGGTGGGACGTTCAACAGATACGCCGCGACCGCCAGCCCCACGATGACAATGATGAAGCCGAACAAGTAAGTGGCGAACGAAGACATGGGCAGTTCCCTGAATGCGTTGAGCAGGGAGAAAGCAATAGTAAGGCCAGCCTCCGGGGGCTCAAGGCGCCGCGGCGGAGTCCTCGGGGAGGAGGATGGCCCACCCCCGGCGACGCCCGAAGCGCACGGCGTGGCCGCAGTCCTCCATCCAGATGTCGAGCACGTTCCGTTTCACCAGTCGCCCGGTGTCGCCCACGTAGTATCGTCCGCGATACTCCTGGCCCACCCACACGTCCACGTGTCGGCCCAGGGGGAAGACGCGCGGGTCGGCGGCGATGAGCTGCGGTCGCACGGGGACGCCTTCGGCGGTGAGGCCTTTCAGGCAGTACGCGGTGAGCGAGACCCGGACGCGGGCACCCGGCGTCGCCTGCTCGGGGGGCAATTCCTGAGGAAGGGCCACGACCAGCGGCGGAAGCCGCCGAGGCGCCACGATCATGAGCGCCGGGAGGGAGGCCCTCGCGTCCGAGCCCCCGGATCCCCGTGCGGCGCCCAGCGCGACAAAAGCAGCCGCGCCGCCGAGCGCGACCAGGGCGGCGAGTGCCAGGGCACTTCGCCGGCGGGCGGTCACTCCAGAATCTCGAGCACCATCTGATCGGAGACGCGGATCGTCCACCCGCCGTCACCGGCCGCCATCTCCCCCACGCGCGCGGGAAGCGCGTACTCCGTGTGCCCGCGGCGTGACTTCTTGTCGGAGTGCGTGGCGTCCACCAGGCGGCGGCGCTCGACGTCGGCCGGTCGCTCGGTAGGAAGCTCGGCCGCACGCACCCCCTCGAGGATTCGCGCCGCCGTCCCCGATTCGGCCACGCCGATGCGCTCTGCCAGCCGGCTCTCCAGCACCATGCCGATGGCCACCGCGTGGCCGTGGCGCAACCGAAAATCGGTGGCCGACTCGATGGCGTGCCCGAGCGTGTGCCCGAAGTTGAGGATCTTCCGGAGATCGCGCTCGCGGGGGTCGCGCCTGACGACGGAGGCCTTGATCTCGATGCTCCGGGCGATGAGCGGCGTCCAGCCGTCATCGCTCGCGTCGCCGAGGAGGCGCGGGAGCGCGCGGCGGGCCTCCTCGAAGTGCTCGGCGTCGGCGATGGCGCCGTGCTTGAGGATCTCCGCCGCGCCGGCGCGTAGCTCGGCCGCCGGGAGCGACGCCAGGACGCGCGGATCCACCAGCACCATGGCGGGCTGATGAAAGGCCCCCACCAGATTCTTTCCGGCGGGCGTGTCCACTCCCGTCTTTCCGCCGACGGAAGCGTCCACCATGGCCAGCAGGGAGGTGGGGATCTGCACCACCGGCACGCCGCGCATGAAGGTGGCGGCCACGAAGCCCGCCAGGTCGCCGATGACGCCACCGCCTAAAGCGATGACGGTGGTGTCGCGACCGCAGCCGGCGTCGAGCATGCGGTCGGTGAGCGCGCTCCACCGCTCGCGACTCTTCGACCCCTCCCCGGCCGGAGCCCGGAGCTCGACGACGCCGGTGCTCCCCAGCGCATCGGCCAAGCGCGCCGCGTAGATCGGACCGACGTTGGTGTCGGTGATGATGACGTAGCGGTGCGCCGCGGCGACGGCGCGGATGGCGGCGCCCGCGTCATCGAGCACACCGGGCTCGACGCGGACGTCGTAGTCAGGCAGCGTGATCGTCGCCACGCGCCCGCGTGCTCACCAGGTGACCTCGGCGGCACCCGCGCGGCGGTTCGCCACGCGCGCCAGCACGAAGAGGAGGTCGGAGAGCCGGTTGAGGTAGATGACGACGATCTGCGGGATGTCGCTGTCGTGCTGGAGCGCGATCACCCGCCGTTCGGCGCGCCGGCAGACCGTGCGCGCGAGGTGCAGCGCCGCCGACTTGGGCGTCCCACCGGGCATGATGAACGCGCGCAGCGGCTCCAGCTCGCGCTCCCCATCGTCGATGGCGCGCTCCAGCTCCGCGATGCGCTGGTCGTCGAGCCGGGCTTTCTGGAGCGCCTGCGCCACTCTCTCGGGCACCGGCGTGGCGAGGAGCGCTCCGATGCTGAAGAGGTCGCGCTGCACCGGCACGAGCACCTCATCGATTCGCGGCATCACCTCGGTGGCGCGCACGACGCCGAGCACGGCGTTCAGCTCGTCGATGTCCCCGTACGCCTCGACGCGCGGGTGGTCCTTCGGCACCCGCCCGCCGCCGAAGAGTCCGGTTTCGCCCTGGTCGCCGGTGCGGGTATAGATCTTCATGAGGGAGAAGATAGGGAGGGAGGAGGGAGGAGGGAGGACAACAGCGAACGGCAAAGGCGGCATTCGGCATTCGGCATTGGGCATTCGGGCTCCCGCGACGGAATCTTTCCGCCCGGACCCCTAATGCCTAATGCCTAATGCCGAATGCCGTTTTTGCTGGTGTCCTCCCCCCTCCCTCCTCCCTCCTCCCTCTCCCTCCTCACACTCTCCCAAACAACTTCCCGAGCAACTTCGTCTGCCACCGATTGTTCCGCCGCAGATTGGAGAAGGTCGTGTTACGCTCGGTGGGGCGGGAGATGGTGTGCTCGTAGGCGGGTTGGTAGCTGGTGGGGAAGAGCAGCGCCAGGTGCTCCTGGAGGCGATCGGGGGTGGCGACGACGGCTTGGGATTCGCACCAGCGGTCGAGCGCACGCGCCATGGCCGAGGCGCTGGGGCGGCGCGAGGGCTCGCGCTCCAGCGCGGAAGCGAGGATCTGCTCGAGCGCCGGGTCGATCCCGGGGAGCACCGAACGGATCGGGGGGATCGGCTTCACCGTCACCTCGTCGATGGCCAGCTCGGTGTTGTCCTCGTCGAAGAGACGCTCGAGGGTGAGCAGCTCGAAGAGCACCACGCCGACGGCGAACACATCGCTGCGCGCGTCGACGTCGAGCGCCAGAATCTGCTCCGGGCTCATGTAGTGCTTCTTCCCGATCATCATCATCGAGTTCGCGGCCGGATCGATCGACGAGCGCGCCTTGGCGATCCCGAAGTCGGCGAGTTTGATGTGGCCATCCCAGGTGGCCATGATGTTTCCGGGGGAGACGTCGCGGTGTACGATGTCGAGCCGGCGCCCGTCGGGGGCGATGAAGTTGTGGGCGAAGTCGAGCGCGCGGCACACGCGGCTGGCGATGTAGGCGGCCAGCGTCGGCTTCATTCGCTCGCCGTTCTCGCGGTGCTTGTCGATGATCATCCGGAGCGTGGGCCCCTGGATGTACTCCATGGCGATGTAGAACTGTCCGTCGACCTCGCCGAGCTGGTAGATCTGGACGATGTTCCCGTGCACCAGGTTGGCGGAGAGCTTCGCCTCGTCGATGAAGAGCTGCAGCCATTGCGGCGTGCGCGCGTACTTGGGGTGGATGACCTTGAGCGCGACGCGCTTGGCGAAGCCGGCGGGACCGAGCAGCTCCGCTTCGTACACGGTCGCCATGCCACCCACCGCGAGCTTTCGCCTCAGATGCAGCGCGCCACTGTATTCGAGAATGTGCTCGTCGTTGGGCATTGCGCTCGAGTCACCCCGTCTTGCTTCCGGCATGCGGTCCGGCGAACGTTAGGAAATGCAGCACGACCTCAAGGACATCACGATCATCGGCGGCGGCCCCACGGGGCTCTTCGCCATGTTCTACGCGGGCATGCGTCAGGCGACCTGCCGCATCGTGGACGCGCTTCCGGAGCTCGGCGGACAGCTCACCGCGCTCTACCCGGAGAAGTTCATCTTCGACGTCGCCGGATTCCCCAAGATCCTGGCCAAGGACCTGGTGAAGGAGCTGGCCGAGCAGGCGGCACAATTCGGCCAATCTTGGCACCTGAACGAGCGTGTGGTCGCCCTTGAGGAGGACGGAGGGCACTTCACCTTGGTCACTGAGGAGAACCGCTTTCCCAGCAAGGCGATCGTGATCGCGGCGGGGATCGGCGCGTTCTCCCCGCGACGCCTTCCGCAACCGTCAGCGGCGAGCTGGTATGGACGCGGGATCTACGATCGGGTGACCGACCCGGAGCGATTTCGCGGTCGGCGCGTTCTGATCATCGGCGGAGGCGACTCGGCCTTCGATTGGGCGCATCAGCTCGCCGACCGGGCCACCCACGTGACGCTGGTGCACCGGAGCGATCGCTTCCGCGCGCACGGGGCGACGGTGACCGCGGTGAACGAGCACGCCGCCGCCGGCCGCTGCAAGGTGCTCACCTTTCACGAGCTGCACGAAGTGCACGGCAACGGCGAGCACATCAGCCACGTGACGCTCAAGGACGTGAAGGCGAAGAGCAACTTCGAGCTCGAGGTGGACACGATCCTCCCGATGCTCGGCTTCGTGAGCGACCTCGGCCCGCTGGCGGATTGGGGGCTGACGCTGGAGAAGGAGGAGATCGTCGTTTCGAGCACGATGGACACCGGGCGCCCCGGCATCTACGCCGCCGGGGACATCACCACCTACCCGGGCAAGCTGAAGCTGATCGCCACCGGCTTCGGCGAAGCCGCCATCGCGGTGAACCAGGCGGTGCACTGGATCTACCCCGAGAAGAAGGTGGCTCCAGGTCACAGCTCGAACATGGCGATCTTCGGACAGAAGGACGATTAGAGGCTGGGAAGCGGGGAGCGGGAATGGGGGAGCGCCAGCACACCCGATGAGTACCGTCGCCGCCTGCGCTTCCCGCTCCCCGCTCCCCGCTTCCGGCCTCTATCTCATCACGCTGTACAGCTGCGCTCCCGCCACCCCCCAGCGCATGGCCAGCAGCTGATGCAGCGGATAGTCCGCCGAGATCATCTGGCCGTTGCGCGCGGTGGCGCGGCCGCCTCCGCGCGTGATCGTGCCGAGCGGCACTACTGACAGGGCGAGCGGCTCGTGCGCGTCGATGCTGAAGCTCGGCGGAAGACGAAGCCGCGCCGTCTCGGCCGGCTGGACGCGGCCCAGGAGCCACTCCGACGAGGCGCCCAGGAGATAGACGCGCACCACGCTGTTGGTGGTGTTCTCGAAGGTGATGGCCTTCTGTTCGGGCGCCACCGTCTCCGGCGACGACGCCGGCGCGCAGGCGACGAGGATGAGCGACAGCGACATGACGAGCCACGCCACCCGCGCGTCCAGGCGCGCGGCTGCATATGACCGCGGTGCGTACATGGTGCACCTCCAGGTGACCACGGCGCCCCGGCGCCGAGCATGTCTCGTCGCCCGCGAAGCACCGTCTGTCGGATTAGAGACCATCCCTACGCGGACGGTTGGTCCCTGGAGACGTCAGAACGTGTGAGGAATCAGTATCGCTTGAGTGTTACGAAGTAACAGACGCGGGGAGCGGGGAGCGGGGAGCGCCGGCACACCTGAGGAGTACCGTATCCGCCGGCGCTCCCCTCTTCCCGCTCCCCGCTTCCCGCGAGTCGGCGCTCTGCGCGCCTACTCGTACACCACCCTCGGATCGCTCTTCGCGTACGCCAGATCCGTCAACAGATTCACCAGCACGAACACCACGCTCATGAACAGCACTGTCCCCTGGATCGCGGGGAGGTCGCGGCGGGCGATGGCGTTGACGACGTAGCGGCCGAGGCCGGGCCAGCTGAAGACGGTCTCGGTGAGGATGCTCCCCGTCAGGTAGTAGCCGAAGTCGAGACCGAGCACCGTGATCACCGGGATCAGCGCGTTCCGGAGGGCGTGCCTGACGAGCACCGCGCGCTCGCGCAGCCCCTTGGCGCGCGCGGTGCGCACGAACTCGCTTCCCAGCACTTCCAGCATCGCCGAGCGCGTCATGCGCGCGAGAAAGGCGATCGAGCGCGAGCCGAGGGCCAACGCGGGGAGGACGAGATACTCGAGACCGCCGTAGCCCGAGGGGGGGAGCCAGCGGAGCGTGACGGCGAACACCACGATGAGGATCAGTCCCACCCAGTACACGGGGAAGGAGATGCCCAGATACGTGGCGCCCAGCGCGGCGCGGTCGAGCCAGCTCCCCGGATGTCGCGCGGTGAGCACGCCCACCGAGATCCCCACGACCGCCGCCAGCACCATCGCGGCCAACGCCAGCTGGATCGTCTTCGGAAAACGCTCCGCGATGTCGCGCGTGATGGGGCGGCCGGTGATGTAGGAGCGCCCCAGATCGCCGCGGAGCACGCCGCCCGCGTAGTGCGCGAACTGCTCGTGGAGGGGCTCGTCGAGCTTCAGCTCGGCGCGGAGCCGCGCGATCGTCTCGGCGTCGGCGCGCTCGCCGACCATCTCGACCACCGGATCGCCGGGAGCGACGTAGAGCAGGAGAAAGGTGACCACCAGCACGCCGGCCAACGTCGGGATGGCCAGCAGCAGCCGGCGCGTGAGGAAGGCGATCACCGGCTCACCCGCATCTCACGGCTCGATGGACACGCTCGTCCAGCGCTGACCGTTGAAGATCACCGGCACCTCGAATCCGCGGATCCAGCGCTGCACCGCGAAGAGCTCGTTGTAGAACACGAGGTAGATCATCGGCGCGTCGGCGAACTGGAGGGAGTCCGCCTGACGATACAGCTCGATCCGCCGCGCTTCGTCCACCGCCACCCGGGCCTCGTTCACCAGCGCATCGTAGCGCGGGTTGGAGTAGAACGAAACGTTCCCGCCGACGCCGCGATTCACGGTGTGCAGCAACGGGTACAGGAAGTTCTCGGCGTCGGGATAGTCCGCGTACCAATCCTTGAGGTAGAGATCGGTCTCGCCGTTGCGCGCCGCCGCGCGCGCGGCATTGCCGTCGCGCTGCACGAGTCGCGCGCGAATGCCCGCCTCGCCGAGGTACGCCTGGATCGTCTGCGCCACGCGCACGAAGGTGGGGTCCTCGGAGTGCCAGAGGTCGATGTCGATCCCGTTCGGATGGCCGGCGTCGGACAGGAGCTGCCGCGCGCGCGCCGCGTCGAAGGCGTAGGGAGCGCGCGCGCTGTCGGCGCCGGGGAGCGACGGCGGAACCACGCCCGCCGCCTGACGACCACGGCCTCCGATCAATCGCTGGAGGATCGTCCGCACGTCCACGGCGTGATTGATCGCCTGCCTGACGCGAGCGTCGCGGAGCGGGCCGCGCGTGGTGTTGATCGCCACGTACCACAGGCGGAGCGCCGGCGCCGAGGAGAGCATCGACCTCCGATCCTCGTTGTCCTCCCACTGGCCGGTCTCCGCCTCGGGGATGTACAGCAGGTCCACGTTCCCGGTCTCGAACTCCGCCACCGCCGTGCTCGGCTCGGCGATGATGCGCGCGCGGAGCGAGTCGGCGCGGGGCGCGCCGCCAAAGTACTCGGGATTGCGCGCGAAGAGCAGGTAGTCGTCGTGTCGCCACTCCACCAACCGCCACGGGCCCGTACCGTTCGGACGCTCGGCGATGTCCGGCGGGACCGAGTCGGGGAGGATCGACGCCATCGGCATCGCCAGGAACTTCGGGAAGATGGCGAGCGCCGTGTCGAGCGTGATGCGGAGCGTGGTGTCGTCGACGGCCACGATCCCGCTGATGCTCCCGGCGCGGCCGGCGGCGAAGTCGCGCGCCCCGCGGATGGGATAGAGCGGCCAGGGTCTGGTGCCGCTCTCCTTGGGATCGAGCACGCGATGAAAGCTCTTGACGACGTTGCGCGCGCCGAACGGGCTCCCGTCGTGGAAGCGGACGCCGCTTCGTAGATGAAAGACGTACTCTCGGCCGTCGGGGGAGACGTTCCAGCTGCTGGCGAGCCCGGGTCGCAGCGAGCCGTCGGGCGCGAAGGCGGTGAGCCCGTCGTACAGATACGACACGGCGCGACCGTTGGCGACGTCGGATGCGCGCGCCGGATCGAGGGTGCCGGGATCGCGACGGTCGCGCGAGTCGATGATCGTGCGCCGGCCGGCGGCGCCGGTGGTGGCGTCGCCGCCGCAGGCGGTGGAAAGGAGGAGCGCCACCACCGCGGCGAGCAGCGTGCCGAGTGGGATTCTGCGTCGCCGAATCATGAGCGTGGTGACCGCGATGTCGGTGGGCGCCGCGCCGTCGAAAACGTTGACAGCGGCGTGAAAACGCGTGAACTTATCGGGCCTCAAGCAAAGCGTCAATCGTGAGTTACCTGCTGTGCGTCGACGACAACGAGGACATGCGCCTGATGGTGCGCGAGGTCCTCGAATCGGCGGGGCACGAGGTCAGTCTTGCCCCGGACGGGGTCGCCGCGCTTACCAGGATACAGCAGCGTGAGCCTGATCTCCTCGTCCTCGATCTCGTGATGCCGGGGATGTCCGGCATCGAGGTGTGTCGCGCGGTCAAGCGCAACCCGTTCACGGCACGCGTCCCGGTGCTCATGCTCACCGCCCGCGAGGACATCGAGCACAAGGTCGCGGCGTTCGAGGCGGGGGCGGATGACTACCTCGCCAAGCCCTTCGATCCGCGCGAGCTCCGCGCGCGTGTCGTGGCCCTCCTGCGAATCGTCCGTCGGGAGGGGGACCGGAATCCGACCAGCGGCCTTCCCGGGGGCCAGGCCATCGAGGACGAGATCGACCGGCGTGGTCGCATGGGACAGCCGTTCGCCGTCTGCTACATCGACCTCGACAACTTCAAGCCGTTCGCGGATACCTTCGGCTTCACGGTGGCCGACACGGTGATCCGCGAGATGGGGATGGCGATCCGCGCCGCGGCCAGCGAGGACGGCGGGGCGCACGATTTCGTGGGGCACATCGGCGGCGATGATTTCATCGTCGTCACCGATGCGGACCGTCCGGAGGCGCTGGCCACCTCCTGCGCGCGCCGCTTCGTGACGGTGCTGGAGCGCACGCTGGGCGAGGATGCGATTCGGCGCGGCAACTTCATCGGCGTCGATCGCGACGGACGGGCGCGCGAGTTTCCCATCGCCAGCCTCTCCGTGGCGGTGTTGCAGGTGACGCCGGAGCGGTGGATCTCGGTGGGGCACATCGGCGCGCTGGCGGCCGAGGTGAAACGACGGGCGAAGCAACGGGGTGCAGGCACCATTCTCACGCAAGCGGTGTAGAGCAGGGCACACCGCCGCCGCCCGATGGTCGGCGGCGTTTCTTCAGGCGAGGTCGAATGCAGGAACCAGCGGGGCCGCCGATCGCACCAAAGCCCTACTACTATCGCAAGCGTCTCTCCCTCGCGGAGCAGCTGCCGGCGGTGGGCGTGGCGATCGGAGCGGGGTTGGCGGCCTTCTACGTCGCGCGACTTCTCCTGCAGCGCACCCCGCTCGAGCGCTCCGCCCGCATCGCGTCGCCCGGCCGCGCGCTCGAGCGAGCGCACCCCCGCGGCAGTCGCGGCG
Source organism: Gemmatimonadaceae bacterium (assembly GCA_035249845.1). GTDB lineage: Bacteria > Gemmatimonadota > Gemmatimonadetes > Gemmatimonadales > Gemmatimonadaceae > DATFBY01. The sequence continues at coordinate 13,055 of DATFFZ010000099.1, forward strand.
TTCGCCCGGCCGGGTGATGTCGGGCCTCCGACTGCTCCGCCGCGCCGCGCTTCTCCTCGCCACGCTCGGAGCACCGGCGGGGGCGGCGGCGCAGGACCTGATCTGCGATCCGGGGGACCTCGAGGTTCGGCGCGTCGAGTACGAGGGGAATCGCGCCTTCGACGACGACGAGCTGGAGGAGGCGATCGCCACCACGCCCTCCAGCTGGACGCGGCGCACCTTCAAGATCTTCGGCCGGCGCCGCTGCCTCGACACCCTCGAGTTCCGCCGCGACATCTTCCGTCTGGCGTTCTACTACCGCCAGCGCGGCTACTACAAGACCAGGGTGGACGGCCTCACGCGCCCGGCCGGCACGGGACGGGTGAGCGTCGTCTTCAACATCCAGGAGGGACCTCCGGCGCGTATCGACTCGCTGGGAGTGTCCGGCCTCGATTCCCTGCCGAACGGCGAGCGCTTCGCGCGGGTGCTCGAGCCGCTCCGCGGCGCGGTGTTCAACCGCCTGCGCGTCAACGCCCTCATCGACACGGTCATGGCGCGCCTGCGCAACGACGGCTACGCGCGCGCGCTCGACCCGCTCTTCAACTACACCGTCGACACCACCCAGAACCGCGCGGTGGTGGACCTGACCTTCGTGCCGGGTGCGCGATGGCGCATCGGCGAGATCAGCATGCAGATCGCGCCGGAGGACTCCGGTGGCGCGGTCCAGATCCCGCCGCGCACGGTCGAGACGCTTCTCACCTTCGGCGAGGGAGACCTGTACCGCGAACGCGAGCTCCTCCAGAGCCAGCGCCTGCTGTACCAGACCGAGGCGTATCGCCTGGTCCAGATCCAGCTCGCCCCCGACAGTCTCCAGCCGGAGAGCCCCGACTCGCTGCGGGTGATGGTGGACCTGGCCGAGTCGCAGATGCATTCGGTGCGACTGGGCGTCGGTTGGGCGACGCTCGACTGCTTCCGCACGCAGGGACGCTTCACGCATCGCAACTTTCTCGGCGGCGCGCGGCGGCTCGAGCTGAGCGGTCGCGTGTCCAAGATCGGCATCGGCGAGCCGCTGGACGGATTCGAGGGGCTCTGCCGGCCAATCCGCGACGATCCGTTCAGCGCGCGCATGAATTATTTCGGCAGCGTGAACTTCCGGCCACCGACGTTCTTCGGGCCGCGCAACTCGCCGTCGTTCACGCTGTACAGCGAGCGGCGGTCGGAGTTCAAGGCGTATCTGCGCGAGGTCACCGTCGGCGGACTCGCCTCGGTGACGCGCGAGGTGCAGCAGCGGACGCCGGTGACGGTCTCGTATCAGTTCGAGTACGGACGCACGCAGGCGGAAGACGCGATCTTCTGCTCGATCTTCAACGTCTGCACCCTGGAGGACATCAACCGCCTCCAGCAGCGCACCGAGCTGCACGCCGCCACCCTGACGATGGTGCGCGATCGCACCAACAACCCCTTCGATCCGTCGCACGGCTCGCACCTGCGCACCGACCTGCGCTGGGTGTCGAGCAACATCGGCGAGGGCGGCGCGGCCCGCTTCAACAAGGGATTCGGCGAGCTCTCCATCTACCGGCCGCTGGTGGGCTCGGCGGTATTCGCGGCGCGCCTCCAGTTGGGCGGGCTGTTCGAGGCGACGTCGTACCGGCCGTCGGAGGAGTTCGTGCCCCCGCAGGAGCGGCTCTACGCCGGCGGCCCCAACTCCGTGCGCGGCTTCGCGCAGAATCAGCTGGGACCCATCGTCTACGTCTTCCAGGAGCAGGATCGCGAGGCGATCGACAGCATCGTGGTCGACGGGGAGACGCGCTACTTCGTGGCCGCCGATTCGATCCCGTCGCGCGTCTCGCCCACCGGCGGCAACACCCTGGTGACCGGGAGCGCGGAGGTGCGGTGGCGGGGGCCGTTCCTTCCCGATCTGGTGCAGTTCGCGGCGTTCGTGGATGCCGGCCAGGTGTGGAATCGCCCCGCGCAGCGGACGACCTTCGGCGATCTCCGCGTCACTCCCGGCATCGGCGTGCGCGTCGGCTCCCCGGTGGGACCGCTGCGGCTCGACGTCGCCTACAATCGGTATGCATCCCGGCCGGGCGCGGCCTACTTCGTGGGACGGTTGAGCGATGCGCCCGACGCGCCGCGCCGGCTGCTGTGCGTGAGTCCCGGGAACACGCTGCCCAGAGGAGAAGCGGTGGAGGGGCAGTCCTGTCCGGAGACGTTCGCGCCCGACCGCGACAACTCCTTCGCCTCGCGCCTGACGCTGCACTTCAGCATCGGGCAGGCGTTCTGAGCGCATGACGCGGCGCCGGCTCGTGGCCCTGGTGAGCGCGGGCGTGCTCCTCTTTCTCACGCTGGTCGTGATCGGCGCCGTCCTCACCGTCACGCAGACCGACTGGGGGCGGGAGCGCTTCGTCCGGCGGCTGGTGCAGTCGCAGCTCACGTCGCGTCTGAGCGAGCGGGGGAGCATCCACATCGGACGGATCGACGGAGGCCTTTTCACCGGCCTGGTGGTGGACAGCTTCGCCATTCGCGACGAGGAGGACTCGCTCTTCGTGAGCACCGGCCGGATCACCGTCGGCTACGATCCGCGCGACCTGCTCGACAAGCGCCTCCTCTTCTCCCGGCTGGAGATCGAGCATCCCTTCGTGAACCTCCGCCGTCACTCCGACGGCGTCTGGAACTTCAAGCGCATCTTCCCGCCGGGTCCCAAGAAGCCGCGCACCGCCGATCGCCGCTACGGGGATTACATCGTCCTCGACAGCGTCGACATCCGCGACGGGACGATCGTGCTCACCGAGCCGTGGCGCCCGGACGACTTCCTCACCGCCCAGCAGAAGGACAGCGCCATCGCCGCCGCGCTCAACTCGCAGACGCGCGAGATCAAGGAGACGGCGGAGGGACTCAAGAAGACCTCGCGCTGGACGGAGCTCGATTTCATCGCGTCGTACGCGCGGCTGGCCGACCCCGACACGGCCGGCCAGTTCCTCGACATCTCCAGGCTCGACGTCGCCGAGTCCGATCCCCCCTTCGTGTTCAGCAACCTTCGCGGCCCGGTGAGCATCGTGCGCGACACGGTGCGGCTCGACGTGCGGCACTTCGACCTTCCCGCATCCAGCGGGCGCGCCCGGGGGATGGTGACGTGGAAGGGTCCGGGCCCGACGCGCTACGACGTGCACGTGTGGGGCGACTCGGTGACGCTCAACGACATCAACTGGGTGTACCCGACGCTGCCGCGCCAGGGGAGGGGCGCGCTGGAGCTCCACATCAAGAACGACGAGCGCAATCCGCGGGTGATCAACTACGCCATCAGCAAGATGGACATGCGCGCCACCGGCTCCCATTTGTCAGGCGACATGACCTTCGGCGTGGGCGGTCCGATCCTGGTGATCAAGGACGTGGCCCTCACCGCCGATCCGGTGGACTTCGATCTCATCCGCGCGCTGAACGGCGAGGACTTTCCGGTCGACTGGCAGGGGACGATCAGCGGGACGGTCACGGCTCCCGGTGGGCCGCTCGATCGCTGGGTGGTGTCCGAGTCGCGCTTCACCTACCGCGACAAGCACGTGCCCGGCGCGGTGTCGCGCGGGCGGGCGCGCGGCGGCCTCGACATTGAGGATCCGGGGAACACCGTGTTCCGCGGCCTCGATCTCGAGCTCGAGGTGCTCGATCTTCGCACGCCGCGCTTTCTCTTCCCGGACTTCCCGAGGCTGAACGGGACCATCGCCGGTCGCGCGCGTCTGGACTCGGTGTGGACCGACGTGCGCTTCGAGAACGCCGACGTGACGCACCACGACGGGCCGGGCGCGACCACGCGGGCGACGGGACGCGGACGTCTCACGCTCGAAGAGCCGAGCCTGCGCTTCGACGTGGACCTGGTGATGCAGCCCCTGGCCTTCACCACCATGAGCCGCTCCTACCCCGGGCTCCCCTTCCGTGGCTCGTACGAGGGACCGCTGGTGGTGCGCGGCACCATGGAGGACATGGAGCTCATCACCACGCTCAGCGGCGCGGCGGGGACGGTGGCGGTGGATGGCAGGTTCGACATGAGCGAGCCGGCGTACGCGATGGTCGCCTCGGGGCGGCTCATCGAGGTGGACGCGCGCGCGCTCCTGGAGCGGCCCTCGCTGCCGGCCACGCGCCTGACGGGGGTGTTCGGCGGGGATCTCCGCGGCGACTCGCTCGCCAACCTCTCCGGCACGCTCGACGTGGCGCTCGAGCGCTCCATGGTGGACAGCGTGCGGATTTTCCCGTCGACGGCCAGGCTCGCCTTCGGGGGCGGGACGGTGAGGGTCGACTCGCTGTTCGTGGAGAGCAGCCTGGCCTCCCTCACCGCTTCGGGGGCGTTCGGGCTGGCGCGTGGGATCACCGACTCGCTCCGCTACACGATCAAGATCGACTCGTTAGGCGCCCTGCGCGGGCTCCTG
>DATFFZ010000100.1:0-18795 GCA_035249845.1 Gemmatimonadaceae bacterium
ACGGCTGCGGCGTGGCGCAGTGCGGCGCCTGCACGGTGCACGTGAACGGGGCGCCCACGCGCTCCTGCACCGTTCCCGTGTCGGCGGTGGCCGGCGCGGGGGTGACCACCGTGGAGGGGCTGTCGCCGGAGGGGACGCACGCGCTCCAGCGCGCCTGGGACGAGCTCGACGTGCCCCAGTGCGGCTACTGTCAGGCGGGGCAGCTCATGTCCGCCGCCGCGCTGCTGGCCAAGACGCCCAAGCCGAGCGACGCCGAGATCGACGCGGCGATGAACGGCAATCTCTGCCGCTGCGCCACCTATCTGCGCATTCGTCAGGCGATCCATCTGGCCGCCAACACGATGTCGGCCGCGTCGGCGCCCGCCGAGCGTGCCGGCTCGTCCGGCACGCGCCAGCGCTGAGGACGCCGCCCATGACCACACAGACCCGTGTCGACCGCCGCGAGTTCCTCCGCGTCACCGCCATCGCCGGCGGCGGGATGCTGCTGGCCAGCTATCTCCCCTTCGGCTCGCTCGACGCGCTCGCGGCCGCGAGCACGTCCGACTTCACCCCCAACGCGTTCATCCGCATCTCGCCCGACGGTATCATCACCATCATGGCCCAGAATCCGGAGGTGGGTCAGGGTGTGAAGACGATGCTGCCGATGGCGATCGCCGAGGAGCTCGACGCCGACTGGACGAGCGTGCGCGTGGAGCAGGCGGGGCTCGACACCGAGAAGTACAACAACCAGTTCGCCGGCGGGAGCCGGGCGACGCCCAACCACTACATCCCGATGCGCCGCGTGGGCGCCGCGGCGAGAGCGATGCTGGTGACCGCCGCCGCCGCCGCCTGGGGCGTGCCGGAATCGGAGTGCGAGACGGAAGCGGGCGCGGTGCACCATCGTCGCACCCGCCGGCGGCTCGGCTACGGCGAGCTGGCCGGTCGCGCCGCATCGATGCCGGCGCCCGATCTGGAGAAGGTGACGCTCAAGGACCCGAAGGACTTCAAGATCATCGGCACTCGCGTCCGGGGCGTGGATAACCGCGCCATCGTCACCGGCAAGCCGCTTTACGGCATCGACGTCACGGTTCCGGGGATGCTCCACGCGGTGTTCGAGAAGTGCCCGGTGTTCGGCGGAAAGGTTGCCAGCGCGAATCTCGACGAGGTGCGCTCGGCGCCCGGAGTGCGGCAGGTTCTCGTGGTGGACGGCGGCGTGGCGCTCGACGGACTGCTGGGTGGCGTGGCGATCCTGGCCGACACGTGGTGGCACGCGCAGAGCGCGCGGCAGAGGCTTCGCGTCTCCTGGAACGAGGGCGCCTCGGCGACGCTGAGCAGCGAGGGGCTGACCAGTCGCGCCGAGGAGCTGGCGGCGCAGAAGGCTCAGCGCACGCTGCGGAGCGATGGAGACGTCGACGCCGCGCTGGCCGGCGCCGCCAGGGTGGTGCGCGCGTCGTACTACTATCCCTTCCTCGCGCACGCGCCCATGGAGCCGCAGAACTGCACGGCGCGCTTCGCCAATGGAAAGCTGGAGCTGTGGGTGCCCTCGCAGTCGCCGCAGGGAGGACGCGGACTCACCGCCCGCACGCTCGGCATTCCGGAGACGGACATCACCATCCACCTCACGCGCATGGGGGGTGGCTTCGGCCGCCGCCTCAACAACGATTACATGGTGGAGGCGGCGTGGATCGCGCGGCAGGCCGGCGTGCCGGTGAAGCTGGTGTGGTCGCGCGAGGATGACATGCGGCACGACTTCTATCGTCCGGCGGGGTGGCACAATTTCACCGGGGCGCTGGACGCTCGCGGCGCGGTAGTGGCCTGGCGCGATCACTTCATCTCGTTCGGCGAGGGCGAGACCTTCGCCCGGAGCTCGGGGATCTCGCCTAACGAGTTCCCGGCCCGCTTCGTCCGCAACTTCGCGCTCGAGACGTCGGTCATGCCGTTGGGGGCGCCCACCGGGCCGTTGCGCGCGCCGGGTAGCAACGGTATCGCCTTCGCCATCCAGTCGTTCATCGACGAGCTGGCGGCGGCCGCCGGGAAGGATCCGCTACGCTTCCGGCTGGAGCTGCTGGCCAACGAGCGCCCCGATCCGGCGCCGGCCGAACCTCCGCAGGGGCCGCCGCCGCCGCGCTTCAACCCGGCGCGCATGCGCGGCGTGCTCGAGCTGGTGGCGGAGAAGTCCGCCTGGGGCACGCGCCGCCATCCCCGCGGCACGGGGATGGGCGTCGCCTTCCACTTCAGCCACCTCGGCTACTTCGCCGAAGCGGTGCAGGCGACCGTGAGCCGCAAGGGAGCGGTCACGGTGGACAGGGTGTGGGTGGCGGCGGACATCGGGAGCGACATCATCAATCCGAGCAACGCCGAGAATCAGGTGCAGGGCGCCGTGCTCGACGGCATCGGCGAGGCGCTGGCGCAGGAGATCACGTTCCGGAGTGGCCGCACGGTACAGAGCAACTTCCACGACTTCGCGCTGCTGCGGATGACGCAGGCGGCGCCGGTGGAGGTGCACTTCCGGAGGACGGAGTTCCCCACCACGGGACTCGGGGAGCCGGCGCTACCCCCAGTGGTACCGGCGCTGTGCAGCGCGATCTTCGCGGCGACGGGGAAGCGAGTGAGGTCGTTGCCGTTGTCGAGGCAGGATCTGAGCTGGGGGTAAAGAAAAAGCGCGGGGAGCGGGGAGCGGGAAGGGGGGAGCGCCGGCACACCCGATGACTACCGTCTCCGCCGGCGCTTCCCGCTCCCCGCTCCCCGCACACGTGGCGCATGTACCGCGGCTCGCTCGAGCGGCGGTTCGTGGGAAGCGGGAGTCGCTTCATCTTCTCTCTACTTCCCCCATTCGAGCGCATTGTTGTCGCGCCAATTCACCACTCGCGTCACCACTCCCGCGCCGTCGCGCTCGAAGACCCAGAAGCCGCGCACGCCGTGGCGGATGAAGATCGTGGGGGTGAGCGCATGGAGCCGTTCCGGCGGGCGGTCGCCGCGTCGAACCGTCAGGCCGAGCGAATCGGCTTCGATGGTGAGCCCCAGACCGGCGGCGCGAGCGGAATCGGCAATCAGGCGATAGCGGCCCGTGTACTCCGTGAGCAGGGCGGCGGGGAGTGCCTCGCCCTTCACCGGCGTGGGAAGCGCGGTGACCTGGCTGGCCAGAAGCATCCAGCGGCCGCCCATGCGAGCCCAGGTGTCGGTGGTGTGGAAGCGCGTGGCGAGCGGGATGCCGTGGTAATCGTGCCGCTCCTCGATGTCGTAGCTCATGACCGCCGCCGTGCCGGCGCTCACCAGATGCCAGGCGCCGAGGTCGAGCGTTCCGTGCTGTCCGGCGGGGAGAGGGCGTAAACCGCGCAAGAACTCGGCGCGCGTCAGGCGGCGACCTTCCTCATCGATGAGGAACCACGCCGGCGCCAGATATGGCGCCCAGATGCTCGAGTCGCCATCGGTGATGGCGTCGAGGAGCCGGCGCGTGGTAGCCACGATGGCGCTCGAGTCGGAGCGGGAGAGCTGCGCCCGCGCGGCTGTCGTGGCGGCGAGTGAGAGTGCCGGCAGGATCAGGCATAATACGCGACGTGAAAAACGCATGGCGGAACAGCCCCGAGTGGAGCGTGAGAGGCGATGAAGCGGGATGGCGAGAGCACTTCTTGCGGGCAATCTGATGCCTCGCGCGACCGCGCGTGAAGGGCGTGCCAAATGGGCAAAGCGCCGGTGGATTCCGCGTGGTCCGCGAAGACCCGAACTATGGGAGGACAGCAGATGCCTTACGTGGACGGCTTCGTGATCCCGATCGCCAGGAGCAAGGTGCCGGCATATCGCCGCATGGCGCAGAAGGCGGGGAAGGTGTGGAAGCGGTACGGTGCGCTCGAGTTCCGCGAGTGCGTGGGCGACGATCTCAACGTGAAGATGGGGAAGTCCTTCCCATCGCTGGCCAGGGCCAAGCGTGGAGAGACGGTATTCTTCTCGTACATCGTGTACCGGTCCAAGGCGCACCGGAATCAGGTGAACGCCAAGGTCATGAAGGATCCCTCGATGGCGGACATGGACATGAAGGACATGCCGTTCGACGTCCGGCGGATGGCGTACGGCGGCTTCAAGGTACTGGTCGACATCTGATCTACGATGGCGGGACCACCACCAGGCGCGGACCCGGTGGTGGTCACGCCGCGCACAGCGAGCGACGCATGAGCCGTCACGACGTCAGGCAGGCGGTGCCCTTCTTCGCCATCTCGAGCATGGACCAGTCGCTCCGTTATTACGTGGACGGGCTCGGATTCGAGATGAAGCACAAGTGGATGGATGATGGAACGCTCCGCTGGTGCTGGCTGGAGCTCGGGTCGGCGGCGCTCATGCTCCAGGAGTACAGGAGGGAAGGGCACGACTCCTGGGTGCCTGACGGCAAGGTGGGCGTCGGCGTCTCCATCTGCTTCATCTGCGATGATGCGATCGCGATCTACCGCGAGCTGCGCGCTCGCGGGATCGACGCCAAGCGCCCGTTCGTGGGCAACGCCATGTGGGTCACCGAGCTCACCGACCCCGACGGCTACAAGCTCTTCTTCGAGAGCGTGACCGACGCGTCGGAGGAGAGCGAGCTGGACGAGGAGGCCCGGCCGGCCTAGAACCCGCCGCCGCCGCCCCCGCCGCCGCCCCCGCCTGACGAGCCGCCGCTGAACCCCGACCCGCTCGACGACCGCGGTGACGAGCTCATCGCCGACGCGGTGCGGGCGGACATGTTGGAGAGGCTGCTGGAGAAGTGGCTCACGTTGAACGCGGCGGCGTTGGGGCCGCTGTACCACGACGGCGGCGTGGTGTAGATGTCGCGAAAGGCGCGCGCCCACTTCTTCTCCACGCCGAACGCCATGGCGAAGGGGAGGAATCGCTCGAACATCTCGGGCGTCTTCACCACCCGCTCGAACCGATCCTTTTCCACGCGGTCGAGAAACTCACCGAAGCCGAGTACCTTCTCCAGCGCCCGTGTCCCGGCCACGGTGCGGGCGGGCATGTTGTGGCCGACGATGAGGATGATCAGCGCGCTCGCCACGCCGGCGATCATGAACGGCACGGGCGTGAGCCCGAACCTCCCGGAGACCGCCGAGCCGCCAATGAAGAACGCGAAGCCGACCACCAGCGCGCCCACCCGCCAGCGCGTGCGCACCGAATCCGGTCTCGCCGCGTAGTACCGCTTTCCGACGAGCCGCTCCATGAGGCTCTTCCGGATCTCGGGGATGGTCTTGTAGAACTCGTTCTCCAGATCGGAGAGCTCCACCTCGTCCACGCCGTCGTCGAAGATCCCTTCCAGCACGCTCCGCTCGTGCGGCGCGAGCGCCTGCCAGTCGGCTCGCGGCCGGCCGCGGTGGAAGACGTACTCCTCTCCCTTGAGCAGGCCGAACAGCTTTTCCTCCTCCTTCTCGCTGATGCGCAGATAGCCGCGGACGGCGAGGTCCACCACGGTGGCGGTGATGTCGCGCATGTCGGCCGACTCGTCGGTGATGGTCCCGGCTTCGGCGGGGGTGAGACCATCGGGAGGCTCGTACTGCACGGAGACCGGGAGCCGCCGCGGATCGCGCCCGCGTCGCCACCAGAGCGCCAGCATGCCGGCCAGAACCACGATCGGGAAGAGCAGCGGCCAGTTCGATGCCAGGAAGCCTAACGAGCGGTCGGTGGCGGTGGGCTCCGGCACCAACCCCTTGTCCCACCCCACCACGGCGGTGAGCCCTTCGCGGAACTCGAGCTTCCGGGGCATGACGATGCGGACGCCGGTGTCCTCCACCGTCACCGCCGCCTCGGTGGCGGTGGAGCCGTACGCGCCGTTGAACGAGGTGGCGCGGATGCCGGTGGCGCCCGCCGGGAGCGCGACGCGCGCCGTCACCATGCCCAGCGCGACGTCCCACTCGTCGCCGGTCACGTTCCAGTAGAGCTCGTCGTGCTCCTCGAAGAAGCGGAGCGCGTTCTTGGCGCGATAGCGGAGGAGCACGGTGCGGGTCGCGTCGCGCGCGCCCGGCACCCACACCTTGTATACGACGTAGTGGCCCTCCCGCGACATCTCGGTGCGCAGCGGAGCTCCCAGGTCATCGGTGGCCGACACCAGCTCCAGCCGGATGGACCAGTTGAACCCCTGCGGCGTCCGATACTGCACCGGCACTTTCCGGTAGAGACCGTTCCACTCGCCGGTGAAGTGCGCCTGGATGCGCTCGGTGACGTCGATGTCGCCGTCGCGCTCCACCGCGATGTCGGCGTCGAATCGCTCGATCTCGAGTGAGCGCTGCGCCCGAAGCGGCTCCGCCCCCAGCGCCAGCGCCGCCAGCGCCCAGGCCAGCGCCCGTCTCACAGCTTCACCTGCGGCGAGGCACGCTCGGCCGCGTCGCTCAGCCCGAAGAACTCCTCGCGGTGAAAGCCGAATGGAGCGGCGACGAGATTCGCGGGAAACTGCTCGATCCTGGTGTTGAGGTCGCGCACGACGGCGTTGTAGTACCGGCGCGCGTTCTGGATCTGGTCCTCGATCTCCACGAGGTTGCGTTGCAGCGAAAGGAAGCTCTCCGCCGCCTTGAGGTCGGGATACGCCTCGGCCAGGGCCAGGAGCTGCCGGACCTCGTTGCCGAGCGCCTGCTCGGCCACGCCGGCGGCGGCTGGGCCCCGCGCGGTCACGGCGCGCGATCGTGCGTCGACCACCGACACCAGCGTGCTGCTCTCGTAGCCGGCGTGTCCCTTCACGGCGGCCACCAGCGAGGGGATCAGCTCGTGGCGGCGCTTGAGCTGGACGTCGATGTCCGAATAGGCGTTGCGCGAGAGCTGGCGCAGACGCGTGAGCCCGTTGTAGGTGACGATGAGGTAGAGGGCGAGCGCGGCGGATGCGAAGAGGAACAGGAAGGTCATGCGACCTCTGGCGGCTGGGTTGGGGCCGTGGCTGGCAGGAAACTAGTCGTCATGGCCTCACGCGCCAGCGGACCGGCCTGCATGCCGTTGGTCCCACTCGGCTTGCCCGCGGCCCACCGCCGCGCATCCTCACGCCCAACGACTTCGGGAGGAGGAGATGGCCAGCCAGCGATTCCGCTTTCACGCTTTCGTGTTCGCCTGCGCGCTCTCGGGGTGCGATGGAGCGGGCGCGGGGAGCGCCGAACGGGCGGCGGCGCCGGTGCTCTCGGAGGGCGAGCGCGCGGCCATCCGGTCGCTCGACAGCGCGTACGTGGCCGGGTGGCTGGCCAACGACAGCGCGGCGGTGCTGGCCACGCTCGATTCCGATGTGGTCCTCCTGCCGGCGGGCGGGCGCCCGCACGTCGGCCTCGACGCCGCGCGCCGCTTCTGGTGGCCCCAGGACGGGTCGCGCACGACCATCACCAGCTACAGGGCGACGATCGACGAGGTGGACGGAACGCCTGCGCTGGCGTACATCCGAGGGAGCAGCACGCTCGCCTTCACCTACGAGCGCGACACGGTGCGATCGGAGGGGACGAGCCGGACGATGACGCTGACGCTGGTTCGGAAGACACCGGATGGACGGTGGCGAATCGTGCGTCGCATGTGGGGACCACTGGCGCAGTGATGCGCCGCCGCGAGACCATTCCGACGGGTACCGACGAATGCGATACCGCTACTACATCTGCGATGTGTTCACCGAGACCCGCTTTGGCGGGAACCAGCTCGCCGTCCTCCCCGACGCTCGCGGTCTCGGCACGGAGTTGATGCAGGCGATCACGCGCGAGTTCAACTTCTCCGAGAGCTCGTTCGTGCTGCCCGCCGAGTCGGGTCACACGCGGCGGGTGCGGATCTTCACCCCGACGGCCGAGATACCGTTCGCCGGTCACCCCAACGTGGGGACCGCGTTCGTGCTGGCGGCGACCGGCGAGTTGGGCGCGCTCGGCGAGTCGATGGAGGTGACGTTCGAGGAGAAGGCGGGGCCGGTTCCGATCACGATCGAGCGCCGCAACGGCGGTACGATCTGGTGCGAGCTGCGCGCTCCGGAGCGGCTTTCGTTGGGAAAGACGGTCGGGGCCGAGGAGCTGGCGCGCGCCGTCTCGCTCGACGCCGCAGACATCGTGACGACGGTGCACCAGCCGCAGGTGGCCTCGGTGGGCTTGCCCTTTCTGTTAGCCGAGCTGAGCGATCGGGCGGCGCTGGAGCGCGCCCGTGCGAACCTGGAGGTGCTGGGGTCGTTCAGGGCGGCGGGCGTGTCGCCCGATGTGCACATGTACACCAGACGAGGCGACGAATTCGACATCCGGGCCCGGATGTTCGCTCCCTATGATGGAGTGCCGGAGGATCCGGCCACCGGCAGCGCCAACTGCGCGCTGGCGGCGATGCTCGCGTCGCTCGACGAGCGGCGCGACGGCGATTTCCGCTGGCGCATCGCGCAGGGCGTGGAGATGGGACGACCCAGCGTGCTGGAGGCTCGAGCGAAGAAGGTAGCCGGCGAGGTGGTGGGAACGTGGATCGGCGGGGCGAGCGTTCTGGTGAGCGAGGGCTACATCGACGTCGGTTGACCGCACGGGCAGCGCTGTTCCCTGATAAACTCCGCACCGGGTCGACACCATGTCCGCCGAAATGATCGTGCTGCGTCTCGTTCACATCCTGTGCGGGATCTTCTGGGTGGGGAGTGCGGCGTTCAGCAGCTTCTTCCTGCTCCCCGCGCTGGCCGGCGCCGGACCGGCGGCCGGTCAGATCATGGCGGGGCTGCAGCGGCGCCGCCTGTTCGTGGTGCTCCCGGTGGCCGCGCTGCTCACCATCGTCTCCGGGCTCCGGCTCATGTCGATCACTTCGGCCGGATTCCAGGGGGCATATTTCGCCTCGGCGTCGGGCCGGACGTTCGCGGCGAGCGCCGTGGCGGCGACCATCGGGTTCCTGATCGGGATGTTCGTGGCGCGTCCGGCGGCTACACGAGCCGGTACACTGGGTGCGCAGCTGGGGGCGGCCCAGGATGAGGGGGCACGGGGCGCGCTGCTGGCTCAGCTGGAGCAGGCGCGCGCCCGGAGCGCGACGGCGAATCTCATCGCGCTGGTGTTGCTGATCCTGTCGGCGGCCGGGATGGCGGTCGGCAGATATCTCGGCTGAGCGAGGGAGGAGGGAGGAGGGAGGAGGGAGGGGGGAGGAGATGCGAAACGAGCGCCCGGTCAGACGGCGGGCGCTCGTGTCGTTGGGGGAAGCTTCGGCTCAGCCGAGGCGGACGTCGTCGGATTCCTCCGAGCCCTCGCCCCGCGCGCCGGTATTTCGCGGTACCTCCATCCCCTTCGCGGTCCGGATGTGCGCCTCGTGGTTGTGGCGATCGAGGTCATCCCCGTTCTCGAAGTGCGCGCCACAGACGATGCAGTCGTATTCGTGGGACTGATCCATGGGTCTCTCCTGTGCGTTGCGCACCTCCAGCGCGCACATATCGAGCCAGACATCGGGACTCGGCCAGCATCGGGACTCGGCCATCGGTCATCGGGACTCGGCGACCGGTCGCGATCTCGCCGCCACAGCCGAGTCCCGAGTCCCGATGACCGAGTCCCGATGCTGGCCGAGTCCCGATGTGACTGGCTCGGTCCATGCGCTCCTGGCGGGTGACAGCGAGGAGGCATCATGGCCAAGTGCGAGGTTTGCGGCAACGAGTACTACCTGTCGTTCCAGGTGACCGCTGCCGGCGCGACGCACACCTTCGACAGCTTCGAGTGCGCCATCCATCGCCTGGCGCCGGTGTGCGCGCACTGCAAGTGCAAGATCATCGGCCACGGGATCGAGGCGAAAGGCACCTTTTACTGCTGCGCGCACTGCGCGCACGCGGAAGGAGCCACGCGGATCGTGGACAACGAATCGCACGCGCGACCGGATTAGATGGCAGATGTGCGATCGAAATACGACGATATGACGATTGCATCGCGGAGGTGCGATGTGGATGGGCCATGTGCGATCAGCTCCGTGTGGTAGGCCGTGATCGCGCCTCCTCGATCCACATCGCTCATCGCACCTCCACTCGTCATATCGTCGTATTTCGATCGCACATCTGCTCTTCCGGATGGTTGCCGCGGGCTTCTCCCTTTCGTAAGCTCTGCCATATGCATCCCCGCCTCGATGAGCTTTTCGCGCTCATGGATTCCCACCGTGCGGCGCTGGAGCGAGCGGTAGCGGAGGTGCCGAGGGAGCTGAGGGAGCGAAGGCCGGCGGCGGAGCGGTGGTCGGTGGCGGAGGTGCTGGAGCACCTGGCGCTGGTGGAGGGGAGAGTGGGGCGTGCGTTGGGGGCCGCGCTGACGGCGGCCCGGGACGCCGGGCTCGGGGTCGAGCGCGAGACGAGCTCGGTGGCCGGGTCCATCGACATCGATCGCGTCATCGATCGTGGCGAGCGGCGCGCCGCCAACGAGTTCGCCAAGCCGCGTGCCGGCCTCGACGCCGAGGCCGCGCTGGCGCGGCTGGTCGAGCACCGCCGGGAGCTGCGTGCCATGATCGCCTCGGCGGATGGGCTGGCACTCGGCGAGGTGACGGCGATGAATCCGGTGATGGGACCGCTCAACGTCTACCAGTGGATGCTCTTCGTCGCCGGTCACGAGGCGCGGCACACCGCGCAGATCCGGGAGTGCCTGGCCGTGCTCCAATCGGGCGCTACCGCCTAACGAGCGTGCCCCAGGACGACACCGAGTTTCGCCTGCGCCGAGCGACGCCGGCCGACGCGGCCGCGCTGGCGTCCTTCGCCGCGCGCACCTTCGCCGAGACCTTCGGCCCCGACAACCGGCCCGAAGACCTGGCCGCGCACCTGGCCGCGAGGTACGGCGTCGCTCAACAGACCGGAGAGCTGACCGATCCGCGTGGCTGCACCGTGCTGATCGAGCGACGGGGGGAGATCGCCGCCTACGCGCAGCTCCGCCGCGGCGCGCCTCCGCCTTGCGTCACCGGCGATTCGCCGGTGGAGATCCACCGCTTCTACGTCGACGCGCCGTGGCACGGACACGGGCTCGCGCAGCGGCTCATGAGCGCCGCGTGCGAAGCGGCGCGCGAGCTCGGGGGGAGGAGCATCTGGCTCGCCGTGTGGGAGCACAACCCGCGCGCCATCGCCTTCTACCGGAAGTCGGGCTTCCGCGACGTCGGAGATACCACGTTCGTCCTGGGAGCGGACGTGCAGACGGACCGGGTCATGATGATGGAGATTTGAGAATGTCGTTCCGAGCACGTGGGACGTTCGACGTCAAGCTCAAGCCGTTGAAGGGCTATGCCGCTGCCGGGGACTCCACCCGGGGGCGGATGTCGATCGACAAGCTCTTCGAGGGGGACCTCGAGGGCACCAGCGTCGGGGAAATGATCACCGCCAGCACGAGCGTGAAAGGCTCGGCGGTGTACGTCGCGATCGAGCGCGTGCGCGGGACGCTCCACGGCCGGAGCGGTACGTTCGCGCTGGTGCACACCGGAGTCATGACCCGCGGCGTGCCGAGCCTCACCATTTCGGTGGTGCCTGACTCCGGTACCGGCGACCTGGCGGGGATCAC
Source organism: Gemmatimonadaceae bacterium (assembly GCA_035249845.1). GTDB lineage: Bacteria > Gemmatimonadota > Gemmatimonadetes > Gemmatimonadales > Gemmatimonadaceae > DATFBY01. The sequence goes on from DATFFZ010000100.1 coordinate 11,406, forward strand.
CGGCACGATGGCGATCAACATCGAGGACGGCAGCCACTCGTACGAGCTCGAATACCACCTTCCCGCCGGCTAGGCCGCTTCGCGTCGCGCCTCGAGGGTCGCGCGCGGCTGGCGCAGCATCACCGCCACCAGGATCGCCAGCGCGATCGAGATCACGACCCCGACCAGGGCGCTCACCTGAAATGATTGCGTGAATGCCTCGCGCGCCGTCGCCAGCAGTACGGTTCCCGCCGGATCGGGGAGTGCCTCGGCCATCGCCACCGCGGCCCCGAGGGTGCTCCGTGCCGCCTCCACCGCCTCGGGCGCGGCAGTGTTGGGGAGGGCCCGAGTCATCGCCCCACGATACACGGCGGTGCCGATGCTTCCCAGAATGGCGATGCCGAGCGCGCCCCCCAGCTCGGCGCCCGTCTCCGAGATGGCCGACGCCGCGCCGGCTCGCTCCGGCGGCGCCGCTCCCACGATGATGTCCGTTCCCAGCGTCACCACCGGCGCGATGCCTAACGCGAGGGTGAAGTGTCCGGCGACCAGCAGCGGGAGCTCGCCCAGCTCGCCCACCTGCGTGAGCAGCGCGAATCCCAGCGCGGCCAGCGCCAGTCCGAACGAGATGGCGACGGCTGGCCGAAGGCGCCGCACCGCCAGCGGCGCCAGCATGGACCCGGCGATGAACCCGCCTGACGAGGGGATGGTCCAGAGTCCCGCCACCAGCGGTGAGAGCCCGAGCACCAGCTGGAGATACTGCGCCACGAACAGGGAGATGCCGAACGCCGTCAGCAGCGAGAGCGAGTTGGCCGCCAACGCCACGCTGAACGCCGGCGCGCGGAAGAGCCGGAGGTCGATCAGCGGATCGGCCAGCCTCCGCTGACGGCGCGCGAAGACGAGCCCGAGCAGGAGTCCCAGCGCGATGGCCGTCACGCTCCCGAACGAAGCGCCATCCTGCGCGATCTCCTTGAGACCGTAGATCACCGCCAGCACGGCGCCGAGCGAGAGCGCGGCGCTCCGCAGGTCCAGCGGCCTGGCGTGCTCATCGCGGAACTCGGGGAGGAGCCGCGGCCCGAGCACCAGCAGGAGCAACATCACCGGCACGCCGACCAGGAACACCGAGCCCCACCAGAAATACTCGAGCAGCACGCCGCCGAGTGGCGGGCCGATCGCGGCGCCCGCCGAATAGCTCGCCGCCCACACGCCGATGGCGAAGGTGCGCTGCCTGGGGTCGAGAAACATGTTGCGGATGAGCGAGAGCGTCGACGGCGCCAGCGTCGCGCCCGCGATGCCGAGGAGCGCGCGACTGGCGATCAGGATCTCCGCCGTCGGCGAGAACGCGGCCATCACGGAGGCGATCCCGAACGCCGTCGCGCCGATGAGGAGGAGACGACGCCGGCCGATGCGGTCGCCCAAGCCACCCATGGTGATGAGGGAGCCGGCCAGCAGGAATCCGTAGATGTCCACGATCCACAGCAGCTCCGCGCTGGTGGGCGAGAGCTCCACGCTGAGCGACGGCACGGCGAGGTGCAGGACCGTGAGGTCCATGGAGTACAGCAAGCAGGGAAGGGCTATGACGGCCAGTCCGATCCAATCGCGGCGCGTGGCCTTCCCGCCCTGAGCGGAAGCGCTGCTATCCGGCATGTGCTGCTCCTAGGCGACTGCTTACAGCTACAACGTCACGGCGCGTGAACGGTTCCGGGTGCATCCGACGCCGCCTGTTGCCGCTCCGCCGAGTGCGCCGGTGGAGCTGGATGGAGTGGGCAGCCGCCTCGCGAGCGCCATCGTCATGCGGGCGCTCCACTGGCCCGATGCGTTCCGCGGCTCGGATCGTGCGCTGCAGCGCGCGGCGGTGTCTCGAGCGCCGCCGAGCTGCTTGCGCGCGCCGAGCGATGGCGCCCCTGGCGAGCGTACGCCGCCATGCACCGGCTGCTCGCCGACGACGGTCGCGACTCTGGGGGTACTGCGGATGGCTGACCAACAGACGTGCGGGAGAGGCCTGGCCGAGCATTCGGCGATTCCGGCCAAGACATCGGAGCTGATGGACAAGCTGGGCGCGATGCTCGAAGCGCACATGACGGCGCTCGAGCTGTCGGACGAGAACGCGCGGAAGGAGCACGACGCCTACGGCAAGCTGGCCGGCGAATTCCGCGACGTGGCGCGCCGGCTGCGAGAGACGGCCAGACACATGGCCAGCTACCGCGACCTCCCCATGGGGGCCCATGACATGCAGGTCATGTCCTCTCCGATGATGCGCGAGGCGTTCGAGGGCTACGTACGTGGCCAGGAGGCGCTGGTGACGCTCCTCCAACGCTCGCTGGAGCGCGACCGGGCCCCGCAACGCAGCTGAGCGCACGAGCCCAGCTCGGCCGGAACCGGCAGGCCGGCCCGTGCGTAGTGCTCGTGGGAGGATAGCCCACCGATGTACTCGACCTGCCTGTTCTGCAACGCCGCGCTCGGATCCAACGAATCCATCGAGCACTTTCCCGTGGGGCGCCGGCTGGCGTTCGACGCCGCCAAGGGGAGGCTCTGGGTCGTCTGTCGCAAGTGTGAGCGCTGGAACCTCTCTCCCATCGAGGAGCGGTGGGAGGCGATGGAGGAGTGCGAGCGGATCTTCCGCGACACGCGGCTGCGCGTCTCCACCGACAACATCGGTCTGGCCAGGCTCCGCGAGGGGCTGGAGCTGGTGCGGATAGGCGAGCCGCAGCGTCCGGAGTTCGCGGCCTGGCGCTACGGCGATCAGTTCGGGCGGCGACGTCGCAATCGCATCGCCAAGACGGCGCTCGGCGTCGGTGCCCTCGGCGCGGTCATCACCGGCGGCGCGATCGTCGGCGTGAGCATCGGCAGCTTCGGGTGGTTCCTCTGGCAGATGGCGACCACGGCCATCAGCGGCTCGCCCGACGCGATCGTGGCGAGAGTGCCTTTCGAGAACGACACCATCAAGGTGAAGCGCAAACACCTCGGACGCGTCTCGCTCCTTCCCTCCGACGAGGGAGATGCGCCGTTCGCGCTGAGCCTCAAGTACAAGCAGCGCCACGTGACGGTGACCGGCGAGACCGCCACCCGGGCGGCAAGCCTGCTCCTCCCGCACATCAATCAGTTCGGCGCGAATCGGCGGACCGTCGAGGATGCCGTGGCGCGCATCGAGCACGCGGGAGACTCGGAGCGCTTCATCCGCGGCACCGCTTCCCGCGCGGCGGAAGGGCGGTTCGTCGCCCTCGCCAAGCTCGAGCCGTGGGAGCGGCTGGCATTCGAGATGGCGCTGCACGAGGAAGCGGAGCGCCGAGCGCTCGAAGGCGAGCTGGCCACGCTCGAGGCTGCCTGGCGGGAGGCGGAGGAGATCGCCGCCATCTCCGACAACCTTCTCGTTCCGAGCGGTATCCAAGAGTTCGTGGGGAAGCTGAGCCGCCGCGGCTGACCCTTCGCCGCCGCGCGCTCACACACTGTTGACCTTCGCGCGCACTCCGTTCTCTGGCGACGCCGGCGGGCGTCGTCCATCTTCGGCTCGTCACCAGCCCTCCGTACGAGGCACTCATGGATTCGCTGAAGCAGGATTTCGGCTACGCCACGCGTACGCTGCGCAAGAATCCCGGTTTCGCGCTCACCGCCATGCTCACCATCGCACTCGGCATCGGCGCGTCGACGGCGATCTTCAGCGTCGTGAACGCGGTGCTGCTTCGACCGCTGCCGTACGCGAACGCCGAGCGGCTGGTGCTGGTGTGGGGAGACATGCGGAATCGTGGCGTGACCGACTTCCCCTTCCCGCCGGGCGACTACCCCGATCTCAAGGAGCAGGGGACGCTCTTCGAGGATTTCGCGGCGGTGGTGACGGCGCGTCAGCCGCTCACGGGCGACGACGGGGAGCCGGAGCAGATCAGCGGCGCCGGGGCGACGACGAACATCTTCAAGTTGCTCGGCGCCCGGGTGATGCTGGGACGCGACTTCGAGGAAGCGGACGCGACGCCGCAGGAGAATCCGCAGCAGCAGGGCGCGCCGCCGGCCGCTGAGCAGGCGCCTCCGCCGGAGGCGCTTCCGGCGATGACGATCCTGAGCCACGAGTTCTGGCAGCGCCGCTACGGCGGTGATCCGTCGATCGTCGGAAAGAGCATCACCATCGGCGGGAACCGCGCCGAGGTGATCGGCGTGCTGGAGCCGGGGGTAGAGCTGCTCTTTCCGCCGGGCACCAACATCGAGCGGCGCCCCGACGCCTGGACCGCCATGCGGCTCGACTTCGCCGGCGGCTCCCGCATCAACGTGTTCCTCCGCGTGATCGGACGGCTCAAGCCCGGCGTCACCGTGGCGCAAGCGCAGGGGCAGATGGACCGGCTGGCGGCCGACCTGCGGGAGCGCTTCCCGATCAAGAACACCGCGGGTCTGCACATCCGGGTGGAGCCGATGCACCAGGATCTGGTGCAGGACGTGCGGCCGGCGATTCTGGCGCTCATGGGCGCGGTGACGTTCGTGCTGCTCATCGCCTGCGCCAACGTGGCGAACCTGCTCCTGGTGCGCGCCTCGCGCCGCGAGCGCGACCTCGCCGTGCGCTCGGCGCTGGGCGCCAGCGGCGCGCGACTCGTCAGGCAGATGCTGGCCGAGAGTTTGCTCATCGCGGTGGGCGGCGCGGCGCTCGGGCTCTTTCTCACCTGGGCGGGGATCAAGCTGCTGAGCGCCATCGCGCCGGCCACGCTCCCGCGGATCGACGCCGTGGCGATCGATCCAGTGGTTCTTGGCTTCACCGCGCTGGCCGCGCTCCTGGCCGCCGCGGCGTTCGGGGTGATCCCGGCCATCCGCGCTTCGCGGCCGGATGTCATGCAGATCCTGCGGTCGAGCGGCCGCACGGGCGCGCTCGGCGCCGGGGCGCTCCTCCGAAACAGCGTGGTCACCGCCGAGGTGGCGCTCTCCTTCATCTTGCTCATCGGGTGCGGACTCATGCTGCGCAGCTTCATCGCGCTACAGAGCTCGAATCCGGGCTTCGACCCGAGCAATGTGCTGACCTTCACCGCCAACGCGCGAAGCGCGGAGGCGGAGGAGCGTCAGGTCTTCATGTCGCAGATGCGGGAGCGGCTGACCGCGATCCCCGGGGTGCAAGCGGTGACCGCCGCGAATCCGTTGCCGCTGGGCGATGGCGTGGCGAACGCGCGGTGGGGGAAGGAGGACGCGCTGAGCGACCCCGGGAAGTTTCAGCAGGCCGACATCCACATCATCCTCCCGGGCTACTTCGAGGCGATGCGGACGCGGCTCATCGCGGGCCGCGACTTCACCGCCGACGACAACCGCGACAGCGTGAATCACGTGATCATCGACCGGCTGGTGGCGGCCAAGGCGTTCCCCGGCGAGTCGCCGATCGGGAAGCGGCTGCTGATTCGCGTCCGAACGCCGGAGCCGGAGTGGTACGAGGTGATCGGCGTGGTGGAGCATCAGCGGAACGTGACGCTGGCGGAGGACAGCCGTGAGGCGATGTTCTTCGCCGATGGGTACTTCTTCCATGGCGCGGCGAACCGCTGGGTGGTTCGGAGCACGGGCGATCCATCGCGGCTGGCGAACGCCGTGCGCGCGGAGGTGCAGCGGCTCGACGCGCTGGTGCCGGTGGCCGAGCTCCAGCCGATGCAGGCGTTCGTGGACCGGGCGATGGCGCCGACGCGCTTCGCGCTGGTGTTGATCACGGTGTTCGGCGCCATCGCGGCGGCGCTGGCGGCGATCGGGTTGTACGGGGTGCTGTCCACGGCGGTGCGCCAGCGGACGGCGGAGATCGGGGTGCGCATGGTGTTCGGCGCGCAGAAGTCGTCGATCTTCAAGCTGGTGATCGGGCACGGCCTCAAGCTCACCGCTGCCGGGATCGTGGCGGGGTTGTTGGGCGCGTTCCTGGTGACGCGGGTGATGCGCGGCATGCTGGTGGGGGTGGCGCCGACCGACCCGTTGACCTTCGCGGCGATCTCCGCGCTCTTCCTCGCCATCGCGGCGGTGGCCTGCTTCCTCCCCGCGCGTCGGGCGGCGGGGTTGGATCCGACGGCGGCGCTCAGGGAAGAGTGAGCGGAAGACGGAGGAGAACGGCGAACGGCAACGGCGGCATTCGGCATTGGGCATTCGGCATTAGGGCGTCTCGGCGGAGAGACTCCGTCGCGGGAGCCCGAATGCCGAATGCCGAATGCCGAATGCCGCGCTTTCGTGCCGCCTGCGGCGCGACTGGGTGTCCTGCTTTGCTTACGCGGACGGGTTGGGGTAACTTCGGGTCATCGACAGTGCGCGTAGTCCCCCGAAGCTTCCTCAAATATGGAAGGTTGTATGCGCCGACTCACGCTGTTCCCCATCGCTCTTCTCGCCCTCGCCTGTGCCAGAGGAGACGCGCCGCCCGCCGATACGGCGGCCGCGACCGGCATGGTGGCTCCCGCCACGCTCTCACTCTCCCAGCTGGCCGGCAAATGGGATGTCCGGGCGATGCGCGAGGGCTCGGACAGCACGCTGGTCTCCTACGTTCTCACCGCGACAGGCGATCGCGATGGCTGGTCGATGTCGTTCCCGAATCGCCCCGAGCCGGTGGCCCTTCGCGTGGTCGACGTGGCCGGCGACAGCGTGATCGTCGAGGCCGGGCCCTACGAGAGCGTGCTCCGTCCGGGAGTGCAGGTCAGCACGCGCACGGTGAATCGTCTCCAGGATGGTAAGCTGATCGGCTCGACGGTCGCGCGCTATTCAGGACCGAACGCGGGGGCGGACACGGTGCTGAACATCCGCTCGGAAGGGACGCGGGCGAACTGACGTACAGGGCGGGAGAGACGAGGCATTGGGCATTGCCCAATGCCTCGTCTCTCCTTCGATGCGCCTTGGTCAACGAGTCGTTGGCCACCGGTCATCCGTACAATCCCATCGGTGACAGCGCGAAGTCGGGGAACACCCGCCCGAGATCCGCGCCCGGGGCATGCGCCAGCAACACCGGCGCGAGCACGTCACGGTAGTTGACGGCCACCGGCACGTCTCCGGGACCCTCCAGCCGGCCGACGTCGAGGCCCGGCCAGCTCCCGAGCACGCGTCCGCCGCGCACGCCGCCGCCGAGCACCATCATGATGCTCCCTCGGCCGTGGTCCGTGCCTAACGATGCATTTTCCGCAACGCGGCGTCCGAACTCGGTCATCACCACCACGGTGGTGGCCGCCATCATGGCCCCCAGATCGGCGTGGAAGGCGGTGAGTCCGCCCGCCAGGCGCGTCATGAGCGGCTCGATGAGCGTCTGCTGCGCGAAGTGGGAGTCCCAGCCGCCGAGGTCGATCGATGCCGCTTCCAGACCCACCCTGGCCTTGATGAGCCGCGCGACCTCCATCAGCCCCCGTCCGAACTCGTCATCGGGATAGCTGGCGCCGCCGCCGGGCTCGTACCGCCGGCCGCGCAGGTGCTCGATCCGTCGCAGCGCCGCCACCGTCTC
>DATFFZ010000101.1:0-5037 GCA_035249845.1 Gemmatimonadaceae bacterium
AGCGCCCGGCACGCCGGCAACGGAGAGCGCGGCGAGTGAAGATCTCACCACCCGCCGCACGATACGGATCGCGGCGGCGCCGGGCGATCGGGCGATCGGCACGGCCGAACCGGGAGCGCGGCTGCACGCCGTCGCGCGCGATCGCGGTTGGGTCCGGGTTCGGCTCGAAGGGTGGGTGCGCGACAGCGCGCTCGTGCTCGCCGACACCGCCGGCGCATCGCTGAGCGCGGCCGACATTCGCGCGAACCCGGACGGAACGCGCGGCCGCACCGTGCGTTGGGAGGTGCAGAAGATCTCCTTCCAGCTGGCCGACGCGCTGCGGCGCGACCTGGCGCGCAACGAGCCGTACCTGCTCGCCCGCGGCCCCGGCAACGAGAATGCGCTGCTCTATCTCGCGCTTCCACCATCGCTGGTGGAGCGCGCGCAGGCCGTGCCCGCGCTCAGTCCGGTGCTGATCACCGCCCGCGTGCGAGCGGGGCGAAGCGAGCCCGCCGGCGTTCCGATCCTCGACGTGCTCTCCATCACGCAGAAGTGAGGACCCCAGGAGGCGCTCCGGTCAGGCACCGCATTTGCCGATGTCCGGGCCACAGCTCTGCATCTGGCCCGCGGCGCGACCGCGCCGGCGGTCAACTCGAAGCGACAATACATGGATTTCCGCGCATTTAGGCGCCGCCACCCCGGCTTCGTTGCCGCGGCGGCAATCATCCTCGTTGGCCTCATCGGTCTCGATCTCTGGTTCGTCTCCAAGCGGTTTCGCTACGAGCGAGAGATCAAGCGTCTGCGCTCGGGGATGACGGAGTTCGAGCGGCGCCGGACGGATGCGATCCTCGCCTCCGAAGAGCACAGGATGCAGGTCATGCTGCAGCTCATTCGGCGCCAGGCGAAGATCGATCCCGAGATCCACCTCGCGGTCTCGATCGACAGCGCGCAGATGTACCTGGAGCGCGAGGGGGCGCTGCTGCGGGAGATCCCGCTCGAGGTGGGACCGGAGCGGCGGGTGGGGATTCCCCCCGACACGGTCCACATCGCCATCCCGCGCGGCACCCGAAGCGTCGCCCGCATCCTCGATGGCGACGATGGGTGGGAGGTTCCGGCGTGGGTGTACGCCGACCGAGGGATCGCCGCACCGGCCTCGCGGACGGTAAAGGGGGCGCTGGGGCCGGTGTCCATCCTGCTCGAGGGAGGAACCGTCATCTACTCGATGCCGAGCAGCGGCCCGCTCAACGATTCGTCGTACGTGCTCCCGGGCGCGGTGCGGGCACGCTCCGCCGATCTCAAGGCGATCGTGCCGAACCTGAAGCGTGGTACAGCGGTGTACTTCTACTAGAGTAGGGACTTCGGCATCGGGACTCGGCACTCGGCACTCGGCACTCGGGACTCGGCGACGGGTCGCGATCTCACCGCCAAGGCCGAGTCCCGATGACCGATGACCGAGTCCCGATGATTTTGGGGACATCTCTCTTGGGTTCTAAATGACTTTCATTCAAGCATTTAAGGACAACGCAAAGATCGCGTTCGGGCTGCTCGGGGGCATCGTGCTGGTGCTGGCCGCGAGCACGGCGCTGCTGGCATCCACGGCCGACCTCCGCTACGAGCGCGACATCAGCCGGATCGTCTTCAACCGCAACTTCGAGCTGCTCGATGACATCACGCGCCAGCTCGGCATTGTGAGCGACTCCCTGGAGACGGCATTGGCCGGAAGCCCGGAGCGCCCCGCCAACAGCCCGTACCTCGTCGTCAGCATCGCCGACCGCCGGGTGTGGTACAAGCAGGGGGACGCGACCATCTTCACGACGCAAGTGGCGGTCGGGAGCGGCAAGACGCTGGTGAAGAGCGGCGGCCGCGAGGAGTACAAGTTCGACACGCCGCGCGGTCGGCTGGTGGTGCAGAGCAAGGAGGCGGCGCCGGTCTGGGTTCCGCCCGACTGGCACTACCTCGAGCAGGCCAAGAAGAAGGGGCTGGGAGTCATCAACCTGACCCGGGGGCAGGCGGTCGAGGGGAACGATGGGAGCGAGATCACCGTCGTGGGGAACGACGTGGTGCGGCGCTACCCCGATGGACGCGTGGTGCCGTTCGAGTCCGGGGAGGAGCGGGAGATCGTCGCCGCGGGGAACATCATCATCCCACCCTTCGGGACCAACCAGCGAAAGTACCAGGGGGTGCTGGGGACCCACCGGCTCAATCTCGGCGACGGCTACGCCCTCCACGGTACCAACAAGCCCGAGTCGATCGGCCAGGCGGTGAGCCACGGGTGCATTCGGCTGCGGAACGAGGATATTGACTATCTGTTCAACATCGTTCCGCTCGGAACGCCCGTTTTCATATACTGACCAGCCAGTCAGTCAGCAGGCCATTTTGTGCCCCGAGCCTGTGGTCGTCGTCCCTCTATAGTGGTAGAATGAATGCTGGGCGGTGAAACATCCGCCGCCCACATTCGCGCAGCTCCTCGCAGGTGCGAGGGCCCCTTGAAAAAGGCAAGTCGGCCTCCGGCCGACGCGCAAAGCCGTGAGGTGCCGGGTCAACGGCACCAGTCTGGTTGCCAGGGAGGCTCCCGTGGTTCGCAGGTCCAATCGTGCGCCCGTTCGGCGCGCAGTAGCATTTCTGGGAACGATCGCCACCGCCGGCCTCGCCGCCGGTGCCGCGGTCTCCCTCGACGCCCGTCCCCTTCCGTCGCCGGTGGCGCCGGTCGTCACGGCCGCCGTCGACGTGGTCACCCCCAGCTTCGCCTTCCTGGACTCGCTCTCCGGCAAGAGCGGCAAGCTGCGCGCGCGCTTCGTGCGCCCCGCCAGCACACCAGGCTCGCTCGAGGTACCCGTCCTCACGCGCCTCTTCGGTGACTCGGCCGAGTCGCACGCCGGCGTGTACACGCTGGCCGACACCTCCTTGCCGAGCCCCTTCGCGTTCATCACGTTGCGCCCCTTCAGCGACAAGGTGGCGGGGCGGATCGGGCGCTACCGGATCGGCTTCTGGCCCAACGAGCGACGCGGCGGAAAGAGTGGCGCCTACAGTCTTCCGGCTGGCTTCATCGAGGTCACCCCGGAGAACGCCGATACCTACGTCTCGGAGCACTTCCGGCTGCGCGACTTCCTCACCAAGGACCAGACCGACGTCTGGCCCAAGTATCTGGTGCTGGATGAGCGTCTCATCGACAAGCTGGAGCTGGTGCTGCTCGAGCTTCAGGCCATGGGCGTGAACGCCCACCGTCTCTCGGTCATGTCGGGCTTCCGCACGCCGCAGTACAACGTGAAGGGCGTCGGCAAGGGCGGCCGTGCCCAGGATAGTCGCCACCAGTACGGCGACGCGGCCGACGTCTTCGTCGACAACGACGGCGACGGCTGGATGGACGACATCAATGGCGATCGCCGCGTGGACTACCGCGACGCGCAGCTCCTGGTCCGCGCCGCGGACCGCGTGGAGCAGGAATACCCCGACCTGATCGGCGGCGCCGGTGTTTATCGATCGACGCGCGTGCACGGTCCCTTCACTCACATCGACGTGCGCGGCACCCGCGCTCGCTGGGGCCGCGTGTGAGCGAGCTCGACTCCGCGAGCCGCGCCCAGGATGTCACGCAGGCGCGCCGCCGGGGCCGACTGAGCGGCAGCACGACTCGAAAACTCAAGGCGCTGTTCGGTGTCCGCCGTCCCGCGATGGTCGTCCTGGGCGCGCTGGCCACCATAGGCTTCCTCGATCCCCGCGACTCGCGTTCGGACGCTCGCCAGGCGCCCGCTCCGCGCCCATTCCCGATCGCCGAGCCGTCGTCGCACGCGTTTGGCCGGAGCGGCGCGGTGCAGGTTCGTTTCGCCATGCCCGGCGCGCCGGTGGAATACCCGCTGCGTCTGAGCGGCGACCCGACCGCGCTCGCCTACGAGTGGGTGCGCATTGCCGACGCGATGACGATGGAGCTTGCCCGCCCGCTGGCGGGTGACGTGCTCACCGCGCCGCGCGAGCCCGGCTTCTACCACCTCGCGCTCGTCCGCGACGGCGTCCGCAGCGTGATCGACGACCTCACCGTCGCGGTCATGCTCCCCTTCGAGCAGAAGCGCGGCGCCTCCATCGACGGCTACCGCATCGGCACCTACCTGGCCGAGATGGCGGGTGGGGGCACCCTCGATCGTCCCGATGGATTCGTGAAGGTCACGCGGGCCGACGAGGCGCTCTCGATCTCGAAGCACCTCCGCATGGCGGACTTCCTCACTCAGGATGGCCAGACTTCCTGGCCGCGCTACGCGGCGGTGAGCCCGCGGGTTCTCGACAAGCTGGAGCTGGTGCTGGCACAGCTGGCGGCCTGGCGCGGCGATAGCACGCGCGTCGGCATCGAGGTGGACGTCCACTCGGCGTATCGCTCGCCGTCGTACAACAGGGTGGTCCGGGAGGCGGCGCGCGATTCCCGTCATCAGTACGGTGACGCGGTCGACGTCGCCATCGACGCAAACGGCGACGGGAGGTTCACGCTGAGCGACGCGCGGCTGGTGGCGCGCGCCGTTGAGGCCGTCGAATCGAGGTATCCCGACCTGGTGGGCGGGATGGGGGTGTATGCCAGCCGTCGGATTCGCCATCCTTATGTGCACATCGACGCGCGCGGGGAGCGAGCCCGCTGGCGCGGCTGATCGGCACCCGAGCGAGGCGACCCGAATGAACGAGTATCTGCGCGATCGCGTTCTGCGTAAGCTGGAGACGCTCTCCGACGAGCGCATCTACCAGGTGCTCGACTACGTCGATTTTCTGGAGTCGCGCTACGCCCAGCGTCAGGCACCGAGCGCCAACGTCTTCACTCGCTTCACCGAGGGCGTGGAGGACACGCTCCGCGCCGGCCGCATCTCCGCCACCACGGTGGCCGAGACGATGGGGCTGCTCAACAAGGCGATGGGGGTGCTCTCCGGGGTGGCGGCCGCCGGCAAGTCGGTGGCCAGCGACGTGGTGAGCGCGGCATCGCGCGCCGCGGAGCGAGCCGCGCCGACGACGCCCGCCGTGCCACAGCCGCCTCCGGCGAGCGCGACGCAACCGCCCCCCGCGCCCCCTGCCTCGTCGCAGGGGAGC
>DATFFZ010000102.1:0-30528 GCA_035249845.1 Gemmatimonadaceae bacterium
CGCCGTCGCGCCTGCCGTCGCGCCGCGAGTGCCGCATCTCCCGCTCCGCATCCACCTCGCTCGGCGTCCAGGGCAGGTCGAGCGCGGACTGCAGCTCGTCGAGCGTGTCGGCGCGCAGCGCACCGCGCTGTCCGCGCGTGACGGTGAAGCGGATGGGTCGGTCGAGCGTGGGGAGCTCACTCTGGTGCAACGTGCGCGCGATCTTCTCGGGAAGGCGAAGGCGCGCCACGCCACCCACTCCGTCCTCCACGTCGTAATCGATCGGAACCTCACGGTCGCGGATCATCACCACCCCGGGGAGCGCCAGCATCCGCTCGCGCTCGCCGCGGGGCACCAGCGTGTCGGGATCGATGGCGAGGTCGGCCGCCCGGAAGTCGTCGAGCGAACGAACGTCGCCGAGGCGCGCCTCGTAGAGCGACGCCAGCTCGCGCTCGCCGAGCGGCGCCGTGCGCCCCCCGGAGCGCCGATACACCTCGCGCAGCTCTTCGATGGCCGGGCGGTTTCGCTTGACGGACGGATGCCGTGCCTCGAAGCGGGCGAGCGACTGGGCCAGCGCGCGGCGGATCGCCGGCGCCTGGTCCGGCGGGAAGTCGCCGACCAGCGGCTCGACCTCCTTCTCCAGCTCGAAGCCGTGATACACCACGCGCCTGACGAGCACCAGCGGCGTCTGCTTGCGCCTCGGATCGATGACGAGCTCGGGCGCTTCGTACGTGGCGTGCTTGCGGATCAGGTCGTAGGGGAGCTGCGTCCCCTCGATCGACGCGCGTGGCGTTCCATAGCGATCGGCGAAGTAGCGGAGCTCGCCGGCGATGGCGCCCCAGCTCGGGGAGACGCTGGTCTTCGAGACGCGCGCCTCCTCGCCCGAGGCGGTGGCCTCGTCGATGACGAGATCGAAGGGCATGATCCGCGCGACGAGGTCCTGGAGCGTCCGCAGCATCCGGGTGCCGGCGTACGGCATCTGCGGCGGGAGCGGCAGCTCCAGCGTCCGGTACACGCTCGCCATCCCGAGCGCGGCATCCTCGATGGCCTTCACCAGCGCGCCGCGCTGTTCGGCCCACTCCAGGATCTCCTCGCGGAAGAGATGTCGCGGAAGACCGTACACTTCACCGACGTACCCGTGCAGCCGGTACGCCTCGGCGTAGAGGTTGTAGGCGGTGAGGTGGTCGCTTCCCTCGACCACCAGCCCCTCGAGATCGCGCTCCTCGCGGGTCATCCGGTGCAGCGACTCCACCGATGCCATGACCGACAGGAACGGGATGAGCTCGTCGTCGGCGTGAACGAGCAGCTCCGCCCAGGGGCGGTCCACCGGCATCGCCTCGACCGCCTTCCCGTACTGCGTGAGCTTTCCGTTCTCATCGATGATCCCGCGCGCGGTGAGCAGCCGGAGCGCGGCCCGATACGCGGCGCGGTCGAGCGGAACCGGCAGCTCCAGCTCGTCGGCGCGCACGCCGAGGTCGGCGCAGGTGATGGCGACGCGCTCCGAATCTCCCGCCAGCTGGAACTCCGGCGCGGTGGGACGCAGCGCGCGGAACTCGATGTCGCGGTCGGAGAGGATGAAGACGCGCCCGCCCGCCACCCGTCCGTGCACCCGGCCGCCCATCTGAAGGATCTCGTTGGCCCCGAGGTGCGTCTTGGTGAGCACGTTCTTTCCGCGCTCGATGACGTTGGTGAAGCGCACGTCGTCGATGACGACCGTGTCGAGCCCCTGCACGTTGAGCGCGCTCTGCCCCGCGGCGGTCATGGCGAGGAGGTAGGGTTTGCGCGCGTCACCTTCGAGAAAGGGTCGGATGACGCGGATCGGCTCTCCCCCATGATAGAACGCCGTGTTGATGCGCGGGAATCGGTGCGCCACCTCGGCGGCCACTTCCTCCACGCCGGCGCGGGTGGGGAGGAAGACCCCCACCCCGCGCCGCTCTCGGAAGATCTGCTTGAGGAAGCGGTCGTCCAGAAACTCCAGCGGCTCCTTGTTCAGCACCGTGACCGTCGCCGCCTTGGCGGGGTCGAAGGCGTAGCTCTCGATCACGCTGTCGGAGCGCAGATAGCGGGCGTAGAAGGCAGGGTCGACCGTCGCCGACAGCCAGATGAACCGGCAGCCGACGCGCTTGCCTAACGCGAGGCACAGCTCCAGCTCGGCCGACGTCTGGTGGATCTCGTCGACGACGAGCGTGTCCTGCGGCAGGATGTCGCCATCCTGGAACCAGCGGCGCGCGATGCCGGTGGTGACGATCACCACGTTCCACGTCGGCGTCTCCGGCGTCGCCTCGCGCTCCCGGTTCACGACCCCGACCTTGAGCGGCGCGCGGAGGATCTCTTCGGCGATGGGCCGGACGGAGAGTGTCTTCCCGGTTCCGGTCCCGGCCACGATGCCGAAGCCGTGCCCGGTACGCGCCAACTCCCGGATCTCCTCCCCGTGCTCGCGCTCGAGCACCGTCTCGATCCTGAGCCCCAGGGCCAACTCGATCGTCTCGCACGCCGCCCTCGTCGGCGCGATCACGATCACCCGCCCCGTCGCCGGCTCGGCGGCGAGAAAGGCGGAGCGGTCGGGAGGAAGGTAGTGGTCGCGGTAGTGTCGAAGATCGGTCATTGCGTCGTGAAATCGGGTTCCATCGCCCATCGCGTATCCGTATCACACGTCCGCGATGCAGTCGTCATGGCGTCGTATCTCGAGAGCACGATGACGCCAAGCAGAAGCCCGGCAGGAGGACATGCACATCCCCTGCCGGGCTCACCTTCGAAACCGACCACTTCAGTCGCGCGGCTTCTCGTCGCGGAGCTTCTTGACGTAGGCCGGGTCCGGCTTCGCCTTTCGCTCGCTTCGACGCGAGCTGTCGCCCTGACGCGGCTCCTCCACCGGCTCGCCGAAGATCACGCGGCCGTTGGCCGGGCGGCGCTTGATCGCGGTCGGGCAATCCGTGGGCGCGGGCTGGCGCCCCGCGGGCACGCCGTCGATCCAGATACGGCACATCCCACGCGGCGGGCGAAAGCCCTCCGGCACACCATCCGAACCGCTCTGCGCACGCGCAGGCGAAGCCAGCGCGAAGCCACAGAGTGCGGCGACAATCACAGGAATGCGAATCATCGAGCCTCCAAGATACTGCATGCCATCAACTCACGCTCCTTGAAAGCACGCCCGGTGCCAGAAATCCACCCCACGTGTGCGACGTTAAGTCATTACAAGCAAGCGACTTAGGATCGCACCGCTCCCGGAGGCGCCGAGCCCTGTCCTCGGCGCGGGAATCCGGCGTCCCCCTTCCCGGACTGTTTGGCCAGAGACGGGTTTCGCCACGCTCACCCGAAAGGCTCGAATTCTTGCACGCGCCCGGCACGAATTCCACCTTGCCAGCGTGACCACGCCCCACGAAAGTCTCGCGCCCGCCGCGGAGAGCGACGCGCCGCCCACGCTCAGCATCATCATCCCCGCCCTCGACGAAGAGCACGCGCTCGCCACCCTGCTGAGCGACATCGAGGGGCTCCCGGTCGAGCACGAGGTGATCGTCGTCGACGGAGGCAGCATCGATCGTACCCGGAGCGTGGCGCAACAGCGCGGCGCCGTGGTCATCACCACGCGACCGGGGCGGGGGCATCAACTCGCCACCGGCGCCGGAGTGGCGCGCGGTCGCATCCTCTGCTTCCTGCACGCGGACATCCGTCTTTCCAGCCGCACGCGCGAGGCGATCGCCGCCGAGGCGCTGACCATGCGCGGCGGTGCCGCCGTCTTCACCATCGCCATCAACGCGGTGGGCCGCAGCTACCGTCTCATCGAGCGCGTCGCCAACTGGCGCACGCGTGTGCTGGGCCTCCCGTACGGAGATCAGGGGCTCCTGGTCACCCGCTGGGACTACGACGTGGTGGGCGGATTCCAGGACGTGCGCCTCATGGAAGACGTCGCCATCGTGCGCGAGCTGCGTCGGCACTCCACGGTCCGCCTGCTCGAGGAATCGCTGCTGGTCTCCGCCCGCCGATGGCAGCGCGATGGCGTGTGGCGTCGCACGCTCGGCAATTACCTGCTGATCATCCTCTACGTCATGGGCGTTCCGACCGCCCTCCTGGCCCGGGTGTATCGCGCCGGCGAGACCAGCGGGGGGCGGCCGAGTCTTTAGGCAGCCGCTACTCGGGGCGGCCATTTCGTCTGGCCCAGTCGCGCCAGTCCTCCACCGTGTCCACGTCGCGCAGGATCTCGAGCAGGTGGACGCGGAGGCCCGCCGCGCGAGTGGCGGCCAGCGTTCGCGCCAGCGTCTCGGCGCTGCTCCACGGGATAAGCCGGAAGAGCGTGGGGTGGAGCGCCTTCATGCCGATCAGGTAGTAGCCGCCATCCGCGGCCGGCCCGATGACGACGTCGTGGGCGTCGAGCGATGAGAACGCCTCGTCGAGAATCGCGGTGGTGAGATCGGGGGCATCGCTTCCCACCACCAGCACCCGCGCGCTCCCGGCGGCCAGGCGCGCCTCGATCGCCGCCGCCATCCGCTCGCCGAGGTCGCCGCCACGCTGGGGCTCGCAGCGGAGATCGTCGCCGAGCCAGGCGCGCACCTCATCGCCGGCGTCGGCCGGCGTGTGCGAGACGACCACCCGCGCGTCGGCGAGCCCTCGCGCGGCGGCCATCGTCCGCTCGGTGAGCTCGCGGTGGATGGCCAGCGCGCGCGAGTCACCCAAGGCGTTGGCGATGCGCGTCTTGACGCGTCCCTGGCGCGGGGCGCGCGTGAAGACCACGAGCGCGCGCGCGAAGCTGTCGGTAATCAGGCGCGGAAAGTGGCCTGCCGCCCCGTCGCTGGCAACCCACCCCGACCTCGCTGTATGATTGCCGAGTCCCCTCCAGTGAAGGAACCGTGAGATACCAATTCCGCGTGCTGTCGATGGTGTGCGCGCTCGTCGTGCTCGGGTGTACGGCGGCGCAGGACCGGCAAACCGAGGCGGCCGGCTCGGTGGGAAGGGTGTTCACGCCCACGCGGTACTCGGTCGAGGACTTCTACGGCAACAGCGAGTACGCCGGTGGGTACTGGTCACCGGACGGACGGAAGCTGCTGCTATCGTCGAACGTCTCGGGGATCTGGAACGCCTACGCCATCCCGGTGTCCGGCGGCGAGCCGCAGCCGCTGACCCAGTCGACCACCAACGCCATCCGTGTGCGCGGCTATTTCCCCTCGGACGAGCGCTTCATCTACACCAGCGATCAGGGTGGGGACGAGCTGACGCACGTGTACGTGCGCGAGACCGACGGCACGGTGAAGGACCTGACGCCGGGCACGAAGCTCAAGGCCGCCTTCCACTCCTTCGCCGACGATGGCGAGTCGTTCTTCGTCTCCACCAACGAGCGTGATCCCCGCTACTTCGACCTCTACGAGTACCGGGCCGATGGCTATCGGCGCGCCCTGGTGTTCCGCAACGACGGCGGCTACGAGATCGGTCCCATCTCGCGCGACGAGCGGTTCATCGCGCTCGTGAAGCCGAAGACGACGTCGGACCAGGACATCTGGCTGCACGACCGGCAGCGGAAGACGACGCGCAACATCACCGCCCATGCCGGAACGGTGAGCAACGTGCCGGCGACCTTCACCCCCGACGGCGCGGCGCTGCTCTTTCTCTCCGACAGCGGCCGGGAGTTCGCCTCGCTGCGGAGCTACGACCTGGCCACCGGCGCCAAGAAGGGGCTGATGGAGCCGAACTGGGACGTCACCGGAGCGGCCTACTCGAAGGGTGGAAAGTATCTGGCGATCGAGTTGAACGAGGACTCGCGCCCGACCACCCAGCTGCTCGACGCCGCGACGCTCCGCCCGGTCGCGCTGCCCGGTCTTCCCGACGGCTTCGTGCGCGACGTGACCATCGCGCCGAACGATTCGGCGGTCGCCTTCTACGCCAGCGATGGCAGCGCGCCGAAGGACCTCTACGCCGGGACGCTGACCGCCCAGCCGACGCGGCTCACGAACAGCCTGAACCCGAAGATCCGCCGCGAGGACCTGGTGGTTCCGCAGGTGGTGCGCTTCGCGTCGTACGACGGTCTCGAGGTTCCCGGCGTGCTCTACCGGCCGCATCAGGCCTCCGCCGAAGCGAAGGCACCGGCGATGGTCATGGTGCACGGCGGTCCCGGCGGACAGGCGCAGGTTGGATACGATCCGCTCATCCAGGCGCTGGTGAACCACGGCTACGTGGTGTTCGACATCAACAACCGCGGGAGCTCGGGCTACGGCAAGACGTTCTACGCCGCCGACGATCGGAAGCACGGTGAGGCCGACCTCGGCGACGTGGTGGCCAGCAAGCGGATGTTGATCGAGACCGGCTACGTGGATTCCACGCGCATCGGGATCATCGGGGGAAGCTACGGCGGCTACATGGTGCTGGCCGCGCTGACGCTCCAGCCTGACGAGTTCAGGGTGGGTGTGGATCTGTTCGGCATCTCCAACTGGGTGCGCACGCTCAAGAGCATCCCGCCCTGGTGGGAGTCGTTCCGCGAGGCGCTCTTCGTGGAGCTCGGCGACCCGCAAACCGACAGTGCCCGGCTCTACCGCATTTCCCCGCTCTTCAACGCCGAGAAGATCAAGGTGCCGCTCCTCGTGCTCCAGGGTGCCAACGATCCGCGCGTGCTCAAGGTCGAATCGGACGAGATCGTCGACGCGGCGAAGAAGAACGGCGTCCCGGTGGAGTACATCGTCTTCGCGGACGAGGGACACGGATTCGTCAAGAAGGAGAACGAGATCAGGGGATATGGAGCGGTGATCGAGTTCCTGGATCGGCACCTGAAGGCGAAAGAGGAGGTCGCCCTACGGTGAGATCGGAGATCGGCCGAATCAGTCGCCGAACGAGATCCCCGTCGCTTTGGCGGTAAGGACCACGTCGTGCCCGGGATGCACGCGCTTGGGCTCCGCCAACGCCTCCGTGAACGGGATGGTGACGATGTGCGGGGACTGGAGGGCGACCATGTGGCCCCAGCGCTCGTCGGCGATGGCGCGGACGGCGGCGCCGCCGAAGCGGGCGGCGAGGAGACGGTCGTAGCCCGTCGGCATCCCGCCGCGCTGGAGGTGGCCGAGGATCAGCGAGCGGCACTCCTTGCCGGTCACCATCTGGATCTCGCGCGCCAGCTTGTCGGCCACGCCACCCAGGCGCTTCGCCTCGCCGGGGAGCGACTCCCCCAGCGTCGACTCGCTCCCGCCGCGCGGATAGGCGCCCTCGGCGGTGACGACGATGGAGAAGTGACGACCGGCCCGATCGCGGGCCATGATCTTGTCGCACACCTTGCCGACGTCGTACGGGATCTCCGGGATGAGGATGACGTCGGCCGTGCCCGCCAGCCCGCTGTGCAACGCGATGAAGCCGGCGTGCCGTCCCATCACCTCCATCACGATCACCCGGTCGTGGCTCTCGGCCGTGGTGTGGAGCTTGTCGATGGCGTCGATCGCCGTCTGCACCGCGGTGTCGAAGCCGAAGGTGGTGATCGTCCCGCTCACGTCGTTGTCGATCGTCTTCGGCACGCCGACGATCTTCACCCCTTTGGCGAACAGCTGCTGGGCAATGAGGAGCGAGCCGTCGCCGCCGATCGTGATGATGGCGTCGATGCCTAACGAGTCGGCGCGCGCGATGAGCTCGTCGGAGCGGTCGATCTCGACGTAGCTGCCGTCGCTCTGCCGGAGGGGATAGTGGAAGGGGTTGCCCCGGTTGGTGGTGCGGAGGATGGTGCCGCCCAGGTGCGCGATCCCGCGCACCGACAGCGCGTTGAGCGGGATGACCTCGTCCTCGCCCAGCAGGCCGGCGAAGCCACGCTTGATGCCGAGCACGTCCCAGCCGCGGTTGACCGCCGACAGGACCGCGGCGCGGATGACCGCGTTCAGCCCCGGCGCGTCGCCGCCCCCGGTCGATATGGCGATTCGCATTCTACAGGATCATTTCTTCGATCCGAGCTCCGCCAGCGCTCGCAGTACCTCCCCCGGCTGCGCGTGCCGCCCGGCCTTCGACTTCTGGAACACCGGCACGCCGTCGCGCAGCACCTCGAAGCGTCCTCCGCCGGAAGGGATCAGCGTGATGTCCGCGCTCGGGTACGCGCGCTTGATCTCGGCCGCCAGACTGGTGGCCCGAGGCTCGTAGTGTCAAACGGTGCAGTATTCGATCGAGATCTTCATGGTCTCCGAGGGCGGCTCGTTAGGTCTTGGGTCCAGGGTCTCGGGCTCGGGGGGTGAGATCCCACGCCCCCAGGACCGTTCGCGCACGCAAAAAGATACCCAAGACCCCGGGCTCACGACCCAGGATCCACGAGCCTGCCCCTCGTCACTGTGCGCCAGCCGCCACCGCCCCTCCCTTCCTGGGCGTCTCCGGATCGAGATGGTTCCAGTTGGCCATCGCGTTCAACGCCAGCGCGAAGGAGCCCTGCGTCTGCCAGCGCCAGAAAGGACGGATGCTGAAGAGAAGCACGTGGCCGGAGCCGACCGGAGCGTCCACGATGGCGGGCTTTCCGGCGAGCTCGTTCCCGGAGACGAGGAGACCGGACACCAGCAGCGAGTCCGCCCGCTCGTGGAAGCGAAGGAGCACGCGGCCGCGCACGCGATCCATCTGCGACACGATCGCCGGGTCGATCGCGTCGAGCCGACCGGAGGTGTCGCGCGCCTGGATCGCGAAGAGCGGCTGGCGGTCGAAGTACACCGGGAACGTCTTCCGCTCGTAGCCGAAGAGCACCGGGCTCTCGGTGGCCACCGCCTGCGCGCGGAAGACCGCGCCGCGCGTTCGCATGCCGCGCGCTTCGGTGATGCTCACCGTCGGGTTGAAGCCGAGGTCGACCGGTAGTCGCGCGCTGTTGCCGGTGACGATCAGGACCCCGCCGCGCTCCACGAACTTCCGCAACGCGGCCGCGCCCTCGAGACCCATTCCGGGACGCAGATCGTCGGTCTCGTCGAGCGCGTTCTGGACGCCTCGCCCGAGATTGGGCGTCAGCGCCGACTTCTTCCACGGAATGGGCGGGCCATTCATGGGCCGCCCGTTGAGCAGCGACGTCCCACTGCTCTGCCCGCCACCAATGTTCACGTGCGGGAAGACGACCACGTCGAAGCGGTCGAGCGCGCCCGCGCGCCGAAGCGACTGATCGGAGATGATCGTGTACGGCACGCCCATCCGGTCGAACGCGTAGCGCACCCACCCTTCGTTCTGCGTCTCGATCCAGGTGTGCAGGAGCGCGATGCGCGGCAGCGAGAGCGCGCGCGACGCCGCGGCCACGCGATCGGAGGTCGCCGTGGCGGTGAGCCCGAGCTCGGCGATCGCCGCACGAGCCTTCCCGCCCCTGGCGTCGTCGATGAGGAACGTTCCCGCCGGATACGTGGCTCCGCCGTGGGTGAAGCTGCTGGTCGCCACCGACACGCCCGCGGGCGCCACCTTCCACGGCAGCACCGCCGACCGCCAATCGCCGAGGTGTGGCACGATGATCGTCCCGCCGCTTCCACTCACTCCTCGCGCCGGCGCGGCCTCTTCGGCCAGGAGCCGCATCGGCTTGGTGAACACCGCGGAGTCGGTGACCTTGTGCGTGACCACGTGCCGCAGCTCGTCCAGCGTCCACCCCGTATCGTCGTACGGTGGCGGGTCCTCCGGCTTGTAGCGCTGAATCGCCAGCAGCGTCCGCACCGTCGCCGTGTACGGCTGATCCATCCGGACGATCCAGTCTCCGGGCTTCACCGAAATGCGGGGAGCGGGGAGCGGGGAGCGGGGAGCGCGCGCCGAATCGGCGGACCGTGCGGAGTCCGCTCGGGAGGAATCGGTTGGAGCAGGAGCCCCTCGCTCCGAGCTCGCGGCTCCCCGAGTGGCGACCTCGAATTCCTGCGTGGCGACGTGAATCTCCGTTCCATGCATCCTGAAGAGATTCACCAGATCGGCGGCTTCGGCGGCGCGACGCTGATCCCGGGGGATCACGAAGGCGTACGGCGACGTGGTCTGACCGCGGTACACCATCCGCTCGGCCTTGCTCACGTAGTTCTGAAGGAAGGTGCGCGCGTTGTCGGCCACGTACTTGAGCGCGATCATCACCCCCGACTGCTGATAGTTGATGTTGCTGCGAATGCACCAGCGCACGCCGTTCACCGGCGGGTTCGCTCGATCCCAGCGCCGCTCGGTGCTGGTGGCCGGGAGCTTCACCGTATGGCAGTCGGAGCCGCTCGAGGTGTAGGTCTCGTAGAAGCGCCCGATGCTGTTGTGCAGGTTGGCGATGGCCAGCATGTAGTTAGGCGCCCAGCCATCGTAGAAGCCGTGCGTCCACACCCCGGGGAGGCCGCGCCGCGTCAGCTCGTTGATCTCCTCGTACGCCAGCTGATGCCACTCGTGGATCACGATCGGGTCGAACTCGTCGTTGTACGGACCCGTGCCGGTGCTGGCGTAGAGGAAGGGCACCGATTCGTGCAGGTCGTGCGTGGCGACCGGCTTCCAGTGCAGGAACCCCTTCAGGAAGCTCTGCGTGAGCTTCTGCGACACGACCATCCCGTCGCGGTTGTTGTCGTGCGCGGTGTACTTCCCCCAGTAGATGAGCGGTACGGCGTTGGGCCCGATCCTCAGGTGGCGCGAGAGCTTGATCGCATCCACCACGCGATCGCGTCCGTCGACCTCGGTGATGGGCGTGATCAACGTGATGACGTTGGCGCGGATGGACCGTACGAAATCGGACTCGCTCACCGCCAGGCGGTAGGCGAGCTCCATGAGCATCTCGGGGCTTCCCGTCTCCGGCGAGTGAATCGAGCCGGTGAGCCAGTAGATGGGCTTCGTCTCCTCGATGAGACGCGCCCGCTCCTCGGCGCCGAGCCCGCGCGGGTCGGCGAGCCGGTGGTGCGCCAGCCGGTGCTTGTCGAGGCTCGCCAGGACGGAGTCATCGGCGATGGCCGCCAGGATCATCTCCCGTCCTTCGTCGCTCGTGCCGAGCGAGAAGAGCATGACGCGAGAGGACGCCTTGTCGAGCGCGCGGAAGTAGCGGTTGACGTCGGAGACGTACGACAGTCTCCCCACGGTCCCGGGGACGTAGCCGAGGACGCCGAGCGGAGTCGGCACGGAGGTCGAGGCCGGGAGGTGATCCACCAGCTCGGTGGTGAACTTCCAGCGCGGATCGGTGGGCGTGAGCTCCCGAATCCTGGCGGTGTACGCGCTGTCGATCGGCTGCGCGCTCTGCGCACCGAGGAGCGTCGGAACGGCGAACGCGGCGCGGAGCGCCACGGCGAGGAGTCGGCGGCGGAGGGACATGGCGAAGCTCGTTGGCGGGCCGGATCGAGGCGGTGGTCGGACCGAGTATACCGACCCAGAACCACCCGGGGAAGCGGCTACCGCGGATACTGCACGCCTGCCATGGACGAGAGCTGCCGGAGGACGGTGTCCTGGCGCGAGATGACGCCGCGCAGCGAGTCGAGCTCGCTCCTCAGCATCGCCGCCTCCCCCCTCGTCTCACTGATGGCGTCCCCCATCTCCTGCAGCTGCTGCGCGAGATCGGCGCCGGCGGTGGGGTTGGTGCAGGAGAGGAAGAGGAGCGGAAGCAGAGCGAGCAATGGCGTGCGCATCGGGACTCCAAGATCGAGGGGAGAGGGAATCGAGGAGCGGGAATCGGGGAGCGGGAATCGGGGAGCGCGGCCAGACCCGATGACTACCGTCTCCGCCCGCGCTCCCCGCTTCCCGATTCCCGATTCCCGCTCCCCAATTTCTATCTACTCGACAGCGTCCTCAACGCCTCCTCGATCGCCTGCCTCACGCGGGCGTCGGGCTCCACCTCCTTGCGCGCCTCCAGCGTCTGAGCGGCGCCAGGCGCGCGGAGCGTGGCGATGGCGTCCACGGCGGCGGCACGGACGACGGGATCGTTGGTGGTGAGAAGGGGATCGAGGACCAGCACCATCTCCGTCTCGCGACCGGCGCGGTGGGCGAGCAGCGTGGCCACCGCGGCTCGACGCGCGGCGCCGCTGGAGGAGTCGGAGAGGTGCGCGCGAGCGAGCTCCCAGGCGTCGGCGGCGTTCACGTGGCGGAGCGACGCGAGCGCCGTGGCGCGGAGCGTGTCGAGCCAGGAGTCGCGACCGAGCGCCTCCTTGAGATCCGCCAGCGCGCCCTCCGGGTACAGCCGGGCGTAGGACGCGAGCGCCGCGGCGCGAACGAACATCGACGGATCGGAGAGCGCCACGATCCGCAGCCGCGCGATCGCGTGCTCGACTGGAAACTTCACCAGCCCGCGCGCGGCGCTCTCGCGCACGCGCGCGTCGCGATCGTGCGTGGCGTCGAGCAGCGCGTTGCGCGCCACGGAGTCCATCGTGAACCCCGACAGCGCGCCGATCGCCGCCCGGCGAACTCCCCAGAACTCGTCGAGCCGCGCCGAGCGATCGAGCGCGCGAGCGGCGACGGCGTCGCCGGCACGCTCCGCCAGGCGCGTCACCGCGTCGCGCCGCGCGAGCACATCCCGATCGCCGTGGAGCTGCGACGCCAGCATCGCCGTGGAGCGCGGAAAGTCGGCGACGTCGAGCAGGTGATCGCCCGCGTCCCACACGATCCAGCGGACCGACGGTACGTCGTCCAGGGTGAAAGACGCGCGCTCCGCGCTCACGCGAATCCGCCAGCGCCGCGGCTCGCGCTCCTCCGCCACGTACGCGTGTACCTCCACCGGAACGTCGAAGAGCGGAGTGAGCGAGTCGCGCGGCTGCATCTGCCTGACGACGAGCTTCAGGCGTCGCGCCGACGGATCGTGCGACCAGGCCACGCGAAACGCCGGGTAGCCGGCGCCCCTCACCCACTGCGCGAAGAAGCGGGAGAGATCACGCCCGGTTGCCTCCTCGAAGGCCCGCCGCAGCGATTCGCTGTCGACGCTGCCGAAGGCGTGCCCCGCGGTGTAGCCACGGAGCCCGGCGCGAAAGAGGGAGTCGCCGAGCTCGCGCCGCAGCATGTGCAGCACGACGGCGCCCTTGGCGGATGCGTGTCCGCTCCGGAAGAGCTCCGCCGGGTCCTCCTCCCAACGGTCGTAGACCAGCGGCCGGCGCGCCGCCAGATCGGCCTCCAGCGCGCGCTCCATCGCGTCGGCGCGCATCCAGGCGGCGTCGGCGGGGCGCGTCGGCTCCGCCACACGCCACTCGAAGAAGCGCGCGAACCCCTCGGCGAGCCACGCGTCGCGCCAGTCGCGCATCGACACCAGATTGCCGAACCACTGGTGGGCCAGCTGGTGCGTGATGAGCGCCTCGCGGTCCGTGTGCTGCGCCGCCCAGTCGGGCATGAGCACCGCATCGTCGGACAGCGTGGTGGACGACACGTTCTCCATCCCACCGAGCGTGAAGTCGGGGACGACGATCTGGTCGTACTTGCGCCACGGGTAGGGCACGCCCGTCTCTCTCGTCAGGCGCGACAGGATCCTGGGCGTCGACGCGAACGCGCGGCGCGCCGCGGCGACGGAATCGGGATAGGTCCAGTAGCCGAGTGGGATGCGGCCGGCGCTGTCGGCCACCACGGCGTAGTCGCCGGCGACGACGGACATGAGATACGTGGGCGCCGGCCTGTCGAGCACGTAGCGCCATTCGAGCTCCCCTCCCACACGCCGGCGCGATGCCAGGCGGCCGCTGGCGAGCGCGCGCTCCTTGGCCGGGGTGCGCACCACGATCTCCCACGTCGTCCTGTCGCCCGGATCGGCGACGGTGGGCACCCACATCGGCGTCTCCGCCGGATGGCCGTGGGTCCACACGGTGCGACGGCGCTCGACGAAGTGGACGCCGCCGCGCGGACGGACGACCTCATACTCCACGCGCACCGAGGCGGCCCGCTTGGCGCGCGCCGGCGTCCGAAGCGCGATCGTGAGCGTCCGGCCGTCGTACTCGTGCGGCAGCGTTCGACCGGCGGCATCGCGCACGCCGACGATCTTCATGTCCACCGCGTCGAGCGTGATGCTGTCCACTCGCTCCACGCCGCGCGGCACCACGCGCAGCACCGTGGAGCCCACCACCGCCCGGCGCTCCCAGTCGAAGCGCACGCGCACCGTCTGATGCCTGAGATCGAACGAGCGCGCTCGCGCCACCCGCCGCGCTCCCGATGGAGGCGCGCCCCAGGTCACGAGCGCGCCGTCGCGGAACGCGGGGACGCGATGAACGCGCGTGGAATCGATAGCGACCGGCGCCGGCGTCGCCGGTGGCTCCGGCTTCGCGCAGGCGGTCGAGATGGCGAGGAGCGTCGAGAGTGCGAAGGGAATGCGCCGCATGATTCTGCCTTCGTGCGTCTGTTCGCGCCTGGCGGCGCTCGATCGATGACACGAGCACGCCACGCATCGGCTACCTATAGCACGTCTCGAACCAGGAGCGGCGGTGCGACGCGGCGCGACGTTGTCTGAGCTGGTGATGGTCCTGACAATCATCGGAATCCTCGCGCTCGTCGCTCGGCCCGCCTTTGGCGGGCTTTACGATCGGGCCGCGGTGATCAGCGCCACCAGCGAGGTGGTGGCCCTCATCGGAGCGGCGCGCCAGCATGCCATCACCGAGGGCCGCATCGTCGCGGTGCGCCTCGACGCGCCCAGCGGCCGCGTCATCGCATTTGCGGACCGCGACACCTTTCACCTGCGCGACGTCCGCCAAACCCATGGCGTGACGCTCATCACATCACGCGACTCCATCGCCTTCTATCCCACCGGCCGCGGCTACGGCGCCGCCAATACGAGCGTCATCCTCGAGCGCGGCCAGGCTGCCGACACCATTCTCGTCTCGAGGCTGGGGCGGGTACGACGATGAGGCTCGTCTTAGGACGCACAATCACGCCATGAGGTGATATCGCGGTGCGGCAAGATTGTTTACAGCGCCGCGGCAGGCCCCTACCGAAGCGCGAATGCCAATGCCCGATGCCGAGTCCCGAGCGGTCGATGCAAAACGCCCCAGCCTCTTGGAGGCTGGGGCGCACAGAGTAGGGCTCGCCGGTCAGTCTGCCGCTACCGTACCAAAATCATATCCCGGCACCGAGATCCTCGGAATCGGCTGACCGAGCACCCGCTCGATCGTGCGCACCATGGCGATCTCGTCAGGCGCCATGAAAGTGAAGGCGTCACCCGTCGCCGCGGCGCGGCCGGTGCGCCCAATGCGGTGCACGTAATCCTCGGCCTGGCTCGGAACGTTGTAGTTGATCACGTGCGTGATCCCGGCGATGTCCAGGCCGCGTTGCGCGATGTCGGTGGCCACCAGCACGCGCACCTTCCCTTCCTTGAAGCGCTCCAACGCATCCATCCGCTCGCGCTGGCTCTTGTCGGCATGCATGGCGATGGCGTCTATGCCGGCATGCCGAAGATCGCGAACGACGCGGTCGGCGCCGTGCTTCGTCCGGGTGAACACCAGCACCGAGTCGAGCGCTTCCTCGCGCGACAGCAGCTCGGCCAAGAGCGCGCTCTTCCGCGCCTGCGGCACCGGGTAGACGGCGTGCGTCACCGTGTTCGCCGCCTCCGACCGCCGCCCCACCTGCACCACCACCGGCTTGCGCAGGTACTTTCGGGCGAGCGCTTCCACCTCCGGCGGCATGGTGGCGCTGAAGAGCAGCGTCTGTCTATAGCGCGGGATCTGGTCCACGATGCGGTTGATTTGCGGCGCGAATCCCATGTCGAGCATGCGATCGGCCTCGTCGAGCACCAGCACCTCCAGATCGTCGAACACCACGTTGTGGCGCTCCAGATGATCGAGCAGTCGCCCCGGCGTGGCGACCACCACATCCACGCCGCGGCGCAGCTTGTCCTGCTGCGGACCGAGCGCGACGCCGCCGAAGACGGCCACGACCTTGAGCCCGGAGTACTTGCCGTACTTCTCGAAGCTCTCGGTCACCTGCATGCACAGCTCGCGCGTCGGCGTGAGGATCAGCGTCCGCACGCGCCGCTCGCCACCGAGCAGTGAGTTGACGATGGGAAGGGTGAAGGCGGCGGTCTTGCCGGTGCCGGTCTGCGCGAGCCCCATCACGTCGCGCCCTTTCAGAATCAGCGGGATCGCCTGCGCCTGGATCGGCGTGGGAATTTCGTACCCGGCGTCCGTCACGGCACGCATCACATCGGGGGCCAGCCCCAGCGTGCCGAAAGTCGTTGGTGCTTCGATTGTCTCGTTCATTCTCATTGGTTCGCGTCGGGTCCGCTCGCCCGGCACACGGCGCGACAGGGTCTTACCTGACACGCGTCACTGGCCGGGACCGACGCACTCGTTTCTCGTGGCGGCACGCTCATGCCGCGTCATCACACCGCTCGCGAAATTGCTGCGGGGATCTCAAACGGAAGGGCGGGGTCTTCGGTCACTCGGAGGCGACGCCCGGCGGGGGCGCCGCACCCGGCGGTGGCACGAAGACGAGCGTTACCGCGGGAATAAAGTAAATGTAAGTGATTGCAGGCATTTGCGCTAGCGCTTCGTCACGATCTCAGGAAGCGTACCAGCGCGTCGTTCACCTCGTCCGGCACCTCTTCCTGGATGGGGTGGCCTGCCCCCTCGATCACGACCAACTCGGCGTTCGGTAACCACTTGGCTCGCCGGACCATCTCGTCGATGGGAATCAGCCGGTCGCGCGTCCCGGCGACCACCAGCACCGCCATGGAGAGCTTCGCCAGCACCTCCCGCGCGGATGGCCGCCAGTCGACGCCACGTACGAATGCGAGCAGGCCGGCCACGTACCTCGGGTCGCGGCTGGGGGCCCAGTACTCATCGATGTCGCGATCGGTCGGCTTCGCCCTGTCGCCATAGGCGTGACGCAGCCCGAACGACCACCAGGCGCGTACGCCGAGTCGGGCGAGGAGTGCCGCTGGAAGCGGCGGCACGATCGCGCGAGCGAGGCTGGCGAGCCGGACCGGCGCCAGACCGACCGGCGCGATCAGCACCAACCGTTCGACGCGCTCGGGAGACTCCCGCGCGAACGCCATGGCCACCGTGCCGCCTAACGACTGGCCCACCAGCGACGCGCGCTCCACGCCCACCGCGTCGAGCACGGCGCGGAGGTGCGCGACCATGGATTCCACCGTGTAGTGCGAGCGGTCCACCGGCTTGTCGCTCTCTCCCTGCCCCGGAAGATCCACCGCCACCACGCGAAAGCCCGCGTCGGCGAGCGCCGGCGTGTTCTTCCGGTACTCGAACGCCGAGCTGGCCCATCCGGGGATCAGGATCACGGCGCGACCGTCGGCGGGACCAGCTTCCACGATGCGGGTCCGCACCTCGCGCACGGTGATGAACCGGTCGCGGACGCGCGGATCGTGCGCTGGATAGACTTCGGTGGGAGAGAGCCGGCGGCGCACGGCCGGCTCACTCGTCAGGCGCGGGCGTCACACCAGGGTGACGCCGCGCCCGGAGAGGCGGGCGATGAGCCCCAGCCTGAAGGTGACGTCGCTCCAGCGCTCCTGCCCCGCGGTGTGCTCCTCCAGCGACGTGCTCGGCCACACGAACGGGTCGGACGACTTGAGCGCGACGCTGCTGCGCGACGGACGCCAGAGCCCTTCCCGATCGCGCTCGTCGAGGAAGCGGTCGTACAGCTTGGACCACGTCTCGCTCCGCCGCAGGTAGCCGAGCCGCGCCATCATCTCGAGCCAGCTCAACGCCGCGGGAATGTCGGCGTCGACCGCGTTGCGGTGCGGGAGCGGATCTCCCATCACCAGGTGCGGGAGAGCCACGACCTTGTTTCCCAGCACCATGGCCGGCGTGGCGCGCGGCTGCGGTTGCGTGAGGTAGTCGTATAGCCGCTCGGTCACCTCGTAGTGCTCGCTGCGGAAGAGCGGCATGTGCGCCAGCATGGTGAGCGACCAGAGCGACGGCGGCGACGACTCGGTGGGCAGCACGTGCTGATTGCCGGATCGCACGAACGGTTTCTGGGCCAGCGGCGAGCGCAGATAGCTGTCGATCCGCTCGAGGATGCGGCGCGCCGCGCCCCTGAGGCGGGGGTCGGTCTCGTAGCCGGCCTGTGCCAGCGTGGCGGCGGCGGCCTCACGAAGGAGCGCTCGACCGTGATGCACCAGCTCTCGATCCATGCTCTTCCCACGCGGCGCGAGCTCGTACAGGTACGCGGGGTCATCATCCTCGGCCAGCAACCGGAAGAGCGTGCGGCGCGCCTGCGTGAGTGGGGGCGCCTCGCGGTCCCAGCCGTATTCGAGGAGCCGGCGCACGGCCGGGATCGTTCCGACGCCTTGAAAATGCTCCGCGCGCGCCGAGGGGACGGTCAGCATCGATCCGCTCCATACGCCATCGGGCGCCTGCAGGACGGCGAGGAGCAGCGCCGGCCGGTAGGTGTATGGGAGTGCGGCGAACCCCGCCGGGTTGGCCAGGGGGAGCCTGGCGACCTCGATGGTGGAGCGATACGCGACCGGCGCCGAGGCATGCGCGAGGAGCCAGCCGAGGGGGAAGTCGACTGGCGGGGGCGCTGGCGGCGGCGGTGGGGGCGGTGGTTGGGGCGCTGCGGCCGAGGGAGGCTGGGGCGACGAGGAGCCAGGCGTGAGCGGAAGGGTCACAATCGGGGCTCTAGTTAAGTCCTTGCATGTCAAGGCGATGCGCTACAGCTCGGAATCACCCGCCCAGCGGGGGGTAACGATAGCATTTTTCGGTGCAAGCGCTAGGGGGCGCGTGCCCTTAACGCCGGCCGTTTTTCGGAGTCTAAGGGTCGACTCCGCGCAGATCGCGCGGTGAATCCATACATGTGTGGAGGTAGCAGAATGGCTCGCGTTCGAGTGGCGGCGCTGGTCGCCGCCTTGATGATCGGTTTGTCCACCGCGGCCGTGGCGCAGGACGCGCCGGGAGCGCAGCAGCGTCAGGACCGTGGCGAGGGGCGCATGAAGGCCGGCAAGGGCCGGATGCACAGGGCGCTCTTCCGCGGCATCACGCTCTCGGATGCGCAGAAGAGCAGGCTGGAGACGATTCGCTCCTCGTACCGCACGCGCTTTCAGGCGATGCGCGACGAGTTCCGTCCGAGCATGCAGGCGATGCGTGACGCGCGGCAGAAGAACGACACCGCGGCGATCCGGACGGCGCGCGCGCAGCTCGAGCAGCATCGTGAGCGGATGCGTGCGCTCACCGATCAGGAGCGCGCCGAAGTGCGCGGTGTCCTGACGCCCGAGCAGCGGGTGGCGTTCGACAGGAACGTCGCCGAGGTTCGCGATCGGATGTCGAAGCGCGCCGAGCACCGTCGTGAACACGGTCGTCGCGGCCATCGCCGCGGTGGTGAGCGCGACAGCACGGGCGCGAACCGAGGTGCGTAACGGCTAGGGAAGCGGGAATGGGGAATGGGGAATCGGAGCAGCAAGGAGTGGCCGGCGAGAATCGCCGGCCATTTCCTTGCTCCCGATTCCCGATTCCCCATTCCCGATTCCCTGTTTTCTTGTCACCAGTTCCTTGCTCCCCTGGACCCCGCACCCGCCTACCGGCCATCTTCCGGGCTGGACCTCTTCAACCCGCGGCATGATCAAGAGCCTGCTTTCCAGACCAGTCGAGACCCTTCCTGACCACGTACGATTCGATGGTCGGGTGCTCTTTCTGACCGAAGATCCGTCTCTCATCCGGCGGCAGCTCGAGGGAGAGGACCTTCCCTTCGACTACTCGGCGCCGGTCGGATCGCCGCTCCACCCCAAGCTGCGCGACAACATCTCGACCGACGAGATCACGCCGGCATACATCTGCTACTACTTCGACGAGACGCTGGGCGACTTTCCGTACCTCGGCCTCAAGGCCGGCGACGAGTTTCCGCTGGTGCGGGGTTCGGTGCGTGCCGGGCGATTCGTGGCCAGCGTCTCGGGAAAGCGGCGCGGGAAGGGGTCGTCACGAGAGCAGTCGCCCTACGCGGAGATGATGGCCGGCATCACGCTCGTGATCGCCGAGAACATCGAGCGGATCTACCGCGAGAATTGCCAGAACCTGGGGATCTTCACCTCCACCAACTTCGATCTGATCGAGCGCGTGCGGCGCGGTGAGGAGATCCCGCTCTCCGAGTTCACCAGGGACGAAGGGGGGATCTCCCGTGGCATCATCGAGCACGGCGGTCTGTTCAACTACAACGTGGCGCGGCTCCAGGGGAAGGCCCGCGTCCCCGAGGTGACGACCGCGGCGCGCCCGATGACCATCGCCGAAAAGGTCTTCGCGCGACACTGGGTGGTGGATGCGTCGCGCGGACGGATCGGCGTGCCGGCGGTGAAGCCCGGCGATCAAGGCTTCGTGCAGACGGACATCCGCTTCAGCCACGAATACGTGACGCCGATGGCGGCCATCTTCTTCGAGGAGATGGTGGGCGCCGACGAGCCGGTGAACGACCCGTCCTCGGTCTTCTTCTTCCGCGATCATCTCACCTTTCTCGACCAGGTGATGCGTCCGGAGCACGTCCAGATGGGACTGCTCGACGTCGCCAACCAGCTGGAGGCCAAGCAGCGCACCTTCGCCACGGCCAAGGGGATCAAGCTGTACGGGCAACTGGAGCAGCGGTTGAACCTGCACGGCGCGCTCACCGCCGCCGGCTCGGAGGCCATCTGCCACTCGAAGATCCTCGAGGCGCACGCACTCCCCGGTCAGGTGATCATCGGCTCCGACTCGCACACGCCCCACGCCGGCGCGGTGGGGTGCATCGCCTTCGGCGTGGGGACGACGGCGATCTTCAACTCCTGGATCACGAAAGACGTGCGGGTGGAAGTGCCCAGGTCGTTCAAGGTCGTGGTGCGCGGCCGCAAGCCCGACAACGTGACCGCCAAGGACTTCATGCTGGAGATCCTGCGTCATCCGTACGTGAAGAACGGCGACGCCATCGGACAGATCGTGGAATACGCCGGCGAGGCCGTGGAGGCGCTCTCGGTGGACGAGCGCGCCACTATGACCAACATGGCGGCCGAGGTCGGCGCCTTCACCGGAATCATCGCGCCTGACGAGAAGACGGTGGAGTACCTCGTCGCACAGCGGGGCATGTCGGCGGCGGCGGCGCGTGCCATGATCGAGGGACTCCACTCCGATCCGGGCGCCGAGTACGTGAAGGTGATCGAGATCGACGCGTCGGCGCTCCGCCCGATGATCGCGCTCCCCGGCGATCCGGGGAACGGCCTCTACGTGGACGAGCTCCCCGGCGAGGTGAAGGTGGACATCGCCTACGCCGGCTCGTGCACGGCGGGGAAGAAGGAAGACATGGACATGTATGCCCGTGTCTTCGCCGAGGCGCTGGAGCGTGGCGAGCGCGTGCACCCTGATGTGAAGTGCTTCATCCAGTGCGGCTCGCGCGAGGTGTTCGAATACTGCGTGGCGCAGGGCTACGACCGCGTCTTCGCCGCGGTGGGGGCGACCTTCGTGGAGCCCTCCTGCGGCGCGTGCATCAACGCCGGCCCCGGGGTGTCGCGCACCCGGGACGAAGTCACCATCTCGGCGATCAACCGCAACTTCCCCGGCCGTTCCGGCCCCGGCCAGCTCTACCTCGCCTCCCCCTTCACCGTCGCCGCCTCGGCGATCAAGGGAAAGATCGTCGAGTGGGAAGCGAAGGAGATGGTGGAAGCGTGAGGAAGCGGGAAGCGGGACGCGGGGAGAGGGGAGCGAAGGCACACCGCGCGGTGCTCTTCCCGCCGGCGCTCCCCTCTCCCCGCGTCCCGCTTCGCGCGTAGTCCCGTGCGCGGTGAATTCGTCGATCTCGCCGGCGCCCGTCTCTATTACTACGCGGCGGGGACTCGGGGGGCGGGGGAGCCGGTGGTGTTCGTGCATGGGCTTCCCACGTCGTCGCACCTCTGGCGGGACGTGGTGCCGCACATGCCCGGCGGGCATCGCATGGTGGTCATGGACCTGCTCGGCTTCGGCCGCAGCGACCGCCCGAACGGCGCCGACCTCAGCATCAGGGGGCACGCCGAGCGCACCATCGCGCTGCTCGACGCGCTTCGCATCGAGCGGGCGGCGATCGTCGGCCACGACGTGGGCGGCGGCATCGCGCAGTATCTGGCGGTGCGCTTTCCGACGAGAGTGAGCCGTCTGGCGCTGATCGACGCCGTGGCGTTCGACGACTGGCCGACGCGCGACGTCAAGCTGGCCAAGGCCTCGCTGCCCCTCACCCGCTACCTGCCGGCCACCTGGATCCTGACCATCCTTCGGACCGACCTGCTCCGCGGATACGTGGATCGCGAGCGGGGAGAGCATTCGCTGGAGCAGTACGTGCGCCCGTTCATCACGCCCGAGGGGCGCGACGTGTTCGTGGAGCATCTGCTGGCGCTCACCGCCTCCGACACGGTGGCGCTGGCGCCGCGCCTGGAGCACATCGTGGCCCCCACGGCGATCATCTGGG
This sequence comes from Gemmatimonadaceae bacterium, assembly GCA_035249845.1. GTDB lineage: Bacteria > Gemmatimonadota > Gemmatimonadetes > Gemmatimonadales > Gemmatimonadaceae > DATFBY01. The sequence continues at coordinate 22,174 of DATFFZ010000102.1, forward strand.
GGGCGCACGATCCCTTCCTCGACGTGTCCACCGCGCGCCGGCTCCACGAGTCGATCCCCGGCTCCACCCTCGACGTCATCCCCGATGCGCGTCACTTCACGCCCGAGGAGTCGCCGGAGACGATCGCCTCGATGCTGACGGAGTGGCTCGCGCGATGACGGACACGTCCCTCCCATGACGGGCTCCCGCCTGGAGTCCTTCCGCGCCATGGTGGCTCGCCAGCCTGACAATGCACTGGCTCGATTCGGTCTGGCCACCGAGGCGCTCAAGGCCGGTCTCCACCAGGAGGCGGTCGATCAATTCCGCGCCTACCTGTCGATGCATCAGGACGAGGGGAACGCCTACCTGCGGCTGGCCGAGGCGTTGGAGCGCCTCGGCCAGACCGCGGAAGCGCGCGAAGCGCTGCGCGCCGGCATCGAGGCTGCCGGGCGCTTCGGGCACCCGGGGATGGCGGCGGAGATGGAGGAGCGACTCGACTCGTTAGGCGCCTGAGGAGTGCCGGCCGCCGGCGGGCGGTTCAGTCGTCGCGGCGCACCGGCGCGCGGCCCACCACCACGGTGATGTTGTCGGTCCCGCCCCGCTCCAGCGCCAGATCGAGCAGGTCGCGGCAGAGCTGCTCCGAGGAGCGCATGGTGCGGCACCCCTCCGCGATCTCGGCGTCGCTCACGTGCCTGGTGAGACCATCGCTGCAGAGCAGGAGCACGGTGCCGCGCGGAATCCGGAGGCAGGTGACTTCCGGCGCCGCCTCCTCGCCGCCGATGGCGCCCACCAGGACGTTGCTGAGCGGCGACTCGGCCACCCGCTCCGCCGGCAGCACGCCGCGATCGACCAGGTCCTGCGCCATCGTCTGATCGCGGGTGAGTCGCTGCAGCTCGCCGTCGTAGTAGTGATAGCAACGGCTGTCCCCAACCTGCACCACGTAGAAGTTCGGCCAGACCGCGACGCCCAGCGTCATGGTGGTGGCCATCCTCCCCTGATTCGGACGCTTGGCGGCTTCGGCCAGCACCGCCGCGTGCGCCTCCAGCGCCGCCGTGCGAAGCGCGGCGTGGAACTCCTGATCCGCCGACGTTCCCGCCGCGTGATAGCATCGGAGGGTGGAGGATACGTACTTGGCGACCGTCTCGATGGCCAGCTGGCTCGCCTCGCCACCGGCGGACCCGCCGCCCACGCCATCGGCCACCATCATCATCGTCGCCAGGCGAGTTCCGCGGAGCGGGAGACGATCCAGGTGCCCGAGGCTGGTGGCGTGGACGACCACCTGCGGGTGCACGGTGCAGAGGAGGTAATGGTCCTGGTTGTCGGGACGCACCTTTCCGCGATGCGTGAGTCCGCAGAGGTCGAGCTCATCGTCGCGCGGCCGCACCCCCGGGTCGGCCTGCACGGCGACGATCCGCGGACTGGTGGTCACCGGCGTGCTCGCGCCGCCCCCGCCCTGAGGAGGCTGCGGCTGCACGCTGGTGGAATCGGACCGATGCTTTCGCCCGAAGATCAACGGTGCCTCCCCGGCCTCGGGATTCGGGATCGGGGATTCGAGATTCGGAACGGCGGGTTCGGAAACCATCCGGCGTAGCTGCGAATCCCGAATCCCCAATCCCGATTATGCACTTCCGGCGCCCGCCCCGCGACCCACCCCGCCCCCTGGGGACCAAGGCCGCTTGCCTCCCCCCCCGTCCGGTCGTCCCATAGGTAGCCCCAACGGACGAGAGCGCGAATGCGTCGAGTGCTGGTTTCGGCCGCGATGTGCATGCTGGCGGCGTGCGCCATCTATCGCGGCCCCGAACAGGACAATCTCGCCTTCACCGCACCGGTGACGGTGGACTCGGCGCTGCGGCTGGCGGCCACCCAGCTCCAGCTGCACGGCTACACGGTGACGCGCCAGGCCGCGAACGTGGTGGTCACCCGGCCGCGCATCATCCCCAGCGAGCTCCGCAATCCTCAGCGCGACCGGGCGGCCACCTTCTGGGTGCTGCGAGTGGAGATCACCACCTCGTTGGCCAACGAGGCGCGCTTCCGCGTCTCCGGCTACGTCGTCCCCGACACGCGTCCCGCCGAAGGGCAGGTCCTGACGCGTACGACGCCCGTCACCGCCGCCGACGGGCAGCTGTTCGACGAGGTCGAGGCGGTTGCCGGATGGATTCGCGATGCGGCGCAGCGGGCGACCGGGATCACGAGCAGATAGAGAAAGGGTTGTGCCCAGGAGGCAGAGCGTGAAGCCGCGGGGAGCGGGGAGCGGGGAGCGGGGAGCGGGGAGCGGGACGCAAACGAAAAGCGTAGACACGCCACCCCCTCAGCGCCTCTCCAGCGCCTCCACCGTATACCGACTCCGCGGATTCCAAAGGATCCAGCTCATCACCCCGTTGTCGTAACCCGCCTGGATCTGCGCCCGAACCTGCGCGCGGCCGTAGCGAGGAGGGCCAAGGGTGAAGTCCTGATACCAGGGGATCACCTTGGCCGCGCCGGTGACGGGAGCCGTGCGGCGCCTGGCGTCCTTCAGCCCCTTGTCGATCACCTGATACGGATGCGCGTTCGGATTGCCGAGCTTGTAGCTGCCCGGCGCGTAGTGCGACGGGTACATCATCGGCAGCACGACGTCCACCGCATCCACGAACTTCTCCCACAGCTGGCCGATGCCCATGTCGGTGGTGTCGGTGGTCGTGAGGCCGAAGACGTCGGCGGTGAGCGGGACGCCGGTGGGGCGAAGGCGCGACCGGATGGTGAGCAGCTGCTCGCGGATGACGTCGGCGCGCGTACGGCCGTTGGCCAACGGAAAGATCGCCTCGCGCACCAGACGCTTCTCGTCGGGGAAGCGTACGTAGTCGAGCTGCACCTCGCTGAAGCCGAGGTCCACCGCCTCGCAGGCGAGATCGGCCGCGTACTGCCAGGGTCCGTCGTGATGGGGATCGGGCCAGGGGCGTCCGCTCTTGTCGAGCCACGGCCGCTGATCGATGCGGCGCTTGATGGCCCACTCCGGCCGGCGCTCGCCTAACAACGGGTCCTTGGTCACCACGATCCGGGCGATGGGATAGATCCCGTGCGCGCGCATGGTGTCGAGCACCGCGCGCAGGCGCTCGTGTCGCATCGGGCGCACCGTGTCGGCCCCGATCGCGCGCGCCAACGGCACCCGCGAGCGATAGAGCACCAGGCCGCGGTCATCCTTGACGTCGATCACCAGCGCGTTCACCTCGGTGCGCTTGGCGACGTCGATGAGATTCCACATCGACTGCCCGAGCGCCTGCCAGCGATTCACGTACAGCCCGCGGAGCGGATCTGGGGGAGCGACGAGCGGCGGACGTGGGCGGAGGATCGAATCCGGGGCGGCGATGGTGTCGGGGGCGCCGGCGCACGCGTACGGCGCGGGCGCGGCAGGCGGCGCGGAGGGCGTCCGTTGTTGCGCGGGCAGCGGAAGCGCCGCCGCCAGCAGGAGCGCGAGGAGCAAAGAGACGCGAGGCATGCGAAACAATATCGCCTCGCGCTCGCGCCGGCCGCCGTTCATGGAACGCCGGCCACGCTCTTCTTCGCCAGCTCCGCCGCCAGGCGATCGAGAGCGTCGGTCATCCAGCGCTCGGTCTCGGCCACCCACTCCGGCGCGCGCGACCAGCTGATGGCGCGAAGACAGATCCCGCGCTGCCCCGGCCCCATGGCAAACGCCTTGAGCTCGAGCACCGCGTCCACCTCTGACCAGGTGACGGCCGCCTCGGTCTTGGTGGACGCGATCACTCGGCCGGTGACCGCGTCACCCTGACGCAGCACCAGGCGACAGTCGTCTCCCACCATGCCGATCGATCCCGACCGCGTGAGCCAGCGCGCCAGCAGCTCCGGCGCCGCGAAGTACGCTCGCAGCTCCTCGTACGCGAAGCCGGCGGGGCGCATGACGAGCGCCACGCGCTTGGAGCGCGCCCAGTACCGCTCGACGTACTCCTTGAGCACGGCCATCGCCATCTGCCAGCCGGAGCGCATCCCCTCGTACTCCTCATCCCACTCGGCGCCCACCAGGAAACCCGAGTTCACCAGCCTGACGACGGTCTCGCCGCTCTCGCGCGCGATGGTGACGTCGATGATGCCGGGAGGGCGGCCGGGGCCGTTCCACTCGAGCGACCATCGCTCTCCCGGTGACGACGCCACCACCTGATATGGGATTCGATAGCCGAAGCGGTCGAAGATCCACGTGAACGTGGACCCTACCTCGGGGCGTCCTTCGGCGCCGTCGGTGAACCACTCGGCGATGCGGGCCGGATCGGCCCACGCCTCCCACACGCGCGCCGGTGGCGCCGTGGTCCGGAACTCGGCTTCGATGCTTCGGGTCTTCGGGGGGTTCTGCGGCTCGGTGGGCATGGGTGAGACCCGTCAGGCGTCAGGTGAGGGGACGGATGGCGCGGGATAGCAGCCGAGCATCAGGCGGTACGGGCGACCGCTGCCGGGCGTGCCGTCGGGCTTCGACGCCGGAGCGGCATGCCGGGCGATGACGTCGAGCACCGCGGCGTGCAGGGCGTCGGCGAATCGCGCGCGCTGCTCGGCGTTCTCGAAGCGCAGCTCGCTGTGCAGGGAGAGCGTGGACAGCCGCTTCCCGGCCGCGGCGGCCTGGGCGGTGATGGCGCCGAGATCGGACTGCACCTGGGCGGCGAGCGCGGCCAGGTACTCGGCGCTCATCGCGTCCTGGATGCGGCGCCAGTCGGGGGCGGCCGGTCCGAGGACGTCGGGGGCGAAGACGTACGCGCGCGCGGTGGCGACCCATCGCTGCTCGATGAGGTTTCGCTTCTTCCGCTGGCCGGCGCGCTTGAGGAAGCGGGCCCTGGCCAGCTCGCGGACGTGGTAGTTCACGACCTGTCGCGGGAGGCGGAGCTGGCCGGCGAGCTCGGTGGCGGAGCTGGGAGTGGCGGCCAGGTGGAGGATGCGAGGACGCAGGGGGTGCATCACCGCCGCCGCGCGGCGGCGGTCGGTGATCGTTTCGAGCTCGGCGAGGGCGGGCGCGGCACTCATGACAAATACAATTCAACGGACAAATTGTTTTGTCAATAGGCCGCGGGAAGGGGAATGGGGAATCGGGAATCGGAACGGCGGATTCGGAGCTCATCAGTGTGGCCGCGATTCCCGATTCCCGCTCCCCGATTCCCGCGTCGTCTCTACCGCAACGCTCCCCAGATCAGCGGATACGTAGCCATGCTCTGCGCCCGGTACTGCGGTCTGAACCCGAACAGGATCACCCTCCCCCTCCCCTGCCTCACCTCCACCAGCGCCGCCTTCCCGGCCAGGCGTTCGCCACCCAGGAGCCAGCCCGACAGCAGAAGATTCGCGGAAGGGTAGGTGGCGAGCGCGACGGCGCGCCGGGGGTCGGTGACCTCGAAGGCCGGGCTCTCCTCGAACCAGGCGATCGGTTGGGCCGTCATGCCCCGGGTGAGCGGATGCGCGCGGGAGAGCTCGAGACGGAGGATGGAGCCCGGCGCGTAGAACTCGCTGGGACGAGCTCCCGAGAGCGCGTTGCGGACCGGGAGCGACAACGCCTCGATCGCGTACAGGCTCGCTTCGTTGAAGGTGACCAGCGTCCCCCCACGCTCCACGAATCGTCGAAGCGATGCGGCACCCGCGTCGCCCAGTCCGCCGCGCAGCGAGTCGGGGTACGGCGCGCCGACGCCACGTGAGAGGGCGCGTGGCGACTGATCCGGGAGCACGAGCACGTCGAAGCGCCGCTCGAGCCCTCCGGCGCGGACGTCGCGATCGATGACCGACGTGTACGGGATGCGGTAGCGCTCGAGGATCCACCGGGTCCACCCTTCGTCCATCGACGGCGAGAAGCTGCGGTAGAGCGCGATGCGGCGCGCGCGCCGATCGCTGAGCCCGGGGGCCACCGGCCTCGGCTCCGTCACCCAGGGAATGGGAGCGCCTAACGAGACGGCCACCGTGTCGGGCACCGCCACCACCTCGACGCCCATGAGCAGCGGCAGCGTGTGGGCCGTCACGTCGTACGGCTGCTTGGGCGGACCGCCGGGATACTCGCGCAGATCGGGATAGCGCTGTCGCTCCAGCAGCGCCTTGGCGAAGGCGCCGTACGGTTGCGCCAGGAGCACGGCATAGCTTCCGGCGTCCACGGCGTGGCCGTTCACGCGTACGCCGGCCGCGGTCTGGCGGATCTCGACGCCGCCTCGCTGGAGGATGCGCAGCATCGTCCGGAGCGCGCCCTCGTCCCGCTGCCGCGCCGGGATCAGATAGCCGGCGGGCCACGACTCGCGCCCGGGCGCGCGTCGTCCCGCCACCGCGCGCTCTCCCACGCGGGTGAAGCTCTCCAGCCACGCCGTCCGGTCGCGCGCGGCCTCCGAGAGCAGCGCCCAGGTGGCACTGGACTGGTAGTCGATGATGTCGCCAATGCCCCAGCGTCCCCCCGACCAGGGGACCAGGAAGTTCCAGGACGAGACGCGCGAGTCGTAGCCGCGAGATGGACGGAGCGAGTCGAAGGGGATGGTGATGGGCGTCGCCAGTCGCGCGCTCGCCGTTTCGGTGAGGATGCGAATGCCGGCGTGATAGTGCTGGTAGGCGCGCGCGGGCGTCCACGCATCGTACGAGGCGTTCACCGACACGCCCGCCTTGCCGTCACTCGTCAGGCGCCAGGCCATCGCCATCCCCATCCGGTTCACCCCGGCGGAGATGATGGGATCCACGTTCGGCTCGATGGGATCCATGTACGGCGGAATGAAGATCCGCGATCCGCTGGTGCCCTGCTGGTGTATGTCGTTCACGATCTGGGGATGCCACACGTTGTGCAGGGAGTCGATCGTGAGCTGCGTCTCAACCTGGGTGAAGGCGTACCAGTCGCGATTGTTGTCGTGTCCGACGTAGCGATGGTAGAGCTCGGGCGGCGACGTCCCCTCGGCGGGCGTTCCCAACGTCGCGCGATACCAGTCGCTCACGATGTCCACGCCGTCGGGATTGAGCGACGGCACGAGGATGGTGATGGCGTTGGCGCGCATGGCGCGCGTCTCCTCGTCCTCGCCGGACGTCAGCCGGTGGGCCAGCACCAGCGGCGTGAGGATCGCGCCCACCTCGGTGGAGTGAATGCTCGACGTCACCAGCACCACCACCTTCCCCTCTCCGATCAGCCGCGCGCGCTCGCCCGCCCCCAGAAGCCGTGGATCGGCGAGCTTGCGCTGGATCTCGCGATGGCGCGGCAGCCGCGCGAGCACGGCCGAGTCGGCGATGAACGCCGCGATGAAAGGGCGACCGAGGGTGGTCTTCCCGAGCGTGCGCAGCTCCACGCGCGGCGATGCGGCATCGAGTCGCGTGAAGTACTCCACGACGCCGGCCCAGGTGGGCAGTCGCCGGTCCGTCCCCGGCTCGAAGCCGAGCACGGACGCGGGGGTGGGAACGGCGCCGCGAGTCGGCTGCGACTGAAGCTCGGCGGGCGCGAAGGCCGCGAGCCCGACGATGGCCGCTAGCGCGGCGATGTTGGAATGGGGCATCACGAGCGCTGACGAGTAAATAAAAAATCGGGACTCGGCCATCGGGCATCGGGACTCGGCTTTGGAGGCGAGATCTCGACCGGTCGCCGAGTCCCGAGTCCCGATGGCCGAGTCCCGATGCGTTTCACAGTTTCTTCACTTCCGACGCCGCCTCCACCACGTAGCCGATGTCGCGGGAGAGCGCGCGGGCTTCCTGCGTGGCGTTGTTCACATCCTGGAGCGCCGACTGCACGCCCGACGAGCGGAGCTTGATGAGATCGAAGCGCAGATTCTCGAGCGCGATGCGGGCGCTCTCGAGCTGCGCCGCGGCGCGTGTCCGGCGCTCCGCCAGATCGCGCAGCGTGGCGCGCTGCCGGTGCAGGAGGTTGAGCCGGCGCTCGTGATCCGTCGAGTCGGCGGACTCCGCTTCCACCACGGCGATGCGCGCGTCGAGCTGGGCGGTGGTGTCGCTCGACAGGTCGCCGTCGAGATGGTGGAGCGTCTGGGCCAGCGAGGCCGTTCGCTCGACGAGCGCATCGACGGTGGGCATTACCTCCGGAAGGAGGGCGCGGTCGGGCGCGGGGAGCGCCTCCAGCAGCGCGACGATCGCCGCCTTGTCGCCGAGGGCGTTCCGCACCGCTTCGCCGCGCGGACCGCGGAGGACGTCGGCGGACACCAGCTTGGCCGCCTGCTCGTCGATCGCGCCGCGCGCGAGCGAGGATGCCTGACGAGGGACGGCCGGAGGGGAGCGCCGGAAGATGTCCCTCCAGCGCACCCCTTCGGCCCATAGCGTTCCCGCCTTGGTGAGCACCGACGTCAGCATGAACGCCGCCGGGAACACCACCCAGGGGAAGTCGGAGGTGACCACGTTGATGGCGCCGATGGCGCCGATCCAGACGCTGTTGGCGATCAGCTCGCGGCGCACCAC
>DATFFZ010000103.1:0-4446 GCA_035249845.1 Gemmatimonadaceae bacterium
GACTCCTCCATGAAGGCGCGCATCCACCGCGCCAGCACCTCCGTGTCGTCCGCGCGCGCCACGCGCCACTCACCGCTGGTGGGAGGCGCCGAAGTGACCCGGCGCAGCACGTAGATGCGATGGCTCCGCCCCGGTCGCCACGAGACGCCGGTCGCCGCGGTCGCCGCCCGTGCGAAGGCGCGCACCGCCGCCTCCGGACCGAGCACCCGCGTCGTCCCATCACGCACCGCGTCCGCGGCCAGCACCGCGGTGGCGCCCGCCTCGCCCTCCGTGGACACGAGCAGCTTCGCTCCGGTCCGCATCGCCGACGCCACCGGGCCGCCACCCTTCATGACCACCGCCCAGTAGACCCCCACCGGTTGCTCGGGCAAGCGCGCCACGTCGTGCGCCACCCCGATCATGACCCCGTTCTCCACCTCGTTGCCGACCAGCAACGGGGTGGCGAGCTCCAGGAATCGGGCGGCGCCGTCGGGACGAACGAGCTGCATGGGCTCCCTACGCGCTCCCCGGTGCGGAGTTGCGGCGTCATCCGTATGATTCATGGGCCTCCCTCGGGTCCCTCCCGGACCGTCTAACTCAGGGCGTTCAAACCTTTTGGCCGGCTCCGCTATCTGATTCCGCGACGGAAGCCAGATGGATACCGGATGCCAGTGGCGGTAGCGACGACTCGAGACGTGTCACACCTCAACGCGGACTCCACCACGACCGATGTGGCGCTGGCCGCCGCGGGTGATCGCAGGGCCTTCGAGCGGCTCTACCGCACGCACACCGAGCGAGTGTTCTCGCTGTGCGCTCGCATGTGCGGCAACCGGATGCACGCCGAAGAGCTGACGCAGGACGTCTTCGTGCGGGCGTGGGAGAAGCTCCCGCTCTTCCGCGGTGAAAGCGCCTTCTCCACCTGGCTTCACCGGCTGGCCGTGAACGTCGTGTTGAACGCCAGAAAGTCCGAAGGGCGCGACCGAGCGCGTACCGACGACAGCGGCGACGGCGACACGGTGGAACGGCTCGGAAAACCGGCCCCGTTGCACGTGGAGCGGATGGACCTCGAGGCGGCGATCGCCAAGCTGCCGCCGGGTGCGAGACGAGTGTTCGTCCTCCATGACGTGGAAGGATACAAGCACGAGGAGATCGCCGAGATGCTCGGCGTCACCTCGGGTGGGAGCAAGGCCCAGCTGCACCGAGCACGCATGTTACTGAGAGAGGCACTGACGCGATGACCGACAACACCATGAGCTGCGATCGGTTCGACGAGCTCCTTCCGGAGTACCTGGAGGGGACGCTCGACGCCGGCACTCGCGCGAACGTCGAGATGCACCTGGCGGGTTGCCAGCGCTGCGCGTCGCTCATCGCCGACCTGAACACCATCACGGAAGCGGCGGGGGACCTTCCCGATCTCGCTCCCTCGAGGGACCTGTGGACGGGGATCTCCGACCGCATTGCGGCGCCGGTCATCTCGCTCCCCTCGGAGCGAGATCGTCGCGGCGCGCGGTATCAGCGCCTGCGCACGGTGGCGGGCGCCGCGGCGCTGGTCGTCATGACCGCCACGCTGACGTTCGTCGGAACGCGGTCGTTCGACCAGGCCAGACGGCAGGCGGCGCCGCGGGACGTCGGCTCGGCGGAGCCGGTTCCGATGCTGCCGGGGCAGCGGCCGTTTCGTGACACCGTGCCATCGACCGAAAGTGCGGCTCCCACGACCGCGCCGGAAGTCGGGCCGGCCACCGGGCAGCCGACGACGGCGCCGGCAACCGATCAGCGCCGACCGCGCACCCCCGGGGCCACCAACGTCGGCCTCACCGCCACCGAGCGCGCCTACGACCGGGAGATCAGCCAGCTACAGGCGCTCCTCGGCGAGCGCCGTCGGGAGCTCGACCCGAAGACCGTCGAAGTCATCGAGCGCAATCTGCTCGTGATCGACAATGCCATCCGGCAGAGCCGCGAGGCGCTGCAACGCGACCCGGCCAGCCGATTCCTGAACGATCAGCTCAACAACGCGCTCGACAGAAAGGTCGAGCTGCTTCGCTCGGCGGCGATGCTGCCCTCGAGCATATAGAGGATAGAGAACATGCGATTGACACACCTGGCGGCCACGATGGCCATGCTGATCGCCGCGCCGATTGCGGGCGACCTGCTTCCGGCACGCGCATCCTTCGGCGCGCTGGAGGCCCAGGCGACGAGCGAGAGAGAGCGTGAGCGTGAGCGCGAGCGGGAGCGCGAGCGCCGCCGCCGCGAGCACGATGACGACTCGCAGGGCGACGAGTACCGCTCGCGGGTCGACACCACCTTCAACTTCTCGCGCGATGGCGTGATCGACCTGTCGCTCGTCTCCGGTGAGATCCGGGTGACGGGTTGGAGCCGCGGCGAGGTCAAGGTCAACGCCTCCAGCGAGTACGGTCTCCTCAGGTTCGACGCTTCGGCGGCGCGCGTCGCCATCTCGGTGCGCTCCGACCGCGGTCGCCTGGGCGACACGCAGTACGACCTGTCGGTGCCGGAAGGGGTGCGCGTCATCACCAAGGCCGTGTCCGGCGACATCACCGTGACGGGCACCAAGGGCGAGCTCGAGGCCGGGAGCGTGAGCGGCGAGGTGGTGGTGAGCGATGGCGCGCGCCGCGTCGAGGCGTCGAGCGTCTCCGGGTCGGTGCGCGTGTCGCGGGTGCAGGGCGACCTGCGCGCCGCATCGGTGAGCGGCGACCTCGAGGTGTCCGACGTCTCCGGCGAGGTCACGACCGAGACGGTGAGTGGCGAGCTCACCCTCTCCCGCATCCGCTCGCGCTACGTGCGCTCGGAGTCGGTGAGCGGCAACGTGGAGTTCGACGGAAGCATCGAGGCCAACGGTCGCTACGAGTTCAACTCGCACTCGGGCGACGTGGTGCTCCAGGTGCCCGATGGGATCGGCGCCACGATCTCGGTGGAGACGTACAGCGGCTCGATCGACAGCGACTTCCCGATCACCCTTCAGCCCGGGCAGGAGCTCGGCAGGGGACGCCGCTTCGACTTCACCGTCGGCAACGGCGGCGCCCGCGTCACCGCCGAGACGTTCAGCGGCAACATCAACATCTCGAAGAGTGGTGGGAGGAGATAACGAATGAACCGGATGCTCATCGGAGCGCTCGCGGCAGTCCTCCTCGTCCCCGGCGTGATCCGCGGACAGGAGCAGGAGTTCACCGGCGACACGCTCCAGTGGCGACAGGCGATGCAGCCTGGCAGCTGGCTCCGCGTTCGCAACATGAACGGCGAGGTGCGGGTCGAGGGAACCACGGGGAACACCGCCGAAGTGGTGGGCATCAAGAGCTACCGGCGGGGCGATCCGGAGGATGTGAAGTTCGTGGTCATCAAGGAGGGGAACGACGTCGCCATCTGCGCGCTGTGGGGCGAGCGGAGCTCCTGCTCCATCGATGACTACCGCGCCCACTGGAACGGACGCGGCCGCGATGACGTGACGGTCGACTTCACGGTCAAGCTGCCGCGCGGGGTGAAGGTGCACGCCAGCTCGGTGAACGGCGCGGTGGACGTCGCCGATGCGACGGCCGAGGTCGAGGCCAACACGGTGAACGGGCGCGTGGAGGTGTCGACCAGCACCGGCCCGGTGAGCGCCAACACGGTGAATGGCGGCGTGATCGCGCGCATGAGCACGCTCCCGGGCACGGCCGACATGCGCTTCGGCACGGTGAACGGCTCGGTGCGGGTGATCGTCCCGTCCGAGTTCGACGCCGAGGTCGAGATGAGCACGGTGAATGGCCGGCTTCGTACCGACTTTCCGATCACGCTCTCGGGCCGCATCGATCCGAAGCGCCTCTCGGCCCGCATCGGCAAGGGTGGCCGGCGGGTGACGATGAAGACGGTGAATGGAAGCGTGGATCTGGAAAAACAGAACTGAGCGGGAGCGGGAGCGGGGAGCGGGAATGGGGGAGCGCCGGCACACCCCGATGACTACCGTCTCCGCCTGCGCTCCCCGGCCGCGCTCCGCGCGGCCGCTTCCCGCTCCCCGCTTCCCGCTACCTCTGTACCGTCTCGTCCGGCCTGACCGTCACCACCAGCTCACCCGATCGGCCACTCACCGGCTTGAAGTCCCGCCGGGGCTCGAAGTGCTCTTCCAGCAGCTCGGCGTGTGAGATCCGGCCGATGTTGAAGTGGCGCCAGCCGTGGTCGGCGCCGCCGTCGGAGTGGCCGCGCACCTGGTACGCTTCCACCAGCTCGGTCCCATCTGGCTTTCGCAGAATCGCGTGCGGCTGGATGAACCGAATGGCGTCGGTCGCATACGTGATCTGAAGAACCCGTCTGTCCTCCAGCGCGCGCAGGATCGTTTCCCGTAGCATGCACTCTCCTCCTGCGACCGCGCCTATGCAACTCTCGACCCAACGCCCGTGCAAATCGCGAAAGGCCCATCCATCACGGACGGGCCTTCGCTGCAAATAGTCGGACGGCCGGCTACCGCGGCGGTCGTCCGGC
>DATFFZ010000104.1:0-2766 GCA_035249845.1 Gemmatimonadaceae bacterium
GGGTCGACCGTGTGCTCCTCGTCACCGATGACGAGATCCAGCAGGCGCAGGCGATGCTCTGGCAGGCGCTCCGCGCGGTGGCCGAGCCTGGCGGGGCGGCGGCCACGGCGGCACTTCTCTCCGGCAAGTATCGCCCGGAACCGGACGAGCGTGTGGGCGTGGTGTTGTGCGGCGCGAACACGGTGGCGGTCGATTTCGCTCGTCAGGCACCGGCGGCTAGCGCGGACTCCACCCCGTTGGTCCCCCGATGAAAGCGATACGCGTCAATCAGGTCGGCGGCCCCGACGTCCTCCGGCTCGAGGAGATTCCCGATCCCACGCCCGCCGCCGGTGAGGCGCTCGTCAAGCTCGACGCGATCGGGGTCAACTTCATGGAGGTGTACCAGCGGAAGGGACTCTACTCCAGACCGCTTCCGTTCACCCCGGGCGGCGAGGGCGCGGGTACCGTGGTCGCCGTCGGCGCCGGCGTGAATGTGGTGCGGGTTGGCGACCGTGTGGCGTCGAGCGAGCTCGACGGATCGTACGCCGAGCTGGCGACGGTGAAAGCAGACCGCCTGGTGGTGCTTCCGCGGGGAGTGGACACGCGGACCGCCGCGGCGTTCATGCTCCAGGGGATCACCGCGCACTACCTCGCCTCCTCCACCTATCCGCTTCGCCGGGGCGACAGCTGTCTGGTGCACGCGGCGGCCGGCGGCGTCGGCCTCCTGCTCTGCCAGATCGCGGCCGGCCGTGGCGCGCGAGTGATCGGCACCACGTCCACGGCGGAGAAGGCGGCGCTGGCCCGGCAGGCGGGCGCGCACGAGGTCATCCTGTACACGGAGCAGAGCTTCGTCGAGGAGACCCGACGCCTGACGAATGGCCGAGGCGTGCAGGTGGTGTACGACTCGGTGGGAAAGGCGACGTTCGAGGGAAGTCTCGACGTCCTGGTAGCGCGCGGCATGCTGGTGCTGTACGGCCAGTCGAGCGGCCCGGTGCCGCCCTTCGACCCGCAGCTTCTCAACCGCAAGGGCTCGCTGTACCTCACGCGCCCCACCATCGCCCATTACGTCGCCACCCGCGACGAGCTCGCCTCGCGCACCAACGATCTCCTCACCTGGCTCCGCGACGGCGAGCTCTCCGTTCGCATCGACCGCACTCTCCCGCTCTCGGCCGCTTCCGAGGCGCATGCGGCATTGGAGGGGAGAGAGACGAAGGGCAAGGTCTTGCTGATACCCTAGAACGGGCCGATGTGCGATGTGCGATCGACATACGACGATATGACGATTGCATCGCGGATGGGCGATGTGGATGTGCGATGTGCGATCGACATGTGACGATACGCCGATTGGAGGCGCGACGGGCGATGTGGATCGAGGATGGGCGAGGGGCTCCGAGATCACTCCGGAGCCCCTCGCACATGGCACATCCACATCGCACATCCGCGATGCAATCGTCATATCGTCGTATGTCGATCGCACATCGCACATCCACGTCTCCGATGGCGTTCGCACATCCGCGTTCCGTGCGGCCTACTCCCGACACCCCTCCACGAACTCTCTCCTCGCCTTCTTCGGATCGTTGATCGTCTCGTAGAACTCATCGTAGTACTTCAGCGCTTCGCGCGTGAATTCCGGGAGAAGGAGCTTGCCGATGTCGTCGCGGTAGAGGGCGTAGATGGCGTCCTTCTTCTCGTTGAAGACGGCGAATATCTGGGCGAGCTGGTCGGGGGGAGCGCAGATGCCGCGATAGAGGCGCTGCCTCACGTGGCGGATGGGAAGCTTCGGGTCGGTGGTCGCGTAGGGGGCGTTCACCGCGCCGGCGAAGTCGAAGTCGAAGGCCACCGGGAGGAGCGTTCCGTCGGGGCGAATCACCAGCTCCACGTTGTGGAGCATCAGCGTCGACCAATCGGTGTTGGCGGCGAAGTACTGGAAGACGCCGAACAGGAGATTCTGGTGCGGATCGAGATCCGCCTTCACCGCGCCCTGCTGCTCCAGCATCTGCCCGCCCAGGCGCTCCGCCATCGCGTCCGGCTCCTCGAGGAAGATCGCCAGACGCGATGCGTGCGTCTTCCCCGACGCGCTGTCCACGTACGTCATCCGAACCAGCCGCGCCCGATGACTGATCGGCGTCAACAGCTGGTAGATCCGATAGAGCTGCAGCTCCTGGAGCAGGTACTGCTCGAAGCGGTCGTTGTTGCGGCAGTAGTTCACCAGCTTCGGCTTGTCGAGCCCCTCGAACGGCGTCCCCTTGGTGCTCCCTCTGGCGAAGTTGAGGCGGATCGGAGGAAACTCGCAGTTGTTGAGCCGCCAGATGCCGCGCGTCCTGACCTTGATCGGAAGGACCGCCTGATTCCCATTGGCGCCGGCCACCGAGATCGTCGCGTCACGCCACGGCGCCTCGTCCTTCTTGTCGTTCCTGATCTGTCTGATGTTCGTGGTGAGCGCCATCGTGAGCGGCGTTTCGCTGTCGAAGAAGGCGGTGACGTGCTTCCGCTCGCGCGGGGGCTCGGCGCTCTGCGCGCCCGCGGCGCCGGCGGCGGCGCCGCTCGCCAGCCCGAAGCCGAACTTCGAGTCGACCTGCCCGGTCATGACGTACTCGTGCGTGTGGGCCTCGACGCCGGGCGTGACCCGCACGACCGCCCGCGCCACCTCGCCGTCCTCCGCGTGCAGCGCGTCGAGGCGGTCGGCCGGCACGCCGGCGGCACGGGCGACGTGCAGCTCGCCGCCCGTCGCCACGTCGATGCACATGCCCTCGTCGTGCACGAGCTGCGCCATCGCCCGGCACAGGA
>DATFFZ010000105.1:0-29169 GCA_035249845.1 Gemmatimonadaceae bacterium
CCGCGTGGAACTCGGGCATGTTCTTCAGCACCTGGTTCACGCGGTACTCGGCCGGGGAATGAGGGTCGGTGAGCACCTGCTGCCGGAGCGCTTCCTCGCGGAGGAGGCGCCGCCACACCTGCGCCCAGCCGATGAAGAACCGCTGATCGCCGGTGAGACCGTTGATCACCGGCGCCTCCTTGCCGTTCAGCGAGAGCTTGTACGCCTTGTACGCCACCGTCAGCCCACTCAGGTCGCCGATGTTCTCGCCGAGCGTGAGGCGGCCGTTGACGTTCAGTCCTTCCGTCGGTGTGAGCGCGCCGTACTGCTCGACCAGCATGTTCGCCTTCTCGAGGAATCGCTTGGCGTCGTCCTCCGTCCACCAGTCGCGGAGGTTCCCATCGCCATCCGAGCGGCGACCCTGATCGTCGAAGCCGTGGCTGAATTCGTGACCGATCACGCCGCCGATCGCGCCGTAGTTCACCGCGTCGTCGGCCGCCAGATTGAAGTACGGTGGCTGCAGGATCGCCGCGGGGAAGACGATCTCGTTCATCGTCGCGCTGTAGTACGCGTTCACGGT
Source organism: Gemmatimonadaceae bacterium (assembly GCA_035249845.1). GTDB lineage: Bacteria > Gemmatimonadota > Gemmatimonadetes > Gemmatimonadales > Gemmatimonadaceae > DATFBY01. The sequence continues at coordinate 560 of DATFFZ010000105.1, forward strand.
CTGCGGCGTCATGCCCCACTCGGTTCGGTCCACCGGCTTGCCGAGGCGATCGACGATCCGCTTGTACGCCACCTCGGTGGCGCGCATCTCGTTCCCCACCAGGTCATCGGCGCGAACCACCAATCCCGGATACTCGCGCCACTTGTCGGGGTAGCCGATCTTGGTGCCGAACTTCGCCAGCTTCGCCTGCGCCTGCTGCTTGGTGGGCGCGCTCATCCACTCCAGGTCGTTGATCCCGCCCTGGAAGGCGGCGCGAAGGTTGGCGATGAGCTCGGTCATCCGCGCCTTCGCCTCCGGCTTGAACTCGCGCTCCACGTACATCCGGCCGACGATCTCGCCCATCGCGCTCTGGACCGCCGCCACCCCCCGCTTCCAGCGCGGGCGCTCCTCCTGCTGGCCGGCCAGCGTGCGCCCCACGAACTCGAACTTCGCGTCGGCGAAGGGCGAGCTCATCTCGTCCGCGTAGCTGTGCAGGAGCTTGAACGTCATGTAGCGCTTCCAGGTCTCCAGCGGCGTCTCACCTAGGAGGAGGTTGAGCGCCGTGAAGTAGTCGGGCTGCCTGACGATGATGGCCGGCGTCTTCTCCACGCCGGCCGCCCGGGTGTAGCGCGTCCACGAGAACTCGGGCATGGCGGCGTCGAGCTGGGCGATGGTGCGGCGATTGTACGTGAGCTCGCGGTCGCGGTTCTTGGCCCGGTCCCAGTGCGCCTTGGCCATCTCCGTCTCCAGCGCGATGATCGCCTTCGCCGCGCCGGCCGGATCGCTCTCCCCCGACAGGCGCAGGAGGGCCTCCAGGTACTTCGCGTACGCGGCGCGGGTGTCGTCGAACTTCTTCCCCGACGCCAGATAGTAATCGCGGTCGGGCATCCCGAGCCCCGATTGCGTCACCACCGCGATGTACTCGTCCGCCTTCTTCTGGTCCTGTGCCACCTGACCGGTCCACGGCAGCTGCGCGCCGAGCCGCTGGAGGCGCGCGAAGGCCTCGGGGAGATCGCGCTTGCTGCGGAGCGCGGCGATCCTCCCCAGCTCCGCGCGAAGCGGCGTGATGCCTAACGACTCGACCCGCGCCGAATCCATGTAGCTGCGGTAGAAGTCACCCACGCGCTGCTCGTCCGAGCCCGCCTTGGCGTCGCGCGTGGCCGCCGCCTGCTCGATCAGCTCGCGCAGCACCTCCTGCGCGTGCTCGGCCAGCTCGGCCGACGCGCCGAAGTTGGACCGATCGGCGGGGATCGTCGCCGTGCGCAGCCATGTGCCGTTCACGAAGCGGAAGAAGTCGTCCTGCGGCCGGACCGCGGTGTCGAACGTGGCGAAGTTGATCCCCGCCGCCGACCCGGTGAGCTGCTTCCGCGCGCCGTCCCCCTGCGCCAGCGGAGACCCGAGCGGCAGCGCGAGGAGAAGGGCGAAGGTGAGTCGCGAGAGTCTGGTAGTCATGGGCAGTGCGTGCAAGTAAGAGGTTGTGAAGATCCGGGAATCGGGAATCGGGAATCGGGAATCGCAAGCACACCTGATGACTTCCGAATCCGCCGGTCCGCTTCCCCATTCCCGCTTCCCGCTTCCCGATTCCCGCGCCGTTACGCCAGATCCGCCGTGAGCAAGAACCCCGGCTTCTTCCGCACCTTCGTCGCCTGCTCGAAGGCGTATGCTATCGCTATCAGCGTCGGCTCGCTGTACGCGCCGCCGGTAAAGGAGATCCCCACCGGCAGGCCGTGGACGTACCCCGCCGGCACGGTGATGCTGGGATACCCTGCCACCGCCGGCGCGGTCGAGCTCCCGCCGCCAAAATGATCGCCATTCACCAGGTCGGTGAGCCAGGCCGGACCTCCCGTCGGTCCCACGATCGCGTCCAGACGATGCTTCCGGAGCGCGGCGTCGATCCCCTCGGTGCGCGACAGGCGGAGATTCTTCGCCAGGGCGGTCCGATAGGCGCGGTCGGTCAACGGGCCCTTCGCCTCCGACCGCACGAAGATCTCCTGACCGAAGTACGGCATCGACCGATCGCGGTTCTTCTCGTTGAAGTCGATCAGCGCGGCCAGCGTGCGCGGCGCGTCGCCCGGCGATAACCCGGCGAGATAGGCGTTGAGGTCGGCCTTGAACTCGTAGAGCAGCACCTCGAACTCCGACGAGTCGAACTTCCCCGCCGACTCGATGTTCGCCGGGTCCACGATCACCGCGCCGGCACCCTTCATCGCCGCGATCGCGTCCTCCATGATCCTGTCCACGCGATCGTTGAAGCCGAAGTAGTTTCGCGCCACCCCGATCCGCTTTCCGCGCAACCCATCCGGCTCGAGAAACGCCGTGTAGTCGCGCGCCGCCTTTCCGGCCGAGCCCGCCGTCGCCACGTCGCGCGCGTCGACGCCGGCCAGCACGCCTAACAAGAGGGCGGCGTCCGCCACCGTGCGCGCCATCGGTCCCGCCGTGTCCTGGCTGTGGGCGATCGGGATGATCCCCGACCGGCTCACCAGTCCGAGCGTCGGCTTGATCCCCACGATCCCGTTCGCCGAGGATGGACAGACGATGGAGCCATCGGTCTCCGTCCCCACCGCCACCGCCGTCAGATTGGCCGCGATCGCTACGCCCGAGCCCGAGCTCGACCCGCAGGGGTTCCGGTCGAGCGCCCACGGATTCTTCGTCTGACCACCCCGTGCGCTCCACCCGCTGGTGGAGCGCGTCGACCGAAAGTTCGCCCACTCGCTCAGGTTCGTCTTCCCCAGAATCACCGCCCCCGCTTCGCGCAGCCGCCGCACGATGAAGGCGTCGCGCCCGGCGATCGACTCCGCCAGCGCCAGCGAGCCGGCGCTCGTCCGCATCTTGTCGGCGGTGTCGATGTTGTCCTTGATCAGCACCGGAATCCCGTGCAGCGGGCCGCGCAGCCGTCCGCCGCGCCGCTCGGCGTCGAGGCCATCGGCGATCTCGAGCGCGTCGGGATTCAGCTCGATCACGGAATTGACCGACGGCCCCCTGCGGTCCACCTCCTCGATCCGCGCCAGGTACTTCTCGGCGATGGACCGCGCCGTGTATTGCCCCGACCGCATCCCCTCCTGCAGCGCCGAGACGGTAGTCTCGTCGAGCTCGAAATCTGCCGGCCGCGAGGGTGGCCGCCTGGGAGGCTCGGCAATTGTGACCGAAATGCTCGGTCCCACCACCGTCGCCGCGCCGGCCACCGCGCCCGCCACCAGAAAGCGCCGGCGGCTGACTCCCGTCGAGCCGCCTGGCGAGGACTCGCTCATGTCGCTCTGCTCCCCGTGTCGGATAACCCTTGAGCCTACGAAGCGGCCGACCAGAGCGCCAGGCGCCGGGTGCAAGTCGCTCGCCTTGACGCCCGGGCCTCACGCGCCAATATGAGCCGAGCCTTCCCCATTCACGGAGCCACGATGCGTCCAGTCTCGCGATTGCTCCTCCCGCTGCTTCTCTTCCTCGCGCTCCCTTCCGCCGCGCTCGCTCAGACGGGGAGCATCCGCGGGCGCGTCCTCGATACCGAAGGCGCGACGATCGCGAGCGTGGTGGTCGCGCTCGACGGCACCGGCCTGCGCGCCACGCCTGACGCGCGCGGAAACTTCGTGATCACCTCGATCGTGCCGGGGAACTACGTCGTGCGCGCGCGCCGACTCGGCTACGCCGCCGAGCCGGTGCGCGTCACCGTGCAGGCAGGCGTGGCGAGCGAGGTGAACATCGCCATGCGACCAACCGCCGCGCACCTCGCCGGCGTCGAGGTCCTGGTCGGCTCGCGCGCGCAGCACACCGCGGCCAACGAGCTGGCGGTGCCCGTGGACATCCTCACCAGCGAAGAGATGCGCGCCACCGGCACCACGGAGACGAGCGCCATCCTCTCGCAGCTCACGCCGTCGGTGAACTTCCCGCGGCAGAGCGTGTCCGACGCCACCGAGATCGTTCGTCCCTTCACCATGCGCGGACTCGGTCCCGATCACACGCTCGTGCTCATCAACGGAAAGCGCCGCCACCACACGGCGCTGGTGCACTACTACGGCGCCGGAATGGGCGCGGGCTCCAGCGGCGTCGACATGAACACCATTCCGGTGAGCGCCATCGATCGCATGGAGGTGCTGCGCGACGGCGCCGCCGCGCAATACGGCTCCGACGCCATCGCCGGCGTGGTGAACGTCGTGCTCAAGGAAGGGGTGTTCGCGCCGATGTTCACGGTCGACGCCGGCCGCCACGTCACCGCCGACTTCGATGACGACGGCACCACCGTCGACGTGAGCGGCGGCTGGGGGATTCCGCTCGGCCGTGGCTCGCTGAGCCTCTTCGCCGAGTATCGCGACCGCGACGGGACCAACCGCGCCGGCGCCGATCCGGAGGACCAGATCACGTCCGGCGACGCCGACGACATCGACGAGTTCGGCAACGTGATCACCAAGAACAACCCCGTTCCGCAGCCGACGTATCACTGGGGCGATGGCGGGGAAAAATCGTGGATGACGTTCCTCAACGCCGGCATCCCGATCGGCACCGCGGGCACCGGATTCTATCTCTTCGGGGGCTACAGCTTCCGCGAGGGAACGGGGTATGGCTATTTCCGCCACTCGAGGGACGAGCGGAACTGGCCGCAGCAGTACCCCTTCGGCTTCCTGCCGCGCTTCGTCCCCGACGTCACCGACTTCTCGGTATCCACGGGAATTCGCGGCGCGCTCGGTGAATGGTCGTACGACCTCGGCGGCACGCTCGGCCACAGCGGGTTCGTGTTCAGGCTCGAGAACACGCTCAACGCCTCGTTAGGCCCCTGCTTCGACGCGCCGTGCGCGCCCGGCCCCGACGGCATACTCGGGAACGCGGATGATCCGGGCATTCCGAATCAGACCGAGTTCAGGGCCGGTGAGCTCAGGCTCTACGAGGGGATCGCCACCCTCGATGCCCATCGCGAGTTCGAGGTCGGTCTCCCGTCGCCGCTGAGCGTCGCCTTCGGTGCCGCATTTCGCAGGGAGACGTACGAGATCAAGGCGGGGGAGCTGGGGTCGTACGTCCAGGGCTTCCACCCTGATCGGTTCGGCGATCTGGCCGTGGCGGGCTCGCAGGTCTTCCCCGGCTACCGCCCCGAGGACGAGGTGGACGCGTACCGGAACAACTTCGGCGTTTACCTCGATCTCGAGAGTGACATCGCGCCCAGGCTGCTCGCCAACATCGCCGGCCGCTACGAGCACTACAGCGATTTCGGCAGCCGCCTGACGGGGAAGCTGGCGCTCCGCTACCAGCCGTCCGAGCGCGTGACGCTGCGCACGGCGGTGAGCACCGGCTTCCGCGCGCCATCGCTGAACCAGAGCTACTACTCCAGCACCGTCACCGACTTCAAGATCGATCAGAGCACCGGCGCTCCGGTGCCGTTCGAGATCGGCATCTTCCCCGTTCGCTCCGCCGAGGCGCAGCTCCTCGGCGCGCGACCCCTGGTGGAGGAGACGTCGGTCAACTTCAGCGGCGGCTTCGCGCTCACGCCCACGCCCGGTCTCAACTTCACCGCCGACGTCTACTTCATCGCGCTCGATGATCGCATCCTGCTCAGCACCTTCCTCGGCACCGACAGCGTGGCGTCGATCCTTCGCAACGCCGGCTCGCGCGCCGAGGCCGGCCAGTACTTCACCAACGTGCTCGACACCGAGACCCGCGGCGTGGACATCACCGGCGACTACGAGTTCCGTGCCGGCGCGCGCGGCCGGATGAACGTCGGCGTCGACTTCAACTACACCCGCACGGAGGTGGTGGGCGACATCGTCGAGCCGCCCGAGCTCCAGGGGACGGGAGCGTCGCTGGTGGACGAGTTCATCGAAGGAGGGATTCTGGCGCTGGAGAAGGAGCGGCCTCGCTGGCGGGCGGGACTCACCACGCAGTATCAGGGTGGCTCCTTCAGCGCGCTGGCACGCGCGTCGTTCTACGGTCCGTTTACTTCGGCGCTCTACGGCTACGTGGAAGAGACCGCGCAGGAGTACGATCCCAAGGCGATCTTCGACGCCGAGGTCGGGTACGCGTTCACGCCCACGTTCAAGGTGAGTCTGGGCGGCCGCAATCTGTTCGACACCTACCCCGATCGCATGATCCCCGACAACAGCTTCGGCGTCTTCCTGTATCCGTCGGCGTCCCCCTTCGGCTTCAACGGGCGCTTCCTGTACACGCGCTTCGAGTTCCAGCTCGCGCGCTGATTCGCGCGCGTCACGCCGCCCGTTGACTCCGGCAACGCCGGGGTCGGCGGGCGGCGCGGCTGTTGCAGGCCCTCGACCGCGTCTCGCACGTGGACTTCACGGCTGGCGCGATCGTGCCTCCGCATACGAGCCTGCCCGAGCCTGGAGGTGAGCCATGTACGCTGCCATACGCCGCTACAACGTGAACGAAGGCGCGGCCGACCGGATCGTCGAGCGCGTGAACGCCGAGTTCCTCCCGCGGCTGCGGCAGACGCCCGGCTTCGTGTCGTATTTCATCATCGATGGCGGCGATGGAACGATCGCCAGTGTGACCGTCTTCGAGGACAAGCGCGGTGCCGACGACTCGAGCCGCATCGCGTCGGAGTGGGTGCGCCAGAACCTCAGTCACCTGGTGAAGACGGCGCCGGTGATCCTGTCCGGAGAGGTCAGAACGCACTCGATGGAGACGGCAGCGCACTGAGGACATCGGGACTCGGCCAGCATCGGGACTCGGCCATCGGGACTCGGGACTCGGCGACCGGTCGAGATCCTACCGCCCAAGCCGAGTCCCGATGACCGATGCCCGAGTCCCGATGCTGGCCGAGTCCCGATGCTGGCCGAGTCCCGATGTGTGTCCTACGCCGGATTGTCTCCGCTCTTCGACCGCTTCACCAGCCAGACGATCAGCAGGATCGGCAACCCGATGAAGATGAACAGCTTGAGCGCCCAGATCGTGAGCAATCCCACGACCACCAGGATGAGGATCGGGATCCCGAAGAGCGTGAGCGTCAGGAAGGGGCGGAGGGCGAAGAGTCGAAGCAGCGCGGAGAGCATGGAGACGGTATCCGTATGTGTCGCCATCCCTACGGCGCCGCGCGTGCCGAGTTTCCGCTCCCCCGCCGTGAGCCCTCAACTCGTGCCGAGCCCCCGCGCCATGATGGTGGCGGCGAACACCATGAGCACGACCAGAAGCGCCTCGATGTGACTGATGGTGGCCAGACGGCGAGCCGTGCCGGGACTGGCGACCAGCTCCGGCGGCTCCCCTCGCGCCACCGATCGGCGCCACCGCGCCAGCGTGATGGCCGGCGACAGCTCGAGCAGGATGATCAGCACGAAGAATCCCATCTTGGCGTTGAAGACGTGATTCTGGAAGTAGTAGCCGAGCGGCTTCTCGATCTCGCCGAGGAGCCGCCACAGGCCGGTGGAAAGCCAGAGCAGCGCCGCGATCCCCCACATCGCGTCGTGGCGGAACACTCGCTTGAGCGACGACGGTGTCGGCGATTCGCGCAGTGCGCTGCCGCGCTGGATCACCGCGCCGAGCCCGAGCCCGAGCGCGATCAGATGCAGCGCCGCGAGCGTGATGCGGAGATACATGTCGTCGCCCTCCATGAGTGAGATGGCGCCCTCCACCCGCTACTCCGCGCGCCAGTATTCGCCGTACTGCCTGACGAGTCCGTCGTCGTCCACCTCCAGCATCGCCACGAAGGATCCGCCGCCGCTCTCGTAGCGGTACGTGTGCTCCCCCTCGCGACGATACGACTGCTCGAGAAGTGCCAGCGAGAGGTCGGGAAAACGAAGCCAGGCCGCGCTCACCGGCGCCGACGCGCCCACCGGCAGTCGGAGCCGTCGAATCGGTATGGTGTTGGTCGCGGGCGTGAACGCAATATCGACGTCGATGCACCCGGCCACCGCCGGCTGCTCCTCGCCGTTCCGCCACCAGCGGCCCTCGCCGTCGGTCTCCACCAGCACCTCCAGCGCCTGGTCCCCAATGTGTCCCGACACGCGCGCCGCGCGCGCCCGCCAGGACTCGTCGCAGCGCACCTCGTACACGAAGCCGCAGCGCGTGCCGTCGTTCACCACGATCACGGTGCCACCGAGCTCCCACCCCGACGCCTGCTGCCGAAGCCGGAAGAGCTCGAGCCCGGTGGTGTCGAGCCGACGCCAGAGTACCGTACGCGACGTCATCGCTAGAAGAGCATCGCGTCGGTGTCGTCTATCCCGAAGTACTCCCGCGTCCGCTCCACCGCCCTGTGCTCGTCGAACTCGGCGCAGGTATACACGATGATCGACACGAAGCGCGGTCCGGCCCACAGGCTCATGTAGATGCCCGAATCGATGAGCGGCACGAACGCGTCGTACCCCTGATTGACCGCCTTCCCCTGCCCGCCGGTGCTGTGCACGATCGGCTCCGCGTACGTGCGGAGCGACAGCTCGCTGGTGATCGTCCGGAAGTATTCTTTGATGGTCTCTTCATCCACTCCGTCACGCGCGAAGAAACCCTCGATCAGCAGCCGCTTCCGGAAGATCTCGGGCGCGAGCCGCGGCTCGAAGACGGTGGGGATGCTCCGCGTCATGGCCGCGTCCCGACGGTGAGGGTGGAGAGCGCGCTCAGAAGATCGGCGCGCGCGGCACGCGCGGGCGCCTGGATGGTGGCCGAGATCGTGACGTCGTCACTGGGAAAAGCGATCGTGACCGCGGCGAAGGCGCTGTCGCCCCTTCCCCGCGGAGGAATCGCCAGCTCGACCACCCGCGACGCGCGCCCGCCGACGCGGAGCGAGCACCGCCGCTCGGGAGTGCCATCGACCCCCATCCCGACGGTGTGACCACCCTGCTCCGTTCTCGAGATCAGCAGCCCCAGGTAGGCGGAATCCGGGTCCACCCACTCGATCGATCCCGCCGCTGCCGTTCGCTGCGCCTCGAATCGAGGGGGAACCATGATCTCCCCTCCCAGCTCCGGCACCGGCTGGCGTGTCCAATTCCGCCGCACGGTGTCCCGACTCGTCAGGCACGGCGGCGCGGTGAGCGCCTCCGCCTCCATGGCGTCGGCGAAGCCCTCGATGACCGGCACCGAGTCCGGTGCCGAATCCGCCACCCCCGCTTCCTGCAGCTCCCGCCGCTCACAGGACCAGATGGAAAGGACCACCAGGCCGAACGCCGCGCGCGATGCATGTCGCATGGCTGCAAACGCTGCGGATGCGGAAAGGGCGCGTCAAGCCGACGCGCCCTTCGCCCGCGCTCCCCTCTCCTCGCCGCGCGCTCCCCGCCCTACTCCGTTCTGAGCGCCAGGATCGGATCTATCCTCGTCGCCCGACGCGCCGGGAGATAGCTCGCCGCCACCGCCACCAGCGCCAGAACCACCCCCACCGTGGCGAAGGTGAGTGGATCGGTCGGCGCCACCCCGTAGAGCAATCCGCTCATCACCCGCGTCAGCGCGAACGAGCCCGCCAACCCGATCGCCAGCCCGGCGGCCACCAGGCCGAGCCCCTGGCTCACTACCATGCGCTTCACCGCTCGCGGCGCCGCACCCAACGCCAGACGGATCCCCAGCTCACGCGTCCGCTGCGTGACCGTGTACGACAGCACGCCGAACACGCCCAGCGCCGCCATGATCATCGCGATCGCGGCGAACACGGTCAGCAGCGTCATCGACCACTGCGCCGGCGCCACCGCCTCGGCCAACACCTCATCCACCGTCCGCGTTCCGCGCACCGGAATGTTCGCGTCCACCGACCGGATGGCTTCACGCGCCGCCCCCGCCACCGTCATCGGCGGTACGCTCGTGCGCACCACGTACGAGAAGCCCGGCCATCCCGGCATCACCGCCAGCGGGATGTACACGGTCGCCACCGGCGCGCTTCCCAGCCCCACGTCGTGCGTGTCTCCCACCACTCCCACGATGGTTCCGCGCTCGAAGAGCCTGTTGTCGGGCGCTCCGAGGTAGATCTCCTTGCCGATCGGCTCCTCGCCGGGGTAATACGTCCTGGCCAGCGTCTCGTTGATCACCACCGCCGGACGCTCCCGGGTATCATCCTCCGTGAGCAGGCGCCCCCGGCGCAATGGAATCCCGAGCGCGGCGAAGAAGCCGGTGGTCACTACCCGATAGGCCTCTCCCGCCGGCGTCACGCCAGGCGGCAGGGGCTTGTCGAGCCGGTTGAACCAGGCGCCAATGCCACGCCCCGTCACCGGGAGCTGACTGGTCGCCGCGACCGCGCGAACGCCCGGGATCGCGCGCAGCCGCTCCAGCGTGGACGGCACGAAGGCGAGGTTCTCGTCAGGCAGGTTGACGTTGAACGTCAGCACGTTCCGGGCGTCGATGCCTGGATCCACGCGCTGGAGGAGCGCGAAGCTCCGCACCAGCAAGCCGGCACCGGTGAGCAGCATCATCGCCAGCGCCAGTTCCGACACCACCAGCGTCCGCCGCGTCCACTGGTGGCCCACGCTTCCCCGCGCTCCCTCGCGCAGCGCGTCGGTGGACTCCGCGCGCGCGAGCTTCCACGCCGGCAGACTTCCGAAAAAGAGCCCCGCCAGGACCGAGACCCCGAGCGTGAAGAGCAGCACCCGCTGGTCGAGCACGATCTCCTCCACCCGCGGCAGGTTGGTGGTCGCCTGCGCCGCCAACAGCAGCTTCAGGAACGCCCGGCCCACCAGCACGCCGGCGGCGCCGCCGAGGAGCGCCAGCACCAGGCTCTCGGTGAGAAGCTGACGCGCTACCCGGCCGCGCCCGGCGCCGAGCGCTTGGCGAATGGCGATCTCGCGCCGGCGTGCCGTCGCGCGCGCCAGCAGCAGATTGCCGAGGTTCGCGCAGGTGATGAGCAGCACGAACACCACCGCGCCCATGAGGATCAGCAGCCGCGTCTCGACGCCATCCACGACCGTATCGCGCAACGGGCGAACGCCGATCTGGAGATCCGTGTTGTAGAGCGGCCAGTCTCGCTGGAGACGTTGGGCGATCGTCGCCATGCGCGAGCGCGCCTGGTCGAGCGTCACGCCGGGGTCCAGGCGGCCCAGCACCTGGAGGAAGTACTGATCGCGGTTCGCCCGGAACTCGGCGTCGAACCGGGCCGGCACCCAGAACTCCACGCTCCCGTCGGGGAAGCGGAAGTCGCGCGGCATCACGCCCACGATCGTGCGCGGCGAGCCGTTGATGGTGATGGTGCTCCCCAGAATGTCGCGGTCCTCGCCGTACAGCCGCTGGAACGCTCCGTGGGAGAGCACGATCACCTCCTCGGCGGCCGGGTCCTCGTCCGATTCGCGAATCGTGCGCCCGAAGAGCGGCTGCGCCCTCAACGCCTCGAAGAGCCCGCCGGCGCTCCGCACGCCGCGCACGCGCTCCGGGTCGCCGCGGCCGGTGATCGTCCCGCTCGACACCGTGTAGGCGGCCACCCGAACCCCCTGCGCGTGCGCCTTCCAGTCGTAGAAGCTCCCCGGTGACGTGGTGTTGAGCGCGTTTGGATTGCCGTCGCGCGCCACCTCGCCCATCGCCACCAGGCGGTCGGGCTCGGGGAGCGCCAGCGGCTTGAGCAGCACGCCGTTCACCAGGCTGAAGATCGCCGTGTTGGCCCCCACGCCTAACGCGAGCGTGAGCACCGCCACCAGGGTGAAGCCGGGGCTCTTCGCCAGAGCACGGAAGGTGAAGCGGAGGTCCTGCGCCAGCGAGTCCATCATGGCTTGCTCCGGATGCGAAGTGGAGGCGGCGTCGGCGCGGTGCGCGCGCTCGGCGCGCTCGGCGCGCCGCTCGCGAATGGCCAGCCTGAGGAGACCGGGAAGCTCGGCGCCAAAGACGCGGGCGCCGCGGAGGCAGCCGCCGGTGCGTATGGCCTCGTCGTACAGCTCGGCGAAGACGAGCGCCATGTCCTCGGCGAACGCGCGATGAAAGCGAGCGGGGAGGAGCCAGCGGAGGAGCGCGCGATAGGCGCGCGTGGCGCTCACGGCTCGCTCGCCGTGGAGGGCGGACGCCAGCGGGGGAGGAGCCGCTTGGCACGCGCCATCGCGGCCAGCCGCTCGAGGCGGCGCGCCTCGGCGCGGGCGGCGGTGAGCCCGTGCCGGGTGATTCTATAGTAGCGGCGTCGCGGATCGTCCTTGGCCCCGCGCGGCCGGTGGGCGAGCTCCTCGATGAGTCCCGCGTCGAGCAGTCGCTTCACCGCCGCGTAGAGTGTGCTCGCGGTGAGGCGGACCTCCCCCTCCGTGCGCTCGGCGATGTCCTGGATGATGGCGTAGCCGTGCAGCTCCCTGTCCACGAGGGAGAGGAGGATCTGGAAGACGGGGGTGGTGAGGGGCGGGATCATATATGTCGCCTGGTGCTATACCGCGCGATGGTATAGTGACGGTGGGGCGGCGTCAAGCCGGCTGCCCATTGTGCGGGGCTCCTTCCCCTTCCGCGACTTGTCCTCGTCGCCGCCCCATCTCATGGATCGCTCGTCGCATTTCCAGGAGCGTTCATGAGCGCAGCCACACCGGCCGGCACCACCGCGGCGATCCGCCCCAAACGGCACGTGGTGAGCGCCCGGCGCGGCGGCGACATGGCGCTGCTCGACACGGAGCGCGACCGGTACTTCACGCTCAACGACGTCGGCGCCCGCGTCTGGGAGCTCCTGGTCGAGCGCCCCCGTGCGTTGGACGCCCTCCTCGACGCGCTCGAGGCCGAGTACGACGTGACCCGGGAGACCTTGCGCGCCGACGTCGCACGGCTGCTCGAAGCGCTGGCCGGCGCACGGCTGGTGGAGTGGAGCGAGCCATGACCCGCACCATGCATCCATCGCCGGCGCGGTGCTTCCTCGCCCTCCTCGTGGTCAAGCTGGCCCTCGTCGTCGCCGGCACGCGGCGGATCGTGCGCGTCATGAACGCGCGCGCGGCCGCGCCGACGCCACACCACGCAGCCTCGCGCTCCGACATCGAGCGGCTCGCGCGCCGAATCACCATCGCCGCCGCGTTCTTTCCCGGACGCGCGCGCTGTCTGGAGCAGTCGCTGGTGCTCTGGGCCATGCTCCGCCGCTCCGGCATCGACGCGCGGCTTCGCCTCGGCGTCCGCCCCCACCCCTTCGAGGCGCACGCCTGGGTGGAGCTCGACGGCCAGGCCATTCTCGAGGACCCGGAGAAGGTGGCGCGATTCATTCCGCTCCCGGAGCCGGCCACGTGAGGTTCTTCCTGTGCGCGCTCGGCCACCCGGCCGGCCCCATGCTCTCCACCTGGCTCTCGCGCTCGAGCGACGTGGAGGTGCGGGAGCGCTACGACGGAAACGACTTCGCCTGTGCCGGCGACGGTGGCCGCATCACGCGACTCGGACCGCTCGTCGCCTGCGGAGAGGCACGACTCGACGATCGAGACGCCGTCGCCGCCTGGGCCGGTGTGCGCGCGGCCGATCTCACCGACCTCGACCTCGTTCTCCGCGTCTTCGCCAGAGCGGGTGTCTCCTCCATCCCGCGTCTCCTCGGCGACTTCGCGTTCGTCATCTGGAACGCCCGCACACGTACCCTCGTCGCGGCCAGGGATGCATTCGGCATCCGCACGCTCTTCCGGCGCCACACGCGGCAGGGGCTCCTCCTCTGCTCGCGCGCGTCGCTGCTCGCGGACCAGTGGACGTTCGATCTCGGCTACCTGGCCGACTACTTGTCGGCCGGCAGCGATCCATCCGAGCCAACGCCGTACGCCGGCGTGTCGAGCATCGCTTCCGGCGCCATGCTCGAGGTGAGCGACCAGCGATCGCGCGACACGACCTACTGGTCGCCCTCCATGTTCGACTCCACGGCGTATGAGCCGCCGCCTGACGATCCGGTGGCGCTCGTCAGGCGCTTTCGCGAGCTGTTCCTCCGGGGTGTCGAGGCGCGCGCCGTCGACGCCTGTCCGGTGTGGTCGCAGCTCTCTGGCGGCCTCGATTCGTCCTCCGTGGTGTCGGCGGTCGCGCATCTGGCGCGCGAAGGTCGCGTGGCCCCCGTCGCCGGCACCGTGACGTTCGTGGACACCGTTGCGGACGACGAGCGCGAGTACTCGGACGCGGTCGTGAAGGAATGCGGCGTACCGAACGTTCAGATGACCGACTACTGGATGTGGCAGGACGACGGCCTGCCGCCGCCGTTGACCGAAGCGCCAACCGACAACTACGCGTTCTACGCGCGCGATCGCCGGAGCTGCGCGGTGATCGCGGCCGGTGGCGGCCGAGTGCTCCTCACCGGCCAGGGCGGCGATCAGTACCTGAGCGGCCCTCCCTTCCACATCGCCGACGAGTTGGCGCGCGGGCGCTGCCGAGCGGCCGCGCGGCTGGCGCTCGACTGGGCCGTGGACGGCCGCGTCTCCTTCTGGAGCGTGCTGGGGAAGCACGGTGTCGTCCCCCTCCTGCCTGCCGTGCTCCGCTCGCGCGTCGTGGACTCGCACTTCCGAACGCCGCCGTGGATCGCTCGACGCTTCGCGCGCGGCTTCGACATCGCGCGCCGCCACGGTTATCACCGCATGCTGGCCGGCCCGCGCGGGGGCAAGCTCGCGGCGCTGCTCGCCTACGAGACTGGCCACTTCGGCCGCTACAGCAACGTCACGCTCTTCCACGAGCTGTTCGAGCTCAGGCACCCCTTTCTGCATCGCCCGCTGGTGGAGTTTTCCCTCGCGCTCCCCCTCGCGCTACGTGCTCGCCCCGGCGCGCAGAAGTGGATTCTGCGCGAGGCGATGCGCGGGATCCTCGCGGAGCGTGTCAGGACACGACGCTCCAAGGGCGCGATCGACAGCCGCATCGTCTGGTCGCTCGACCGCGAGCGCGCGCTCGTGCGAGAGCTGCTTCGCGAGCCCATCCTGGCCGACCTCGGTTGCATCGAGCCGGCTCCCCTTCGCGCCACCGCCGAGGCGGCCAGCCGCGGCGCGCTTCTTCACGTGGTGCCGCTCATGGCGGCGCTCTCGCTGGAGACGTGGCTGCGGGTTCGCACATCGAATTGGACCGTCCGGGTCCGCGCGCCGAGCGGCGCGCGGCAGATCGCATAACGCCTCACGTCAGGAGGACCGTATGAAGAACGAGAGCAAGAAGGTCTACACGGCGCCGCGGCTCGACGATCGCGGTTCGATCAACGCCGGAACGCTGGGCTCGAACATCCTCGGCCAGGAGACGGCCGTTCCGGGCAAGCTCTTCTAGCCTGGGGAGCGGCAGGACGATGGAAGGCGCGCGCGGCCGTGCTCTCGAATTCCCGGACGGACGCGCGAGGACGCGCGCCGCGCTCGCACTCGCCAACAACCATTCGGGAGGCACTCATGACGACCGCATCACGGAAGGTGTACGAGGCACCGCGGCTCGAGGAGCGGGGCCGGCTCACGGAGCGCACGCTCGGCGCCTGGATCAGTGGCTACGAGCCGAGCGTTCCACCGCATCAGATGTGAGCGTGCCGGCGGAGGAGGCGCCCGTTCGGACGTCTCCTCCGCAAGCGTGCGCGGTGCAGGGCCCGCGCGCGCCGAGGTGCGCCGCGAGAAAGTCGAGGATGCGGGTGGACATGTCGGCCTTCGCGGCACCGCTCCACTCCGAGTGCTCCTCGTCGAGATACCTCACGTACTCCACGTCACGATTCAGGCGGCGAAGGGCGATGAACGCCTCGTCGGCCGCCCACACCGGCACGCCGCCATCACGCGCGCCGTGCGTGATGAGCACGGGCGTGCGCACGCGGTCGAAGCGAAAGATCGGCGAGTTCTCGATGAAGCGCTCTGGAACCTCCCAAAGCGACCCCCCAATCCTCCCCTGGCCCGCTTCGACATACTCGTCGAGGCCGGTGCTCCCGATCATGGTGGCGTACGCGCCGATCAGGTTCGCCGTACCGGCACTCACCACCGCGGCACGGAAGCGAGTCGTCTGCGTGATGAGCGAGTACACGGAGTATCCACCATAGCTGTGACCGACCACCGCCAACCGATCCTCATCGGCGATCCCCATCTCGACCAGCCTGCTCACGCCCGGGAGCACGGCCTTCGCCAGATCGACGCTCGGGCTACCCACCTGCTGGGGCGCGTCGGGGAGAAACACGGCGTAGCCGCGCGTGGCGAAGAGCTGAATGTCGTGCACGTCCGAGAGAAAGCCACCGAACGTGGCCGCCCACTGCGACAGCGGCCATCCTCCATAGACGTAGACGATGAGCGGATACCTTCGCTCCGGCGTGTAGTCAGGCGGGAGCACCACGGCACCTCGGAGTGGTGCGCCGTCATCCGACAGCCATGAGACGATGCGACTCGTGCCGAAGCGATAACGCGAAAGCGCGGCGTTCACCCGCGTAACTCGACGGGGCTCGCTCTCGCCCGCGTCATACGCCCAGAGGTCGGGTGGGTCATCGGCGCTCTCCCGCAGAACGACCAGTCGCTCGCCAACCGCGTCGAGCCGAAAGATGTGCGGAAAGCTGGTCGCGCCGCCCACCAGGGATTGGTCCCCCTCAACCAGCAGTTGGGGCTCACCGCCATCGATGCCGATCCGGGCGACACCCTGGCGAAACGTCGACGTATCCCGGACGATCGCCCGCACATGCCCCCTCTTCGAGTCCGGCAACCGCCCGCTCTGCGCACGCGCCGCAATGGCCAGAACCTCTCGACCGCGTGGCGCCTTCAACGTCTCCTCCCCTCCACCGTCCACCGCCAAACGCAGCAACCGGCCGTCCGCGACGACGTAGATGAATCGCCCCGACTCGTCCCAGAACGGCACGTCCAGCGCTCCGACTCGTGCCGGCCGCGCGAGCCCGATCGAGCGCAACGAGTCTCCAGTGGCCATCACCACGTAGCAACCGTCGCGCAACACCGCCAGCGAATCCGGCGGCGCGAGCGGCGCCGAGAAGAATGCCAATCGCCGACCATCCGGCGACCAGCTCACGTTCGCGCCCGACGCATGCGCCATTCCCTGCGCGACCACTCGCGTGCGTCCGTCGCGCAGCGATACCACCACCAGATCGTACGCACCCAGGTTGGTCCCCGCGCGGAGGTCGCTTCGCATGCGGGTGTACGCCACCAGCTCACCACCTGGCGAAACCCAGTGCGCCACGATCGGCTCCGCCCGCGCCAGCACGCGTACGGCCCCGCTCTTAACATCGATCGCGGCGAGGTCGCTCACATACCAGCTCGAAACGACCTCCGATCGCGCGCGGGTGTCGAGCCCCATTCGTCCGGAATCCGCATGAAACACGAAATGCTCGATCCGGGGCCCCGCCTGCGCGCGACGGACCAGGCCGCTCTCTCGCCGACGCCCGCTCCGTTCGACCGTCCTCACGACCAGGGCTCGCCCATCACTCGTCCAGCGCGGCGCATCCAGCGTGAGTCCCGGCAGCATCACCGCCCTGCCGACGCGACGAGTGCTCCCCGACCGGCGCTCCCAGACCCACGCCGAAAGCTCCCCATCGGCATCGGAGAAATACGCCAGCCGGCGCCCGTCCGGTGACCAGGTCGCGCCCCACGCCGAGCTCCCCTGCCGTCCTCCAGCGACGCGCCGCATCTCCCCGGTGGCGACCGTGGCAATCCACAATTCGCTCCCGTTGGCGGTCTGTGGCACTCCTCGGCTGCTGCGGACATCACCCGCGGCCAGCGGACTCCGCTCGTGCGCATTGACCACCGAGTACGCGACCAGCTCGCCATCCGGCGACAGCTGTATCGGTACGAACGGGGCGAAGCGCCGCATCGACACGGCGTCCGCGACCGAGAATGGCGTCGTCCCCTGGCCGGCGACGCTCGACGCCACCACTGCGACGGCCAGGAAACCGACCAGCCGAAGCACGCTATGGCTCCGGCGTGAAGCGCGCGCCGATGGTGATCCGCCGACCGGGAATCATGGTGGCGTTGCTGAACTCGAAGCGCTCGTTGTTCGTCAGGTTCTCGACGCTCACGAAGCTCGCCAGAACGCGACTGAAGCGATGCTCCACCCCGACGTTCAGCTTGGTCACCGCCGGATACCGCATCCAGTACGCGCGCAGCGAGCCACGGAACGGCTCGCCGCCAAACGCGAATCCCAACAGCGCGATGATGTCGGTGTTCGTCCACTCGCCCATGTGCACCACCGACGCGGTCAGCGTGGTGCGACTCGCCGCCGTGTACGACAACGACGCCCCACCCGACCGTCGCGGGATCACCAGGAGCTCGTCGCCAACCTGCAGATCCCCGCCGTACGTCGGGCTCAGCGCGAGCACCTTGCTGTCGGTGATGGAGTACTGCCCCTGCGCCTCGAACGCGCCAAACTGCACGCGTCCCTCCATCTCCACCCCTTCGTTCCGGATGCGGCCGGCGTTCTGGTACTGAAACGTCGGCGGCGACGTGGTGGGATCCACCAGCACGGCATCGATCAAACCGATCGCGCGCTGATTGTAATAGGTCCCGCTCAGCATGGCGCTCGTGCCGATCTCGATGTCGAGCCCGATGTCACCACCTCGCTGCTCCTCGGGAGCGAGCTCGGTGTTGGCACGAACTCCGGGGGCATCGATGTTGATCCCCGACGGTGGTGGGCGAATCCCTCTCCCGTACGACGCCCGCACCTTCCCCACCACCGATCCGAGCCGGCGCACGGCCGACACACCGACGCGCGGTGCCACCGCCGTGCCGTAGTCGTTCCCGAAGTTCGAGTTGTGCTCGGCGCGCACTCCCACGGTCAGAAACACCGCGTCGTGAAGCGCGAGCTGCCCCTGCGCAAAATACCCGCTGTTGCTCCCCATCCCGCGAAACGGTATCGGGGGCTGGTTCGGCGCCGAGATCAACGATCCGATGTTGTTGAGCGCGCCACTCGCCCGGTAACCATTCGACTTGAGCTCGTAGCGCTCGACTCCTCCGGTCAACACCGCCGAGAACGGCTGCGCGCCAACACGAAGCGAGGTGTTGTAACCGACGGAAACCTTGTCCTGCTGATTCTGCTGCACCAGAAAGAGACCGTCCTCCACTCGCGGCTTCGTGTTGTAGAAGTCCTGCTGAACCCGGTCGAATCCCGCCGAGACCCGATGCTCCCAGCGATCGGTTGCCGCATACAGCACGCTCACACCGTAGGTCTGATTCTGAATCTCCTGTTCACGGTTCGGCGCCGTGGCGAATGGTGCCCACCCCTTGTCGCGCAGCACCGGGTTCCACGGGTCTCCATTCGTGCGCTTCGTGTAGCGCGCACTCAGCTCCAGCGTCAGCGCGCGCTGGACCAGCCGCGCCGCCGCGTGCACGCTCGGCGCCACCAGCTCGTAGTCCGACACCCACTCGCCCGTGCGTCGGAACGTCCCGCCAATCCGGTAGCTGACGTCCTGCGTCCCACCGTGCACGCTCGCCGCGTACCGCTGCTCCAGCGTGCGACCGTCGTCGTACGGACTCTCGATCGCCGTACCGGCCGCCTCCAGCTCCACACGCGGACGCGCGTCGCCGAACGAGCCCTTCTTCGTGAATATCTGCATCACGCCGCCCGCGGCATCCGACCCGTACAACGTCGACCCCTGCGGCCCGCGAATGATCTCGATCCGATCGATCGTGCTCACGTCGACGATGGAGAACAGATTGTTCGACACCTCCACCCCATCCACGTACGTCTTGATGGTGTTCTGCCCGGTGATCAGGGAGCTCGCACCGCGCACGGTGATGGAGTTCACGTAGTCGTCGGTTCCCTGCTCCCAGGAAATGCTTCCCGGCACACTCCCCCGGAACAGCTGGTCCACCCGCTGCACGTGATGCTTCCGAAGATCCTCCGCCGTCACCACGGTGATCGGCGTGGGCAACGCCTTGCGCTCCGTCTCCGCGATGGCGCCCGTCACCACCACATCCTCCAGCGTCCCCACGGTCCGCTTCAGCGCCACGTCCGCGCTCGTCTCCGCGCCCTCGGTCACCACGACCTGGACGCTCCCCGGTACGTACCCGATCCGCCTCGCGCCAAGCCGCCACTCACCGGGCTGCACCAGCGGCAGCACGAAGCGGCCGCTCTCCCCAGTCATCGCGCGGCGCGCCGTGCCCTCGAGCGTGATGGTCGCGCCCGCCACCCCCTCACCCGATTCCGCGTCGGTCACCCGGCCGGCGATGGCCCCCGCTCGTCTCGCCGCCGCTGCCGCCGCCGGCGGCGGCGCCGCACGCTCGAGCACCACCACTCCTCCACTCCCCCGCCGCGCCGACACGCCCGTCCCCGCCAGCACCACGCTCATCGCCTCGCTCACGGTCGCCTCGCGCACCTCCACGGTTACCCGCCGCTCCACCGGTACGACATCGTCGCTGTACACGAGCCGCGCCCCCGACTGCGCCGCCACCTCGCGCAGCACGTCGCCGAGCGAGCGCTCACGAACGCTCAACGTCACTCGGCGCTCCTTCGACGTGTCCCGCTGTTGCGCCTGAGCGGCGCCGGCAAACGCGAGAAGACAGACGGCAACGACCACACGACCAGGCAACATGGCTGCTCCCCCCGGTGGTTGGTGTTCTTCGCCCCTCAACGCCGCGCGCGCAGGACGACCCGCCCCGCCTCGCGCTCGTACCGCACATCGGTGGCGGCGGAGATGGTGAGCAGGATCTCGTCGAACGAGCCCGCCTCCGCGCCGAACTCTCCCGTCAGGCGGCGCGACGCGATCGACGAGTCCACGGCGATCCGCACGTCGAACCACCGCTCCAGCTCCCGCGCCACCTCCCTCAGCGGCGTCGACACGAACGCCAGCCTCCCACGCGTCCACGCCATCGCCTGCGTGGTGTCCGCCGGCTCCACGCGCACCGTCGGCCCGCTCACCGACCCCTGCTCCCCCGCGCCCACCCGATGCCACGTGGCATCCAGGGTGTCTCGCAGTCGCACCGCGCCCGTCACCACGGTCACTCGCACGGCATCCGATTCACGCCGGGCTACCACCAGGAACGTCGTCCCGATGTCCTCGGCCACGGTGTTGCGCGCGCGAACCACCAGCCCGCTCCCATGCCGCACCTCGAAGCGTGCCTCACCGTCGAGCCGCACCTCCACCTTCTCGTCGCCCGAGGCGCGCCAGCGAATCCTGGACTCCGGTGCGAGGAGCGCTTCGCCAGCCCCGCCCAGCGACACGCTCCGTCGCTCTGCCCTCCCGCTCGCCACCATGCGCCACTCGGCTGGCATCTCCCGCCCTCGCCACCACCACACACCCGATCCGATCGCCGCGGCCGCCAGCATCAGTCCCGCGGCGATGAGCCACGTGTGACGCGCATGTGACGACGTCGCCCGCTTCGCCTCCACGCCCATCGCCTTCCGCATCCGCGCGCTCGCCCGATGCACATCCGCGCTCGGCACCGGTATCGCCCGCTCATCCACTTCCCGAAGCGCATCGCCGAGCGCGCGCCGCACCTCCGGACGCTCCAGCCAGCGCTCCACCCGCGCCGCTTCCTCCGCGTCGCACTCCCCCTTCATGTACCGCGTCACCAGCTCCCACTCGATCTCGTCGGCCATTGGGCGATGTCCTCGGGTGCAGGTAGTAACGAGCGACGGAGCGAAGAACCCTGTATGGGCTCCCCGCTCCGTCGCCGTCGCGCGTCGCGAAAGGTCTGCTATCTGGTTGTATTACAATGTACTACGGCATCGCGCGCCATTCTAGCCTAACTTCGCTGGCAATCTCGCCAGAGAGTGACGCCAGGTGCCGCCGAACAAGTCGCGGGAGCCGCTCGAAGCACTCGTGCAATTCCGCATGACCAAGCGGGACGCCGCGCGCTTGCGCCGGGTGGCCGAAGGCGATCACCTGAGCGCCGGCACCTGGGTGCGACAGGTCGTCCTCCGCGCGCTCGACGCGCGCGAAGCGCGGCTCCGAGCCGTGGCCGAGCGGCCGCCGCGCGGAGAATGACCGCCTAACTTCGCGCCAGACGCCCGCGCAGCGCGGCCAGCGCGCGCGTCACGTGCATCTCCACGGTCTTCACCGACAGCCCGAGCATCCGCGCCACGTCCGCATTCGGCCGCTCCTCCAGCCAGCGCATCCGAAGCACCTGCCTCGCCCGCGGTGGCAGGTCGTCCATCGCCCGCTGGATCGCGCCAGCCAGCTCCTCGCGCATCAGATCGTCGACCACAACAGCCGGCGCGCCACGCTCGGCGCCTTCCTCCAGCCGCTGCTCCCGTCGCGCGCGACGCAGCCGGTCGATCGCCTCCCCGCGCACGGCGAGATACAGATAGCCGTCAATGGCGCCGGCGTCGGCCCACTCGCGCCGGCGACTCCACAGCCGCAGAAAGGCGTCGTGGACGACGTCCTCCGCTTCCGCGCGATCGCGCACGTAGCGAGACGCAAACCTCAGCAACCGCGCGTAGCGCTCCTCGTACAGTCGAGTGAAGCGCCCGGCATCATCATCGGGGAGGTCGGGGCGAGAGCGCGGAGGTACCGAACGTCGCACTCGCCGAGTGTATTACAATGTCATACACGGAGCAAGAGCGAGGTGAGCAGGGCCGGCCGCGCCAACTCCCAGTCGAACGTCTGGACCATTTCTTCGGGCCTGCGAAGTATCTCGTGCAGCGCCACTTCCACCGCGAAGCGATTGGCGCCGAGCCAGGCGTCCATGCGCGCCGCCTCCAGGGCGTCGGCGCGGCCGGTGAGATGGCGGCAGAGCGCGGCGAACTCCTGCTCGGTCATCGGCGTCAATTGGCGCGCGGGTGGGGGAAGCCGTTCGCCAGGCTGTCGGCGATGGCGCTCAGGCTCGCTCCATCCACCAGCCGGTCGCGGAGCACTCCGCGCGTCCTCGCCGGCAGCGCATCCATGGCGTACTGAAAGGCCGCATCCAGATCGCGCCCCGCCGCCCGATCGGCGCCGAGCACGGCGGCGGCTTCGCGCCGCACCGCGGCGTGGAGCAGCGCGTCGAGCTCGGTGCCGGAGATCGCGCCGCCGCGATCCTGCCACAGCCTGACGAGTGCCTGTCGAACGAGGCGTTCGGCGCTCCTCCGCCGGTGCGTGTAGCGATAGGCGAACCGGCACAGCCGCGAGTAGAGCGGAGCGCACGCCGCCAGGTAGGACTCGACATCCACCATCACGCCCCCGATGAGGATGCCGTACCGTACTACATTGTACGACGGCGCTGCAAGAGTGCTCATGATACCTGCCGCCTGTCTCGCACGCGCGCGCGCGTGCCGGGTCGCTTGCCGCGCGGGTCGCGCAGCGTATGACGAAGCGTGTCGAGCACGCACCGAAGGCCGCCGCGCTGCCGGACCTCGCTCGGGCTGAGCCCCGCGTACCGACGGAGCATGTTGCGAAGCGCCGTCGCCGACGGGAAGTCGAGCGCCAGCGCCACCTGCTCGATGGATCGCGCGGGATCCTCCAGCAGTCGTGCCGCCAGGAGCAATCGGCACCATCCGATGAGCAAGCTCGGCGTGGGGAAGCCCGCGTCACGCGAGCGGTTCACCAGTGTCTTGCGATGCACGCCGAGCGTTCGGGCCAGGCCGGCGACGGTCTGCGCCTGCGCTCCGCGCTCGAGGCAGTGACGGATGAGCGGCCGCATCGCCGGCGGGATCTCGCTCTCCAGCTCGCGCATGACGTAGGCGGCCGCCGCCTGCTCGCGCGCCCGCGCCAGGGCCGCGCGCATGGTGAGGCCGAGGTCGTCGAAGCCACGGATGACGAGCTCGTGCACGCCGGCGCGCGCCAGGGAGAGGATACCCTGCGACCCACCCGGAGTGAGCACCGCGTACGCGATGATGGGCAGTGACGGGTACCCCGCCCTCAGCCGCTCGGCCAGCGGCGCGGTGGGGGTGCCGGCCGCGTCCATCGGCTCGATGACGATCGCGCTCACGCCGGCGAGCGGGATCATCGTCTCGAGCTCGGCGACGGTCTGGAGGAAGCGGAGCTCGCCCATGCCGCGCGTCGCGTCGCGCACGCGGGCGCGCGCCTCGCGGTCGATGACGAGGGCGGCGATCACGGACTCGGTCACCGACATGATCTCGTGCGCGGTGACATTGCGGCGGTGCGCGTTCCCAACGCGTGTCCGTCGGCGCGGCCGCCTCTGCCTAACGATAGCGCTCCCTTCACCTGGAGCAGCTCATGCGGACCTTGCGCCTGGCCCTGGTGGCCACGTTGCTGGTGGCGGCGGCCTGCGGCCCCATGCCGTCGGAGCCGGTCACGCTCGATCAACCGGTCGTTGGCGGCGATTCCCCACCGCCCCCGCGCGCGCCGTGCGACTCCACCGGCGGAGCACCGTGTCACGGCACTCTGCCCTGGTACTAGCGGCTCGCCGCCGCGGAGGCCGAGGGGTCGAGTGACTCGATCGCTCGGAGCACGCCCACCGCGCCGTCGCTGAGCGTCGGTGGGCGTCTCGCCTCCTTCGTGGTCGCGGCGCCGCGGGTGATGGTCTCGGCGCGGTGAACGACCTCGTAGAACCCACGCTCCTCAGCCAGCTGCAGCGCACGGGTGCGATACACGTCGCGCCGCGGCGCGTCGCCGAGGATGGCGAACGCTTCGGCCAGCTCCACCATCGTCACCGCGTGCTCGTACCCCTCGGCCACGTGTGAGAAGGTCTGCTCCGTCTCGTGGCTCAGCTCATCCAGCGCCCCCCGGTCGCCGAGCCGCGCGGCGGCGATGACGGCGCCACCGAGCGCACCCAGTCTGATGCTCGGAAGCGACGTGAGACGCAGCGCGGTGCGGTAGGCACGGAGCGCCGCCGCGGGGCGCGAGACCAGAAGGCACACCTCGCCGAGGTTCACCAGCATGTCCGCCTGACGATGGCGGTCGCCTCCGGCGTTCCTGAAGGCATCCCAGCCGTGGAGAAGCGCCGCCTCCAGGTTGCCGGCCGCGAGCGCGGCGCGCAGCAGGCCGTGGTGCGCGGCGCTGGCGTGCACCTGGAGCCCGTGCGTCTTGGCCACCCCGAGCGCGCGCCGGAAATGCGCGCGCGCCGCGGGGTAGTTGCCGCGAATGACGGCCAGCACGCCCTGCCCCAGCACCGAGCGAACGGTCACTTCCGCGTCATCGCATTCGCGCCCCGCGCGCTCAGCCTGCGCGTAGAGGTCGGCGGCAGTGGAGAGGTCGCCCACTTCGCGGGAGATCCGCCCCTGCTGTGCGAGGATCAGTCCGTGCGCGCGGTGATGCCGCTCCGGGACCAGCTCGCGAAGCGCGGCGAGCGCGGAATAGGCGACGTGCAGCGCCCCGGCGCGCTCGACGGCGGCCGCCCAGCGAAGCACCGCGGTGATGGCGAGCGCGTCGGGGTCGTCGTCGAGCAACCCCGCCATGGCCGCCCGGAGCGTCTCGAGGTCGGGCTCACCGGCCGCCGCCAGCGAACCGGCGAAGGTCTCGAGTGCCGAGCGGCGCTCGTCAGGCGGAAGCTGCGCGACGCGCCACAGGCCCTGCGTGACGGCGAGCCAGTACGCGTCGGCAGCGCCAAATGATGCGCGCCCCGGCGTCGCGGCGAGATCCCGCCGATATGCCTCGAGCGCCGGATACGGGACAATCATGCCGCCTCGACCGACCGTGCGTCCGCCAAAATACATGCCGAGTGGTCGATCCGACCGTGTGTCAGTGGGCACGGAGCATCCTCAATGGGTAACCCGAGGTTGACACCCTCACGGCCCCACCGCCCAACCAATCCTACGCTCAGCCAACCATTCCCGCCCGCTTGACTTTCACCCCGGAAACACGGAAATCGAATGCACCATACGTATCCCCCTCTCCGGGGAGGCCACCTTGATGGGCACGTCGTCCGCCGCCAGCCGGCTCACGCCCCTCCTGCTCCTGACACCCCTCTTCGCGCTCCTGACCGGCCAGTCGCCGCTCGACCGCGCCCCACGCATCGAACGCGTTCGCATCAACGACAATCGCACCACGGCCGGCGTCCTCCGCGGCAGCGAGCTCACCCTCCGCCTCGAGGCGCGGCTGGGCGAATGGCGACCCGATGGCGACGACAAGAAGGGCGCGGTCATCCAGGCGTTCGGCGAGACCGGCAAGGCGCCGCGCATTCCGGGGCCGATGATCCGCGTCCCGGCCGGCACGCGCGTCTCCGTCTCCATCAGGAACTCCCTCCCCGACTCGACGCTCATCGTCCACGGACTTCACGACCGCCCCTTCACCGGCCACCCCGACAGCATCGAGGTCCGCCCCGGCGAGACACGCGAGGTGCGCTTCAAGCTCGATACGCCGGGCTCGTACTACTACTGGGCGACGTCGACGCACCGCCCCCAAGCCACCCGCATTCACGACGACTCGCAGCTCAGCGGCGCGATCGTCGTCGACAACCCCGGCGAGTCACCCGCGCGCGACCGCGTGCTGGTCATCGGCCTGTGGGCCGACACCGTCGGCGGCGCGCCGCGCACCGACGGGTCCCGAGCGCTCCTCGTGCTCAATGGCCGCTCCTGGCCTGCCACCGAGCGCTTGAGCTATCAGCAGGGCGACACGGTTCGGTGGCGTATCATCAACGCATCGTCCGACATCCACCCGATGCACCTGCACGGATTCTACTTCCGGGTGGATCGTCGCGGAGACTCCAGGGTGGACACCGCCTACGCCGAGTCGCGCCGGCCACTCGTGTTCACCGAGTTCATGCGACGCGGGGGGACGATGACGATGACCTGGGTGCCGGAGCGCCCGGGAAACTGGCTCTTCCACTGTCACATCCCCGATCACTTCGACCATCGCGGGCCGCTCGGCATCATCGTCCGCGAGCAGCATGCGCCAGCGAGCCCCGCCAGGTCCACCAACCACGCGCTGGAAGGGATGAGCGGATTGGTCATGGGAGTGCGCGTGAGCGCGAAGCCCTCGGCGCGCGCCAGCACGAACGGTGCTGGTGGTCCATCAGAGCGGCGCATGCGGCTGCTGGTTCGCTCGAGCCCCGTGGGCACCAGCGCGGCACCGGCCTACGCCTTCACGCTGCACGAGCGCGGCCCCGAGCCGGCGATCGACACCACCGTGCACGCGGGACCGGTGCTCCTTCTGCAGCGAGGCCAGCCGGTGAGCATCACGGTGGTGAATCGGCTGAGCGAGCCGACCGCGGTGCACTGGCACGGGATCGAGCTCGAGAGCTACTTCGACGGAGTGGCCGGTTTCAGCGGTGTGGGGCGGCAGATCACCCCGGCCATCGCGCCCGGTGACTCGTTCGTGGCACGCTTCACGCCGCCGCGCTCGGGGACGTTCATCTACCACACCCACGTGGCGGAGCTGCGGCAGCTGCGCGGCGGACTCGGCGGCGCGATCATCGTGGTGGACTCGGTGGGCCGCTACGACCCGAGCGTCGACCATCCCATGCTGCTCACCACGCCGCGCGACCGCGCCGAGGCAGCGACGACCACACTGCTCAATGGCGAGTCGCGGCCGGCCCCGCTCCGGTTGCGCGTGGGCGAGGCGCATCGGCTTCGCTTCATCAACATCACCGCCAATCGTCCCGGCGCGCGGCTGGAGATGCTCCGCGACTCGACGATCGTGCAGTGGCGGATCGTGGCCAAGGACGGCGTGGACCTGCCGCTGGAGCACCGCGAGCTGCGTCCCGCGCGGCTGCCGATCAGCATCGGGGAGACGTACGACATCCAGCTGGCGCCCGCCGAGCCTGGTGCGCTGCGGGTGGAGTTCCGCACCTCGAATGGCGCGGTGCTGATGCGGCAGCCGATCGAGGTATCCCCCTAGAGCGACCCGTGGTGGCTGGTCAGACTCCGCCGTCTATCGCTTTCTTGAGCGCCCTGATTTTCGTTTCGTCGCGCTGGTAGAAGGTCCACTGCTTGATGCGCTTGGGGCGGATGAGGCCGGCGCGGACGAGGATGTTGAGGTGCTCGCTGGCGGTGGGTTGGGAGACGCCGAGCTTGCGGGCGATGAAGACGCCGCAGACGCCGTCGTCGACGAGGTCGCCGTCGACTTGGGGGGGAAAGTGTTTGCGGGGCGCCTTGAGCCACTCCATGATCCGGAGCCGTCGTTCGTTCCCCAGGGCTCGCATGGCGCTGGCGACTTCACGCGGGATTGGCATATTGTTATTTTGCCAATTGGCTAAGTAATGTCAAGCGGCATCGGGCATCGGCGACCGGTCGAGATCACGCCGCGGAGCATAGTGCCGAATCCCGATGACCGGGTCCCCGCTGACCGGAGCGTCATACGCCACACCCGACCATCGCTCGAGTCGAGCAACTCATTCGTCCGTACATCCGTCGCACCCCCGTGGTCGACGTCGACGGCCGCGATCTCGGCATCCAGGCCGGGCCGATCACCTGCAAGCTGGAGCAGCACCAGTACGCGGGATCGTTCAAGACGCGCGGTGCCTTCGCCAACCTGCTCCTTCGCGACGTTCCGAAGGCGGGGGTCGTCGCCGCATCCGGAGGAAACCACGGCGCCGCGGTCGCCTACGCGGCGATGAAGCTCGGCCTGCCGGCCACGATCTTCGTGCCGAGCATCACCTCCCCCGCCAAGCTCGATCGCATCCGAGAGTATGGCGCCACGCTGATCGTCGAAGGCGACCGGTACGCCGACGCGCTGACCGAGAGCGAGCACTTCGTTGAGCGCTCCGGCGCGCTTCGAATTCATGCGTACGATCAGGAGGAGACGATCCTGGGCCAGGGCACGCTCGGGCTGGAGCTGGAGGAGCAGGCGCCGGCGCTCGACACGCTCCTGGTCGCCGTCGGCGGCGGAGGGCTCCTGTCCGGCATCGCCAGCTGGTACCGTGGTCGCGTGCGCATCGTGGCGGTCGAGCCCGAGCTGGCGCCCACGCTCACGCGTGCGCTCGCGGCCGGGAGGCCGGTGGACGCGCCGGCCGGAGGCATCGCGGCCGACTCGCTGGCACCGGCGCGCGTGGGAGAGCGCGTCTTCCCGATCGCCAGGCGCTGGGTCGACCGCGTGCTCCTCGTCACCGAGGACGAGATCCAGCAGGCGCAGGCGATGCTCTGGCAGG
>DATFFZ010000106.1:0-6062 GCA_035249845.1 Gemmatimonadaceae bacterium
GCCAGGCACCGCCGCCCGCGAGGCGACCGGCGTGGTCGAGACCGGGGTGCTCGCCAGCGGCGTCACCGGCGGCCGAGTCTCGCGCGAGGCATCGGGGAGGAGTCGCTCGAGCCCCTCGGTCAGCCGCTCGGGCGTGCACGAGGCGTCGGCCAGCAGGGTGGCCGCTTCGTCCACGGCGGAAATGGCGCGCGGCTCCTTGCGGAGCACGCGGTCGCGCCACGCTCCCACGAACGATGCGACGCGCCGCTCGCCGAAGC
Organism: Gemmatimonadaceae bacterium; assembly: GCA_035249845.1. GTDB lineage: Bacteria > Gemmatimonadota > Gemmatimonadetes > Gemmatimonadales > Gemmatimonadaceae > DATFBY01. The sequence continues at coordinate 258 of DATFFZ010000106.1, forward strand.
TCTCGGCGGATTCGAGGAGCGATTGCAGCGCGGCGTTGAGCTCGCGCTGGATGCGCTCATCGCTTCCGGGATCACCCGGCAGCCGCGCATCGGCGATGACGCGACGGAGGTGCTCCGCCTGGCTCACCACCTCCAGCCGAAAGCGCTGCGCGGCGCTGGTGGGAGGATGAGTGGAGGCGTGGATGATGCCGACCGTTCCGGAGGCGAAGAGGTCGCCGATGGGGACGATGCGGTCGAGCGCGTCATCCCGCCGGGCGAGCGCGGAGCGCGCCTGACTGAAGCGCTGCACCGCCGTGCCCGAGCTGTCGGGGCGGCCTCCGGCGGCGATCTCTCTCGAGGCCAGCTCCAGCACGCTGCCGGCCGCGTCGAAGAGCGCGAGCTGCCCCGCGGTGACCGGACGGGCGGCGAGCGAGATCGTCTTGCCGAGGTCGTCGATGGCGTCCACCACCTCGGAGAGCGGCGGCAGGTCGCGCAGCGTCGCCACGCCACGGAGCGAACGCGCTCGGTCGAGCAGCGCGTCGAGGCGCGCCTGGTCGGAGGGTGACTGGCGGAAGCCGGCGATCGCCTCGGCCAGGTCGGCGGTCTGCTTGGAGAGGAAGGCGATGCCCGCGCTGGAGGTGCGCGGCGTGATGCGCGTGGTGGTCCCCTCCAGGGCGGGCACGATGCGATCCAGCTCTGCCAGTCGATGAAGGACGCGCTCTTCCTCGCGCATTCCCCAGCTGCGCACGGCGCGGAGGAGGATGCGCAGGTCATCGACCGCGGACACGAAGGCGGCGTGGATCGCGGGGTCCCAGCGAAGGCGCCCTTCGCGCAGGGCGCGCGCGCCGCGCTCGAGGGCGTTGGCCAGATCGGCGATCCCGTACTGCCGCGCCATGGTGGCGCTCCCGCGCAGCCCGCGCGCCGCCTTGCCGAATCGCTCCGGGTCCGGCCCCGAGCGCGAGGCGGTGCCGAGCAGAGCATCGAGCGACTCGACGTACTCGGTGGCCTCGACGATGAAGAACTCGAGGGGGCCGGTGAACTGCGTCATTCGTGCTCCGAGGGTTGGCGCGGCAGGAACGTATGTGGTGCGGTGAACAGAATCAACGGCGCGCGTCGGCGGCGCGCGCGGCATCCATCGCCGCGCGCATCTCGCGCACGGCGGCCTCGATGCCGACGAAGATGGAACGACTCACGATCGAATGTCCGATGTTGAGCTCTTCGATTTCCGGGATGGCAGCCACCGGCGCGACGTTGCGCACCGTGAGGCCGTGTCCCGCGTGCACCGCCAGCCCGAGCTCCGAACCGCGCCGCGCGCCGCGGCGAAGGGCCTCGATGGTCGAGGGGTCCGCCGGGGCGTGTGCATAGCGCCCGGTGTGCAGCTCGATCGCATCCGCGCCCAGCTCTTTCGAGCGCTCCACCGCCGCGGTGTCGGGATCGATGAATAGACTGACGCGCACGCCCGCGCGTTTCAGGCGCTCGATCCCCCGGGCCAGCGCCGCCGGGTCGCGGGCGACGTCGAGCCCCCCCTCGGTGGTGATCTCCTCGCGTCGCTCCGGCACCAGGGTTGCTTGAAAAGGGCGCAGTTGCTCGGCCAGGGAGAGCATTTCCTCGGCCAGGGCCAGCTCCAGGTTGAAGACCGTGGTCGTGACGCGGAGTATCGCTGCCACGTCTCGATCTTGGATATGTCTGCGATCTTCTCGCAGATGCGCCGTGATGCCGTCGGCCCCCGCGCGCTCGCAGAGCGGCACGGCCGCCGCGGGATCGGGCTCATCCGTTCGCCGCGCCTGTCGTACCGTGGCGATGTGATCGACGTTGATGTACAGCCGCTGGTGGGTTGCTCGCATGTTGGCCCGAAGTTACGTTCGCACCGTCCGCACCCGATCCGACCGGAGACTCAAGTGAAGAGAACGTTCGCACTCGTCCTGCTCGTTCCGCTGGCCCTGGCGGCCTGCTCGCAGGCGACCACCACGTCCACCGGCTCGGTTGCCGCCGCCCCCGCTCCCGGCGCGGTCGGGACCAACACGCCGCGCGCGGCACTCGACCAGTTTCTGGGCGGCGTGAAGTCGCAGGACATCCAGGCGATGTCGCAAGTGTGGGGAACCACCAAGGGTCCGGCGCGCGAGCAGATCCCGCGTCAGGAGCTGGAGAAGCGCATCCTGGTCATGCAATGCTACTTCAGCCATGACAACTACCGCGTGACGAGCGATTCGCGGACCGAGAACGGCCACGTGTTTCGTGTCGCCCTCACCAAGGGGAACATGACGCGGGAGACGAGCTTCTATACGGTGCGCGGGCCATCCAACCGATGGTTCGTGGAGAACGCCGAGATGGAGCCGGTCAAAGACCTGTGCCGGCAGCCGGCGACGCCGCCAGAGGGCTGATTTTCAGGAACCATTTGGCGCTGCGACGCATTATTCTTCTGTAAGGCATCATTCTTCCGTAAGCTCGATCAAGACGCCGCCCGTGGACGCTGGATGGAGGAAGGCAATCGGCTTCCCCTCGGCGCCAATGCGCGGCGTTTCGTCGATGAGGCGAATGCCGGCGGCGCGACAGCGCTCGAGGGCAGCGCCGAGGTCGTCCACGAAGAAGCAGATGTGATGGATGCCGGGCCCGCGTCGCTGCACGAAGCGGTCGATGGGGGAACCCGGCTCCCTGGCCTCGAGAAGCTCGATCAGCGGCTCGCCCGCCTGGTAACCGGCGATCGCGGCGCCGTCCGCATCGTCGAGGGGTACTTCGGGGAGGCCGAGGACGTTGCGATAGAGGTCATGGAGCTCGTCGAGGGCGCGAACGGCAATGCCCACGTGGGCGATGCGCGCGGGACGACGAGATTTGGAAGGCATGGAAATGGTGGTTGCTCGGTGGCCGTGGAAGTCGCCGCGGATGTACGGAGCGCTGGTAACTTAATGGTGTGAGAGGGGCCCGCGAGGCCCGCGAGGTAGAGAATAAAAATGTCGAATGCAGTCGCGGTGACGGACATCAGCTTCGAGCACGAGATCGAGAAGCACGACGGATTGGCCGTCGTCGATTTCTGGGCAACGTGGTGCGGCCCCTGCCGCATGGTAGCGCCGATCCTCGAGCAGCTCGCCTCGGAGTACGCCGGCAAGGCGAAGGTGGCGAAGCTCGACGTCGACGCGAACCAGCGGACGGCGATGCGCTTCAACGTCCGCTCGATCCCGACGATCCTGTTCTTCAAGAACGGCCGTCTGGTGGACACGGTGATCGGGGCCGTCCCGAGGGCGAAGCTGGAGTCGAAGTTTCAAGAGCACAGCGCCGCGTAGCGGCGCGAGTAGCGGCCGCGCCAAGCGCGGCCCGCGGGGAGCGGGGAGCGGGGAGCGAAGGCGAGACGGGTACACATCCGGTGTGCCGGCGCTCCCCGCTCCCCGCTCCCCGTTTACATTCGACTCATGCCCCTCGGCACGCTCTTCCTCGTCTCCACCCCCATCGGCAACCTCGGGGACATCACCTACCGGGCGGTGGAGACGTTGCGGAGCGTGGCGGTGATCGTGGCGGAAGACACCAGACACTCGAGGGCGCTGCTCGACCGGTATGACATCGGGACGCCCCTCGCATCCCATCACGAGCACAACGAGGCGCGCTCCACGCCCAAGATCGTGGAGCGCCTCAGGGGCGGGGAGTCGGTGGCGCTCATCAGCGACGCGGGGACGCCGCTCCTGTCCGATCCGGGGGCGCGGCTCGTGCGGGCGGCGATAGACGCGGGCATCCAGGTGGTTCCCATCCCGGGGGCGTCGGCGTTGCTGGCGGGGCTGGTGGGCACCGGGATCGACGTCGAGCGCTTCACGTATTTCGGGTTCCTCCCCCGCAAGGGACGTGAGCGGAGGGAGACGGTCGAGAGCCTGCTGGCGCTGGAGCACGCCGCGGTGCTGTACGAGGCGCCAAACAGGGTGGCGGAGACGCTGGCCGAGCTGGCGGAGCGCGGGGCGGGGGCGCGGCAAGCGGTCGTGGCCCGCGAGCTGACCAAGCAGTTCGAGGAGTTTCGTCGCGGAACGGTGGAGACGCTGGCCAGGTATTACGCGGATACGCCGGTGCGCGGCGAAGTGGTGATCGTCATCGGTGGGGCCGCGCCCGCGGAGGTGGACGACACGGTGCTGCGAGAGCGGGCGCGCGCACTGCGGCAGTCGGGGGCCAGCGCGCGCGACGTGGCCCGCAGGCTGGTGGAGGAGCATGGTGCGTCACGCAACGTTGCCTACCGTCTCGCCCACGAAAGCGAGCCGCAGATGACTCCCAATGACTGAAACGTCACTCACTCGCCTTCGCCAGGTCGCCTGCGCGGTGGTGCTGCTCGTCCCCGCCCTGGGGGAATCGCTCCCCGCGCAGGCGCGCATGACGATCGCTCGACTACAGTATGACGGTGGCGGAGACTGGTACGCGAATCCGTCGAGCTTGCCCAACCTCCTGGCGGCCATCGGGCAGCGCACCTCGCTGCGCGTGGAGCGCTCGGAGCAGCGGATCACCCTCATGGATGACCGGCTGTGGGACTTTCCCTTCATCCACGTCACCGGGCACGGCAACATCCGCTTCACCGACCAGGAGGTGACGCGTCTGCGCGAGTACCTGGCGCGGGGGGGCTTTCTCCACGTGAGCGACAACTACGGCCTGGACACGAGTTTCCGCCGGGAGATCGCGCGCGTCTTCCCGGAGAGGCCGCTGGTGGACGTCCCGCTCGCGCACGCCATCTACCACATCGTGTACGAGTTTCCGCGTGGGGTCCCGAAGGTCCACGAGCACGACGGAAAGCCGCCGCAGGGGCTCGGGATCTTCCTCGGCGATCGGCTGGCGGTGTTTTATGATTATCAGAGCGACCTCGGCGACGGTTGGGAGGATCCGGACGTGCACAAAGACCCGCCCGAGCTTCACGAGGCCGCCCTCCGCATGGGCGTGAATCTGTTCGTGTACGCGGTCACCAGCCGTCCCATCCCTTGACCGTATGACCGTCTCCCAGCTCGTCGGACGTGAGCGCCGCCACCTCGGCGCCCTGCTGGTGGCGCGCGCCGCGGCGTGGTCGCTGGCGGCCGGCGCGCTGCTGCTGGGGCTCTTCAGCGTGGCGCTGCGTGACGCGCGCTGGATCACGCGGCCGGCCGCGCCGCTCACGGCGTGGAGTCTGGTGCTGGTCGTCCTGGCGCTGACGCTGTGGTGGACCAGACGCGCCCTCCGGCGCGAAACGTCGAGCCACGCGGTGGCGGCCGCGATCGAACGGGAGCGCGCGCTGAGAGATGGCTCGCTCCGCGCCGCGCTGGAGGTGGGAGGCGACGGCGCGTTCGGACGGCGGGCGTCGGACCAGATGGCGAAGCGGCTCGGCACCCTCGGGGCGTCGCTCGCTCCGGCCACGCGTCGGAGATCGCTGCGTGTGGGTGCGGTGGCGGCGGGGCTGGCCATCCTGGCCATGGCGCAGCTAGGGGCGGCGCGCACGATGGCGCCCGACGGATGGCGCGCGGTTCGGCATCCGGTGAAGGCGTGGACCGGGGAGCTCCTCCCGCCGCTGGTGATCGAAGGCGTGCCGGCCATGGTGCTGCGCGGCGAGAAGCTCAAGCTTCGCGTGCTCGCGCCCGAGCGGAAGCGCCTGACGCTGCACCAGCGCGCCACCGGCGCGCCGTGGGACGCCCAGGAGCTTCCGGTGGAGGGGGGCGCCGCCACGACGGTGCTCGGTCCGGTGGACGCGGACCTCATCCTGGTGGCCGACGATGGGCGCCTGACGAGTGACACGGTGGTGGTGCGCGTGACCGACCGTCCCTTCGTGGGCGACGTCGCCATCCGCGCGACCTACCCGTCGTACCTGGAGCGGCCGGCGGAGACGATCGCGTTGGGCGA
>DATFFZ010000107.1:0-15423 GCA_035249845.1 Gemmatimonadaceae bacterium
CCATGTGCGGCTTCCCGCCCCCGCGGCCGCCGGCGGCCGCCGCGATCTCGCGGATCAGCTCGTCGGCGCGCACGCCGCGGTCGCGCAGGTCATCGGTGACCACCACCAGCAGGTTCGCCTTGGCGTCGGCCGCGGCGGCAATCACGCCCACGCCGCTCCCGAGCTTTTCCCGCAGCGCGTCGCCTAACGACTGGAGCTCGCGCACGTCGGCGGCCTCCACCGTGTCCAGCACCAGCGTGGCGCCGTTCACCGAGGACGCGCGCGCGATCATGGACTGCACCTGGTCGCCGCCGCCGCGCACGAGCTCGTCGATGCGACGCTGGAGGGCGCGTCGCTCCTCCACCAGCATCTCGATGCGCCTGACGACGTTGTCGGCGGGTGTCTTCACCAGGTCGGCCACGCGCTGGAGGCGCCTCTCCTCCTCGCGCACCAGCTCGTAGGCGCGGGGGCCGGTGACCGCCTCGATGCGACGCACGCCGGCCGCCGCCCCGGTCTCGCTCACGATCTTGAAGAGCGCGATCTGCCCCGTGTTGCGCGCGTGCGTGCCCCCGCACAGCTCCATGGAGAGCCCCGGGATGGTGACCACCCGCACCACGTCGCCGTACTTCTCGCCGAAGAGCGCCATCGCGCCCGCCGCCACCGCTTCGTCGTAGCTCTTCTCCTCGAAGCGGAGATCGAGGTCCGCCCAGATGCCGCGGTTCACCCACTCCTCGATCTTCTCCAGCTGCTCCGGCTTGAGCGGCCCGTGGTGGCTGAAGTCGAAGCGAAGGCGATCGGGCGCCACCAGCGATCCCGCCTGGTGCACGTGCTCCCCCAGCACCGTGCGGAGCGCCGCGTGCAGCAGATGCGTGGCGGTATGGTTCCGCTCCGTGTCCCGCCGCCGGTCGGTGGGAACGCGCGCCGTCACGCGGCCGAACTTGAACTCGCCCTGCAGCCGGCCGACCGCGGCAACGCGCCCCTCGACCTTTCTGACGTCGGTGACGTCCACCCGCCACCCTTCGCCCACGATCTCTCCCACGTCGGCGATCTGGCCGCCCGAGGTGGCGTAGAATGGCGTCTCGCGCAGCACCAGCGCGACCCTCCCGCCGGGGAGCTTGCGCACGCCGACGACCTGGGTCTCGATCTGCACCACGTCGTAGCCGACGAAGGCGCTGGGGAGCTCGGCCGCCTGCGGCGGCCGCTCGAACGCCGAGAGGTCGCCCAGCTCGTCGGCGGTGACCTCCAGCCCCTGCTCCGAGCGCGCTTCGCGCGACTGCGCGCGCTGCGCCTCCAGCGCACGCTCGAATCCGGGGATGTCCACCGTGTAGCCGCGCTCGCGCGCCATCAGCTCGGTGAGGTCGATGGGAAAGCCGAAGGTGTCGTAGAGACGGAAAGCGTCCTCTCCGGCAATGGTGCCCTTCACCGCCGTGGAGCCCTGCGTCGTGCTCGGCGGCGCCAGCTCGTCGAAGCGCGCCATGCCGTCGTCGATCGTGGCCAGGAAGCGCTCTTCTTCCGCGGTGGTGGTGTCGACGATCAGCTGCGCGCGCTGCCGCAGCTCGGGGTACGTCTCGCTCATCGTGTCGAGGACGCGCCTGACGACGTGCACCAGCGTGGGCGCCGACCGTCCGAGGATCCAGGCGTGCCGCACCGCGCGCCGAAGGATCCGACGCAGAACGTACCCGCGCCCCTCGCTGGCCGGGAAGACGCCATCGGCGATGAGGAACGCCACCGCGCGCGCGTGATCGGCCAGCACGCGAAATGACGCGGGGTCGACGCGAACGCGCGTGCCCCGCACCGCGCGCGACCGCTGGCGATCCCCGCCCTTGCCGAGGTCGAGCTCGTACGGCTCGTCGCTCTCGCGCCCGCGATAGGGAATGCCCACCGCCTCCACCGCCGCGTCGAGGAGGGGCGTGAAGAGATCGGTGTGGTAGTTGTTGGTGACGCGCTGCATCACCGCCGCGATGCGCTCCAGCCCCGCGCCGGTGTCGATGGATGGCTTCGGCAGTGGCGTGAGCGTGCCATCGGCCGCGCGGTCGAACTGCATGAACACCAGGTTCCAGATCTCGAGAAAGCGCCCCGCCTCGGCGCCTTCGACGAAGGCGTCGAGGGAGAACTCACGGCGCTTCGTGTCCGTCCATTCGCCGAGCGCGCCGGAGGGAAACGCCCAGTCGGAGGCGACGTGCGCGAGGTCGACGTAGATCTCCGAGCAGGGACCGCACGGTCCCGTCTCCGCCATCTGCCAGAAGTTGTCCTTCTCGCCGAGGCCGTAGATGCGCGAGTCCGGCAAGCCGGCGATCTCGCGCCAGAGCGAGCGCGCCTCGTCGTCGTCGCGGAACACGGTGACGCGCAGGAGCGCGGGGTCGATCTTCAGCTCTTCGGTAACGAACTCCCAGCCGAACCGGATCGCGTCGCGCTTGAAGTAGTCGCCGAAGGAGAAGTTCCCGAGCATCTCGAAGAAGGTGTGGTGCCGGGCGGTGTGCCCCACCTGCTCGAGGTCGTTGTGCTTTCCGCCGGCGCGCACGCACTTCTGCGCGGTGGTGACGCGTCGCCCGAAGGCCGGCTGCTCCTGGCCCAGGAAGATCCGCTTGAACGGGACCATCCCGGCGTTGGTGAAGAGGAGCGTGGGATCGTCGCCGGGCACGAGCGAGGCGCTCGGACGGATGACGTGGGCGTTCCGCTCGAAGTACGCGAGAAAGCGCGAGCGGATCTCGGAGGCGCGCATCTCTGCAATATACCGGCGGCGAGGAGCGGCGCTCAAGCAGGCGAGCGCCGCGCGAGCGCCGCGCGAGCGACTCAGTCGGTGCGGGGAGAGCGCCGGGCGTGCTCGGGCGCGGACGCCGCGAGGGCGTCGGGGCTCAGCACCGCGATGCAATCGCTCCCCTCGATCAGCAGCCGGTAACCGTACCTGCGCAGCTTGATGATGAAATCGGTGAAATACTGGTCGAGCGGCGTCGGCGGGAGCTCGAAGACGATGTTTCGAGGGCGCGTGCGGTCGAGCGGGAAGGTGTTGAGAATCGGAATGTCGAAGCGCTCGGCGTCGGTGATGAGGAAGTCGATCGTCTTGCCGGGCCAGCGGTCGAGGATGGTGGAGAACGACATGCACCGCACCTGCTCGGTGGTCAGGTACTCGCTCGGATCCCGGCTGACGCTGACGTTCTCCTTCCGGATGTTGTCCTGGACGTAGTCAGTCTCGAAGTTGCTGATCAGGTTTTCCTTGTCGAAGCTGGCGAGGCCGGTGGCCCAGCGCGACGTGGTGAACGCGTACTTGTAGAGCGGTCGCGTGCCGTCCTCGGCATCGACGGCCACGTTCAGCAGCTCGATCCCATCGACATTCGCGTACGTCCGCTTCAGGCGCTGCTCGAACACCAGCGACTGCGGCTCGATCACGATCCCCTTCCACCTGTCGCGCACGATGAAGAAGTGGTACGGGTCCCAGGTGATTCCGTCGTTGGCGCCGACCTGGATGAAGAAGATGTTCTTCCGTCGCCGGGAGTATTCGTTGATGAAATGGCCGATGGTGGAATACTCGAAGCGGGCGAACGCTCGGTGGTAGCGCTCGTACAGCCTGGGGAAGGCGCGAGCGATCCGGACCTTGAGACTCACGGTCCGACGCCGGGCGAGGTCGAGAGCAGCCCGTTTGAAAGGCGGCGGTGGGCTTCGGACACGCGCATGCTCGAATATACGGGACCCGACGAACGACGCTCAAGCGCGCCGGCCTGGGCCACGCGACTGGAGAGCCAGGTCATTCGCTCGGCGAGTCTTCCTTCGATTCGCCACGGGCCAGCCGATCCATGACTCGCGTGATGTCGGAGCTCTCGTAGCCGCGACGCGCGAGGAAGGCGTACAGCCGCCTGCGCCGCGTCTCGGGGTCGAGCTTGGCCAGCGTCCTCGCCTTCTTCGCCGCCACGCGCTCGAGGTTGGCCGACTCGTCCACGCTCTCCTCGTCGATGACGGTGGCGATCGCCTCCTCGGCGATCACGCGATCTACTCCTTTCCTGAAGAGCTCGGCCTGGAGCCGGCGCCTGGATATGCCGCTGCCGGCGATCCTCGAGCGGGCGAGCTGACGCGCGTACGCTGCATCGTCGAGCACACCCAGGCGCGCCAGGCGCTCCAGCGCGATCGCCACGAGCTCCTCCGGCTCGCCCTTTCGGATCAGCTGGCGGCGCAGCTCGCGCGTGGAGCGGGCGCTGAGGGCCAGCATGTCGAGCGCACGATCGACGGTGCGGAGCGCCTGCGCCTCGCGCTCCAACGATGCCGAATCGGCTGCCGAGAGGACACGGCCGACGTGGAGCCCCAGCCGCTCGATCGCATCGAGGCCGATGGTCGCCGCCGGCCTGTCATCGACGACGATGTCGAATCGCCCCTGCCGCCTGGCGCTGGCAACGATTCCGGTGATTGTGTGCATTCTTTCGATACGGGTGCAGATGCGCAGAGGCCGAGGAATGGACGGTGAAGACGGGGCAGTTTCCGGGTGCCCCAGCCCTCAGCGCTCCATCCCTCGGCCCCTGCCAGGTGGCGGGGAGGGTTACTCCTCCGGCACGGGCTCCTCGGCGGCGGCACCGCCACGGATGCCGAGCACGACCTTTACCTTCTCCTCGATCTCCGCCATGAGGGCGGGATTGTCCTTGAGGTACATCTTGGCGTTCTCACGACCCTGACCGATCTTCTGGCCGTTGTACGCGTACCAGGCGCCAGACTTCTCGATGATCCCGGCCTCGGCGCCGATGTCGACGAGCAGCGAAGTGTGGCTGATCCCCTCGGCGTACATGATGTCGAATTCCGCCTGCTTGAACGGCGGCGCGACCTTGTTTTTCACCACCTTCACGCGCACGTGCGAGCCGGTGACGTCCTCCTTTTCCTTCACCGGGCCGATGCGACGGATGTCGAGGCGCACCGAAGCGTAGAACTTGAGCGCCTTGCCACCGGTGGTGGTCTCCGGGTTGCCGAACATCACGCCGATCTTCTCGCGCAGCTGATTGATGAAGACCACGGCGGTCTTGGAGCGAGCGATGGCACCGGTCAGCTTGCGCAGTGCCTGACTCATGAGGCGGGCCTGGAGCCCGACGTGGGAGTCGCCCATCTCCCCTTCGATCTCGGCCTTGGGCACCAGCGCGGCGACGGAATCGATCACCACGATGTCCACGGCGCCGGAGCGAACGAGGATCTCGCAGATCTCGAGCGCCTGCTCGCCGGTGTCGGGCTGCGAGACGAGAAGGTTCTCGACATCGACACCGAGCTTGGAGGCATAGTCGACGTCGAGCGCGTGCTCGGCGTCGATGTACGCGGCGACACCACCGTTGTGTTGCGCGTTGGCGACCACGTGCAAGCAGAGCGTGGTCTTGCCGCTCGACTCCGGCCCATAGACCTCGGTGACGCGCCCGCGCGGGATGCCACCGACGCCGATCGCGGCGTCGAGGTTGATCGCTCCCGTGGGGATCGCATCGACGCGGATCTTCATCGAGTCGGACCCCATTTTCATGATGGAGCCCTTGCCGCAGCTCTTCTCGATCTGCGCGATGGCCAGATTCAGTGCTTTCTTCTTGTCGTCCTGGATCGTGGAAACTGCCATGTCATCCGCCCTTTGGTGTGATCGTTAGCCTGCCTGAAATCTGGCCCATCCATCCGAGAATTTACCCCTGGGAGGGTGCTCCCGAAGGACCGAATAAAATACGAAGATCGGGCCGCTTTTTCAAGATTTCCAGGGCAGATCGAATGCGTTTTCGACGTGCCGCACCCGGACGCGCTCCCCCTCCAGGAGCACTCCGATGACGTCGAACCGATATATCGTAGCGCCCAGGGTGCTGCCATGACGATCGACCCAGACCGACGCCGACCGGACGAGCTCCCGGCGCTTCCGCCAATGGACCGCCTCGACCGGATCGCCGTACCACCGTCCCCGGCGCGCCTTCACTTCCACGAAGGCGACCGTTCCGCTCCGCTCCGCGATCAGGTCGATGTCGCGGTGCCCACTGCGGAAACGCCGGGCCAGCACCTGCCACCCCCTGCTCGCCAGCCACCGCGCCGCAATCCGCTCCCCGAGCTCTCCGAACGCCTGAGACTCGACCGACACGGCGCGAAGCTACAACTCGCTCCCGGGGGGAGTGGCATCGAATCGTTGCCGGGGGGAGCGAATGACGAGGGAGGAGGGAGGACAACAGCGAACGGCAACGGCGGCATTAGGCATTAGGCATTGGGCATTCGGGCTCCCGCGACGGAATCTCACCGCCGAGCTCCCGAATGCCGAATGCCGAATGCCCAATGCCCAATGCCGCCGTTGCCGTTCGCCGTTGTCCTCCTCACTTCCTCGCCTCGATGAGCAACGGCATCAAACCGACTCCGAGCTCGGCGAAGAAGCGGGCGCGGTCGGTCACCGGGATGTCGCGCGTGCCGCACGGTTGCCGCTGCCAGTGCTCCCGCACCGATTCCTTGAGTCGCTCCACATCGGTGGGCGTCGTCGCAACCTCCGGGGCGATCTCGGTCATCGCGGCGAAAGCTAGCCGCTCTTCCGCGCCGCGCGAAGTAGCGCGATACTCGGCTCGAATGTCATTCGTCCTGCTGACTCACGGCTCGGAGCACGCCGAGCGTGTCCTCCTGGCGCTCGCCGCGCGCGAGGTGGTGCCTGACGCGATCCTCATCGCGCAGCCCGCGCCGACGGCCAGGAGAGACGAGCCGAAGCGCTCGCGCCGAGCCACCGTCGCCGCCCTGCTGGCGCGACTCGGCGGCGGGGGCGGTGTGGTGCTCAAGCAGGATTGGGTGTCGCGCTTCACCGGTTTCGCGCCGCGGGTTCAGGGCGTGGGGCGGATCGACTTCGCACCGGTGACCGTCGCCCTGCGCGAGCTCCAGCCGGAGTGGCTGCTCCTGGCGGATAGCGGCATCGTCTCGCCGGCGGTGCTGGCGGTGCCCGGGCGAGGCACCCTCAATGGGCACCCCGCGCTCCTCCCCTGGGTGCGCGGCGTCAGCGTCATCGAGCACTCGATTCTGCGCGGCGTCGCGCCCGGCGCGACCGTGCACCTGGTGGACGCCGGCATCGACACCGGCCCGGTCGTCAGGCGCGTGCTCGTTCCGGTGACGCCGCACGACACGCTCGACACGCTCTGGCGCAAGTCGATGGCGCGGAGCGCCGAGCTCGCGGCCGAGGTGGTCGCCGCGATCGCGCGCGGCACTCTACCTGGGCCGCGGCCGCAATCGCGGAAGGTGGCGTATTGCGGCTGGGCGACGCCGGAGGAGCGGCGCCGGGCCACCGAGGCGATCGCGGGCGGCGCGGCGCACCGGCTGTTCGAGGAGTGGCGCGCGTTCTTCGGTGGCGACGAGCTCCCCCTCGACGACGAGCGGCTCCCCGACACCCTGCGTCCGCCCGCCTGACTACTCGTCAGACGCGCGGTCCGCAGATCCGGTCGAGGTCGTCGAGCCCCACCAGCACGTCGCGCGGCTTCGAGCCATCGGGCGGGCCGAGCACGCCGGCCTCGTTGAGCTGGTCGATGATCCGGGCCGCCCGCCCGTAGCCGATCTTGAGGCGGCGCTGCAGCAGCGAGGTCGACCCCTGCTGGTGCTGGATCACCACCTCCGCCGCCTCCCGGAACAGCTTGTCGCGCTCTCCGGGCTCCTCTCCGTCCGGTAACACCCCGCTCGCCTCGGCCGCCTCGCGCTGGCGCACGGTCTCCAGGATGTCCGGCTCCGCGTCCGCCGGCTCCTCCACGATGAGCCCCTTCGCCTCGTACGCCCTCCGCCGAGCTTCGCGCCGGTCGATGTACCACTGCATGAGGCGCTCGGTGTCCTCGCTGGAGATGAACGCCCCCTGGAGCCGCGCCGGCTCGCTCTTCCCCGGCGGAATGAAGAGCATGTCGCCGTTGCCTAACAACGACTCGGCGCCGATGCCGTCGATGATGGTGCGGCTGTCCACCTGCGAGGCGACGCGGAACGCGATCCGGCTCGGAAAGTTGGCCTTGATGAGGCCGGTGATGACGTTCACGCTCGGACGCTGCGTGGCCAGGATGATGTGCAGGCCGATGGCGCGCGCCTTCTGGGCCAGGATGGCGAGTGGCGTCTCGATCTCCCCCTGCACCGTCATCATGAGGTCGGCCAGCTCGTCGATCACCACCACGATGTAGGGCAGCTCGCCCCCCTTGTAGGTGAGCTCCTCGAACGCGACGTCGGCGTTCTTCGACATCCTGAGCGGCACGCCGCCCTGCACGCGCCGGTTGAAGTCCTGGATGTTGCGACAGCCGTTGGCCGCCAGGAGCTCGTAGCGCCCCTGCATCTCCATCACCGCCCACTTGAGCACCGCCGCCGCGTCGCGGTTGTCGGTGATCACCTTGTGCCGGAGGTGCGGGAGCGTGTTGTACACCGACAGCTCCACCATCTTCGGGTCGACCATGAGCAGCCGCAGCTTGCGCGGCGGGGTGCGGTAGACGAGGCTGGTGATGAGGGTGTTGATGCACACCGACTTTCCCGAGCCGGTGGCGCCGGCGATGAGCAGGTGTGGCATCTTGGCCAGATCGGCGATCACCGGTCGCCCCTCGAGGTCCTTGCCTAACGCGATGGGGAGCGCCATGCGCGCGTGCTGGAACTCGCGCGATTCGAGCAGCTCGCGGAAGGCCACGATCTCCGATGCCGGATTCGGCACCTCCACGCCCACGGCGCCGCGCCCGGGGATGGGCGCCACGATGCGGATGCTCTGCGCCCGCATGGCCAGCGCCAGATCGTTGGCCAGGTTGGCGATCTGGCGGACCTTGACGCCCGGTGCCGGCTCGACCTCGAACTGCGTCACCACCGGGCCGGTCGTCCGGCCGATGATCTCCGCCTCCACGCGGAAGGTGGCCAGCGCGTCCTTGAGCTTCACCCCCATCGCATCGAGCTCGCGCTGGCCGCCGTCGAGGTTGCGGGGCGGCGGCTCGGTGAGGAGCTCCACCGGGGGGAGCTCGTCACCCGTGTCGGCCGTGGCGGTGGCGTCCATCTCGGCCGAGATCTTCTCCACCCGCTCGGCGGCGACGTCGGCCTTCGACTTCTTCTCGCGCTTCCTTCTGGCGCCGGGCTCCGCCGTCTCGTCAGGCAGCTCGGCCAACGCGTCGGTGACCAGGGTGGGATCCACCCGGGGCATCTCCTCGGGAGCCGGCTCGAGCGCCTCCGGCGGTGACGGGTCGTCGCCGTTCTTTCGCGCGCGCCGCCGGGTGCGTCGCTCCTCGTCCACCGTCGCCACCGCCACCGCGGTGGCGGCGGTGGCCACGGTGGCGCCGGCGGCGACACCGCGCTCCCCCCACCCGATCAGCACGCGCACCGGATTCCACGCCAGCGTCAGCACCATGAGCGCGCTCAGCGCCAGCGCGAGAAGGATCCAGGCGCCCACCAGGCCGAGCGCCTGCGCGATGTAGAACGCCATGGCGCCGCCCCACACGCCGGTGAGGGCGGAGGGCGCGCGCGTGGCGCCCAACGCCAGCCCGATGCCGATCGGGAGCAGGAGCACGAAGCCCGCCAGGAAGACCAGCCACGAGCGATCGGTCTCCGACTTCACGCGTCCCATGAGCCGGAGCGCATGCACCAGCGGCACCAGCGGCACCAGCAGCGTGGCCGGCACCCCGAGGAGCTGCGTGAAGGCGTACTTCAGGCAGGAGCCGACCGGTCCGACCGGCCCGCGCGCGCTCCAGCACGCCGAGAGCGTGTCGGCGTTCTGGCCGAACGCCACCGCCGCGGCGAGGAAGAGCGCGAAGAGGATGAGCGCGACGCCCGCGAGCTCGCGCTTGAGGTGGGATGCACCCACGGGATTACCGCTCCCGATCGGGGCCGAGTCTGGTGATCTGACGATCCTGATAAATAGGGACTACCGGGCAGGCGTCAACCTGTGCGGCGACCTCGAGGTCACCCGCGAAGCCCGCATCCGCGAGTGCCTGGCCGTGCTCGGAGTCGGCGAAGAGCTGATCGAGCCGGTCGCCGTAGCGCTGGTCGATGAGCGTGCTGGCGAACGCGCCGTCGTTGGTGTGGACGTCGGTGACGGTCTTGGTGATGTCTCGCGCGAAGCGGCCGGCGCAGGCCGCATCCTCGAGGGAGAACTGGCGGTCGCGTCCGGCGCAGATGATCGTGACGTCGGTGCCGCCGCGCACGGCGGAGCGCAGGAGCGCCAGCACCGCCGAGAAGTTCACGTACGACCCCACCACGACGTCGCGCGCCCCCTGCACCGCCAGCAGCGCCTGCGTGCCGTTGGTGGTGGTGAGGAGCACGGTCTTCCCCGCCACTGCCTCACGAGTGAACTCGCGCGGGGAGTTTCCGGCGTCGAAGCCCGGCACGGCGAGCATCTTCTGCTCGCCGGCCAGCACGACCTTGGAGCGCTCGAACTGCTTGGCGCGCGTGATCACCTCGTCGGCGCTGGCCAGCGGCACCACGTTCCTGGCGCCGTTGTGCAGCGCGCAGGCGATGGTGGTGGAGGCCCGGAGCACGTCGATGACGGCCACCACCCGCCCCACCACCAGATTCGGATTCAGCTGGGCCATCCCGAACACGACATCGACGCGCATTCACATCTCTTTCAGCAGGTCCCCATGACGCTCGAGGAATTTCGTGTCCACGTCCCCCGCCTGGAAGCGCGAATTGCGCATCACGCGCCCCAGGAACGGGATGGTGGTGGTCACGCCCTCGAGGATGAAGCTCTCCAGCGCCACCTCCATGCGACGGATCGCCTCACGACGGTCGCGCCCCTGGCAGATGAGCTTGGCGAGGAGAGAATCGTAGTAGGGTGGAACAGTGTAGCCGGCGTAGATGTGCGTGTCGAGTCTGACGCCCGGCCCGCCCGGCGGATGATACACGTCGATCCGCCCCGGTGACGGCTGAAAGTTCCGCGCCGGGTCCTCGGCGTTGATGCGTACCTCGATCACGTGCCCGCGCAGCGCCGGCAGCTCCTGCACCGAGAGGGGCTCGCCTCCGGCCACGCGGATCTGCTCCTTCACCAGGTCCACGCCGGTGAGCATCTCGGTGACGGGATGCTCGACCTGGATGCGCGTGTTCATCTCCATGAAGTAGTACGAGCCGTCGGTGTCGAGCAGCATCTCGATGGTGCCGGCGCCGACGTAGTCGATCGCCTTGGCGCCGCGCACGGAGTCGCTGCCCATGCGCTCGCGGAGGTCGGGGGTGACCGCGGGGCTGGGCGCCTCCTCGATGAGCTTCTGATGCCGGCGCTGCACGGAGCAGTCGCGCTCGCCCAGGTGGATGACGTTGCCGTGCTTGTCGCCGAGGATCTGGAACTCGATGTGCCGAGGGCGGGCGAGGTACTTCTCGACGTAGACGTCGCCGTTGCCGAACGCCGAGAGCGCCTCGCTCCTCGCCAGCTGAAAGGCGCGAGCGAAATCATCCGGGTCGGCGGCGACGCGCATCCCCTTCCCTCCGCCGCCGGCGGCCGCCTTGATGATGACCGGGAAGCCGATCTCCCGGGCGAAGGCGAGCGCCTCATCGACGTCTTCCACCGGGCCGGGCGTGCCCGGCACCACCGGCACGCCGACGGCCGTCATCGCCTTCCGCGCGGCCGCCTTGTCGCCCATCACGCGAATCTGCTCGGCCGTGGGGCCGATGAACGTGATGTTCGACGCCGCGCACGTCTCGGCGAACTCGGCGTTCTCGGCCAGGAAGCCGTAGCCGGGATGGATCGCGTCGGCGCCGGTGATCTCGGCCGCGGCGATGAGACGCGGGATGTTGAGATAGGAGTCGCGCGCCGGTGGCGGCCCGATGCAGACGTCGTCGTCGGCGAAGCGGACGTGCAGCGACTCGCGGTCGGCCTCCGAGTACACCGCGATCGTGCCGATCCCCAGCTCACGGCACGCGCGAATCACCCGCAGCGCGATCTCGCCGCGGTTGGCGATGAGGACTTTCTTGAACATGCGCCTGGCGCTCGCCCCTAGCGCGAGGGGCGCACGCCGCCGTCAGACGTTCGCATCGCGCTCGAAGTCGTTCCACGTATTGTCGCTGGAGCCTTCCACGCCCTGCGCGCGGAGCGCGAACTCGCTCGGGTTGGTGGCGAAGAAGAGGGCGCTCTCGTACGAGATGACGTGCTTCGAGTACCAGTGCATGAGCGACTGGTCGAAGCTCTGCATGCCGTACTGCACCGTCCCCTCGCGGATGAGCTCCGGGATGTTGAGCGACTTGTTCATGTCGCGGATCTGCTCGCGCACGGCCGCCGTGTTGATGAGGATCTCCACCGCCGGGACGCGCCCGGGCTGGTCGCTGCGCGGAACGAGGCGGAGCGAGATGACCGCGGCCAGCGCGTTGGCCAGCGTGAAGCGGACCTCCTGCTGCTGGTGCGGCGCGTAAAAGGAGATCACCCGATTGATCGTCTGCGTGGCGTCGGTGGTGTGCAGCGTGGCGAAGACGAGGTGGCCGGTGTCGGCCGCCTTGAGCGCCACCTCGAGCGTCTCCACGTCGCGGATCTCGCCGATGAGGATGACGTCGGGGTCCTGGCGCAGCACGCGGCGCAGCGCCTGGGTGAAGCTGCCGGTGTCGGCCCCCACCTCGCGCTGGTTGATGCTGGAGTTGATGTCGCGATGGAGGAACTCGATCGGATCCTCGATCGTGATGATGTTCGCGTGCCGGTGCTCGTTGATGTGCTGGATCATTCCGGCCAGCGCCGTCGACTTGCCGGAGCCCGTGACGCCGGTGACGAGCACCAGACCGCGCGGGCGGAGCGCCACCTCGCCCACCACCGGCGGGAGGTTGAGCTCCGGGATGCTCTTCACCTGGTACGGCACCGCCCGCATGGCGTAGGCGATGGTACCGCGCTGCTGATAGACGTTCACGCGGAAGCGTCCGATCCCCGGCACGCCGATGGCGAAGTCGGCCTCCTTGTTCTCGGCGAACTCCTTCACCTGCTTCGGCGTCATGATCTGCTCGGCGAGCGCCTTGAGATCCTCCGGGCGGAGCGGCGGGAGCGGCAGCGTGATGAGGTCGCCGTTCACGCGCAGCACGGGCGGACGTCCCACCTTGAGGTGGAGGTCGGACGCGTTCTGCTGGATCATCTTCTGGAGCACCGCCTTGAAGTTGAAGGCGGGGCCGGAGAGCGCCGGCACTTCCACGGACGGGGTGATCGACTGCGTCACGCCTGACGCGGCGGGCGGCGTGTGCGCGGGACGGGGCGTGGGATTAGCCATTGGGATCGATCCGGAAGAGGACCTGACCATACTCGACCGGGTGAGCGTCCTCCACGGGCACTTCTCGCACGATCCCGGAGAACTCGGACTCGATCTCGTTCATGATCTTCATCGCTTCGATGATGCAGAGAATCTGACCCTTCTCGATGCGCGAGCCTTCGATGACGTACGGCTGCGCGCCCGGCTCGGGGGCGCGATAGAAGGTGCCGACCATGGGCGACTTCACTTCCAGCAGCTTGCTCTTGACGGGCTCCGGCTTGGGCGGCGCCTCGTCCACGGCCGCGGAGCCGGCCGAGGGCGTGGCCCGCGCATCGGCGATCGGCGCCGGCAGGATCGCCGGAATGGGAAGCGAGGGCGCCACCTGCACCGTGCCGCGCTGCTGCGGGGACTTCGAGATCCGGATCTTCATCCCCTTGTCGGAGGAGATCTCGATGGAGTCGACCGTGGATTCGTCGAGCAGCTCGACGAGCTTTTTCACGTAGCGTAGGTCGATCATATCAATGTCGGATGGCTCCCCGCATTCGTCAGGCGATCTCCACCAGGTCGCGCGTGAAGGACGTGAGAATCCGGGGACCGTCGGCGCCGAGCACGACGTCGTCCTCGATGCGCACGCCGCCCCACCCGGCTCGGTAGATTCCGGGCTCGATCGTCACCACCGCGTTCGTCGGGAGAATGCTTTCGGATGTGCTCGACAGTCGTGGCGCCTCGTGGACCTCGAGCCCGATGCCGTGCCCGAGGCTGTGGCCGAACTCCTCGCCGTGACCGCGCTCCTCAATGTAGCGCCGAGCCAGCGCGTCGGCATCCCGCCCCCGCATGCCGGCCTGCACGCTGGTGGTGGCGCGCGCGTTGGCGCCACGCACCACGTCGTACACCTCGCGCTGCTCGGCGTCGGCCGCGCCCACGCAAAAGGTGCGCGTGACGTCGGCGCAATATCCGCCCACCACGGCGCCGAAGTCGATGAGCAGAAACTCTCCGCGCGCGATCCCGCGCGCCGACGAGCGCGCGTGCGGCAGCGCGGCGCGCGGTCCCGAGGCCACGATGGTGGGAAAGGGAAACGCCTCGCTTCCCTCCTCGCGCAGCGTCTCCTCGAGGATCCCCGCCACCTGCAGCTCGGTCATCCCCGGCGCCACGCGCTCCACGCTCTGCTCGAGCGCGCGCGTGGCGACGTCGGCCGCGCGGGAGATGAGCTCGACCTCGTGCGCATCCTTCCGCTCACGCAGCGTCTCCACCAGGTCGAGCGTGGGGCGCCACTGCCAGCGACTCCCCGACTCCAGCAGGCGCGCGAAATCGCGGTGCAGCAGGTGCGCCGACTCGAAGCCGAGGACCTCCAGCGTGCCCATCTCCGGCAGCGCGCGCCAGAGACCGGCCCACAGACTCTGTGGCTCGATGCGGATGCGCGCTTCGCCGCCCACCTCCTCGCCCACCTGCGTGGCGTAGCGGAAATCGGTGATGAGCACCGTCTCCTGCCGCGTCACCACCGCCAGCGCGCTCGTTCCCGAGAATCCGGTGAGGTAGCGGATGTTGGGCAGGCTCGTCAACAGCAGCCCGTCCAGGTGCGCGCTCTCCAGCGCCGCGATGAGCGCGGCCCGACGCCGCGATCGTTCGTCAGCCACGCGCCGAGAGCTTGGCCACCAGGCCGCGCAGCGCGAGCTCGTAGCCCATCGCGCCGAAGCCGCACAGCACCCCCTCCGCTCCGCTGGACAGCATCGAGTGACGACGTTCCGGCTCGCGCGCGAAGATGTTGGTGAGGTGCACCTCGGCGAACGGCACGCCGACGGCGGAGAGCGCGTCGCGGATGGCGAGGCTGGTGTGGGAGTAGGCGCCGGCGTTCACCAGCGCGCCCTGCGCCCGCCCGCGAAGGGCGTGGATGCAGTCGACCAGCTCCCCTTCGCCGTTGCGTTGCTCGAACTCGATGTCGACGCCGATCTCCGAAGCGACGTCGCGCAAGCGATGCTCGATGTCGGACAGCGTCTCGCGTCCATACAGCTCCGGCTCGCGACTCCCGAGAAGATTCAGGCTGGGGCCGTTGAGCACGGCGATGCGCACTATTTCTTCAGCCCCTCGAGCCACGCATGGAAGGTCTCGAGGTCGGACGGGCCGGCGTCCCCCGCCTCACCCCGCTGCTCGCCGCGGTTTCGCGACTCGCCGTTCTCCTCGGAGAAGAAGTCGTCGAAGGACATGGCGCCGTTGGGTCGCGCCGCGGGCGCGGGCGACGAGGCATCACGGAAGACGGAGTCGAGCGACAGCTCGCTCGATGCCTCACGAGCGGGTTGGCCGGCCGCCCCGCTCTCGGACAGGAAATCGTCGAAGGCGCTCGACAGCG
>DATFFZ010000108.1:0-15469 GCA_035249845.1 Gemmatimonadaceae bacterium
CTGGAATCGTGAATGGTGCCGGTCCGGCGCGACGACGGAAGATCATCAGCGCGGCGCAGGTGACGGCGAAGAACACCAGACGGGTGATCACCGAGACCGTGGCCGCGTGGGCGAAGCTGCTGCCCACGGCGAGCACCAGGAGCAGCGCCGAGTTGACGAGGATGGACACGTGCGGCGTCCGAAAGGTCGGATGGACGCGCGCGAACATCGCCGGCAGCTCTCCGCGCTCGGCCATGGCGTGCAGGATCCGTGGCGTGGCCAGGGCGAAGCCGCTGAGCCAACCGTACACCGACAAAACCACCGCCACCGCGCCCAGCGTGGAGCCGGCCGTGCCTAACAAGTTGCCGAGCGCGGCGGCCACCGGCGCGCGCTCCCCGGCGGCGTTGGGGACCACGCCGATCACCGCCAGCTGCACCAGGGTGTAGATGACCGTCACCAGCAGCATCGCCACCATGATGGCGAAGGGCGTGTCGCGTTTGGGATCTCGCGTCTCACCCGCCGCGATGGCGGCGGACTCGAAGCCCCCGTAGGCGAAGACGAGAAGGAGCACCGCGTTCGTCCATTCCATGTGCGTCACGGTCTGGGTGGCGAGCACATCGCCGCGAAGGCTGGCCAGCCCGACCAGCAGGAGCACCGCCAGCGGAAGCAGCTTGGCGACGGTGAAGAAGTTGACCGTCCACGCTCCCTGCCGCACGCCGATGACGTTGACCACGGTCACGATCAGCATGCCGACGATCATCACCACCGCCCGGCCAACCGGCGTGCCCAGCCAGGGGAGCAGGACCGCGATGTAGGCGACCAGCACGTTCAGGAGAGCCGCCCCGGAGAAGAGGCGCGTCCAGACGTGGAGCCACCCCATGTGAAAACCCACCGCGGGGCCGAACGCCTCGCGCGCGTACAGATACGGGCCGCCCGATTTGTCGAAGCGGCTCCCCACCTCGGCGAAGCAGAGGATGACGGTGAAGAGGGAGATGCCCGCCAGCAGCATCGCCAGCGGGCTCCAGGCGCCGACGAGTCCGGCGATCGTGGACGGGAGACCGAAGATGCCACTCCCGATCACGGAGTTGATCACGATGGCGGTGAGCGTCCACCGCCCGATCACCCGCAGGAGCGTGGGCCGGGTCGCCGCGTCGGGCTCGGCGGCGAGCGTGGCGGCGCCGGATGGGCTCGCGCTCCGTTCCACGCTCAAAGCCTGGGAGCGATGATGGCCGACGCCTCCTTCGACTCGCGCACCGGCACCACGTCGAAGTCCACCAGGTCTCGCCATTGCGCCAGCCACGGCTCCAGCGCGGCGGCGCTCTCCGCGCGCATGAGCTGGTAGCAGCGCGCGAAGTCGAGGTCCACCCAGCTGGCCACGTACTCGACGCCGTCGGGGAGCATGCGCCCGCGCTCTCGCGCGCGGCGATACACCGGGAGCGCGTCTCCGCCGCGAAATCGCTCTACGACCATGAACAGCATCGGCCTCTCTCGTCAGGCGGTGTCACAGCCAGCCCCGGCATGGGCGACTGAATGAAACGCGCGTCATCCACGGGCGCCAGATGTCAGCGTGTGAAAAGGAGGCTGCAGCAGGTGAGCCCCGCCTCGGCCTTGGCCAGCTCGGTGAGGTTGAGCGGTCGGACGACGTACCCCTCTCGCTCCAGACGCTCGCGCGTGCGGGGAGCATTGGCCGGCACAATGACGGTGCCGTCCACCGCCAGCACGTTGGCGGCGAACCGCTCGTCGGTGTCCACCTCGAGGGTGGGTGCGCCATCGAAGGACGCGGCGTCCACCGAGCGCGGGTCGAGGAGCAAGCGTCCATCGCCGAGTGGAGTGACCGCGCTCTTGAGATGCAAGCAATCGCGCACGAGCACCGCCGCAACGCGGTAGCGGTGTGGCTCCAGCGCCGCCGAAAGCTGGCGCACGCCCTCGGCGTTGGTGCGGCTCGAGAGGCCGACGTACACGCGCCGGCCGGTGACGAGCACGTCGCCGCCATCCAGGGTGGCCGGCTCCATCAGCCTGACGAGCGGGCGATACTCGGCGAGCGCCAACGCCACCGACTCCGTTTCGTCACGTCGCGACGCCGCGCCCGGCCGGGTGATGACGGCGCATTCGTCCACCACCACGGCGGTGTCCTCCACGAAGGTGGAGTCCGGCAAGTGGGGGGTGGCCCGCAGCTGGCGGACCACGCAGCCGAGCTCCTCCAGCAGACGCTCGTACTCATCGTGCTGAGCCGATGCGCGAGGCAGGTCGATGGGCCGCCGCTGGAGGTGGGTGAGCTCGCAGCGAACGATCGAAGGCGGCACCGAGCGGGTGATGGCGATGCGCATGTGCCTGAGGAGCGCGCTCACGCGAGCACGCGGTCCGCCGGATAGCTGAAGGTGTCGGGGTGCGCTCGCAACGCGTGCAGCACGTCGTCGTTCGAGAAGAGACGGACGTCGTACTGACAGAGCGTGACGACCGGAAAGCGCCTGGCGATGAGCTGGTCGTAGGCGGACTCGTATTCGTGAAACCCCTCGCGCGACACGTGCTCGGCGAACCCGGTCATGTCTCCCACGAGGCGCAAGGCGCGCGCGCCCTGTTGCCGCGCGTGCGTGAACTCCCTGGCGAATCGATCGATCTGCTCGCGGCCGGTGCGGTGATAGGTGAGCAACACCAGCCGCCCGGCGTCGACCTCCGCCGCGATCGAGCGCCCCTCACGCTCGAGGTGGCCGAGGATGTCGTCGCGCGTCGCGGGAAGCGCGACGAGGAAGTTGACGCTCCCGGGACGGAAGCCATCGGCCAGAAACGCGATGGCGAGGCGGATGCGTCCGAGGTCCGAGGAGTAGAGCCCGGCGAGGTGGGCGCCGAATCGGAGCGCCACTCCGTCTATGTCGACGTGCTCCTCGGCGGCGTCGATCGGGGTGCCGACGGCGGCGACACCCTGACGCTCCATGAAGGCGATGAGGTCGGCGTGGCGAAAGCGTCGTTCGCGTTTCGGTCCGACACGGTAGCAGGCGAGACGACCGGCGTTGGTCCAGCGCCTGATGGAGGTTTCGCTCACGTTGAGGAACTTCGCTGCCTGCTCGATGTCCAGCAGCTCGTCGAGGTCGTCCATGGTTGGTTCTAAGGTGGTGCCCGGATAGTCGGTCGCGGCAGGAAGTGGTACTCTGGCCGCGCGCGAGGCGCCGTTTTTCTGGAACGAACGACGTGAGGTCGCCGTTTTTGAGGCGGCCTCCTTTGCTAGCCAACCATGCTCAGAACTTGCCTATCAATGGATAGCAAAGTATATCATCGGATATCGAAGTTCCCGCAGCTCGAGGCACAACAACATGCAGCAGACGGCACCGCCGCGCAACGAACCCCTCCCACCTGCGCCCCGCAATCCGAGGCCATCTCGACACCGAGCGTCCGACGCCATCGTGCCTAAGGTGCGAAGGAGCCTTCGTCTCCTCCTCGTCGAGCAGTCCGATGCGGACGAGGCGCGGGTGCGGCAGGAGCTGGACCGGCAAGGAGTGGGCTTCCTGGTCGAGCGCTGTGAGCTGACGGAAGGATTCGCCACCGCGCTCCGGAGCTTCGGGCCCGACGTCGTGCTCGTCGATCAGCCGAGCGAATCACGCGACGTGAAAGCGGCGCTCCGCGTCGTGCAGTCGGTGCACCCCACGACGGCCGTGATCCTGTACACCGACACCCTCGACGGAGCGATGGCGGTGTCCAGCATCCGCGCCGGCGCCGAGGACATCGTCCTCAAGGACAGCAGCCACCTGCTCCCCACGGCCATCGAGTCCGCGCTTGCGATCCGGAAGAAGCTCACCACCCTGAGCCCGCGCCAGCTGGAGGTGCTGCGACTGGTCGCCGAGGGGCACAGCACGCGCGCCATCGGCGAGCGGCTGGGCCTGAGCGTCAAGACGATCGAGACGCATCGAGGCGAGCTCATGAAGCGTCTCGGGATCCACGACGTGGTGGGCCTGGTACGCTACGCCGTGCGTGTGGGCATCGTACCGCAGGTGGCGTAGGAGCGAGAGCGGAGGGAGGTGAGACGGATCTCCTGCTCGGCGCACGGCTGAGAGCTCGCGTCTAGCCGAACTTCTCGTCCACCGCGGCGCGGATCTCCGCCAGGCTCTTCCCCCCGTTCACCAGCGGCACCACGAGCTCGGCCTGCTCCTGGCAACCGAAGCAGCCAACGGGCTGGTCGCTCTCGAAGCAGGCGAGGAGCGACCGGTGGCCGTGGCTCCGCTCGCATCGACAGGTGCAGTAGAGCCCGTCGAAGATGGCCGGATGCGTGCGCGCCGCGGCGTACCACTCGCGTACCGCGCGCTTGTCCGGAAGCTCGCTCTCGGGGAGGACGCGGTCGCCGGTGATCCCCGGCCGCGGTTCCGGGTGCGGGAAGGGCTTACGCCGTTCGTGGTGCGACGCGCCCGTCCACGCACTCAACGTGCGCGCCGGCGCCGCGCCGAGCGCCACGGTACCGAGCACGAGGCGGCGAAGGAAGGTCGCGCGTGTGATGGGCATCATCGGTCGGGTCATGCTCTATGGACAGGGGGAAAGGTAGCAAGCGGGGCGGGAGGCGGGGCGGGGGAAGCGTCAGCGGAGTGTCAGTCATCCCTTTCGCCCCTTCCTGGCCCGCTGCAACTTCCGCCGCATGTCTACCCCCGTCGCGCAGGAGTCGCCGCGCGGATCGCTCGACGCGTCCATGCTCGCGGAGGCGACGGCGGCGCTGCGCGAGGCGAACGAGGCGTTCGCGCGAGCGCATCCGGGGGAGGGTCCGGGGCGACAGCCGGTGCACACGGTGTACGGCGGCGCCCAGCTCTTCGCGGCGGACTCGGCGCCGAAGATCGGGCGTCTGGCGCTCGGAGCGATGGACGAGTACGCCCACACTCCGGAGACGCTCGGCACCGCCATGGGGATCGCCGACCATCCGTCGCTCGCCCGGATCTTCACTCGGGTTCGCGACAAGCTCTCGCGCGAGCCGGTCGAGGACTTTCGCATCGACTTCGAGGACGGCTACGGGAATCGCCCTGACCGCGAAGAGGATCATCACGCCGGCGTGGTGGCCCGCGAGCTGACGCGCGGCATGCGCGACCGGACGCTGCCGCCCTTCATCGGCATTCGAGTGAAGCCGCTCAACGAGGAGCTGCGCGCGCGCGGCATCCGGACGCTCGACCTGGTGATCACCGCGTTGGTGGAAGGTGGCGGCCTCCCCGAGCGCTGGCTCGTCACCATCCCCAAGGTCACGATCATCGAGCAGGTGGACTACGCCGTGGCGGCGCTCCGTGCGATCGAGCGCGCGCTCGGGCTCGCCGACCGTACGCTGCGCTTCGAGGTGATGGTGGAGACGCCGCAGATCGTGCTCGATGGCGGCGGCCGCTCGCTCCTCCCGCGCATCCTCGACGCCTCGGACGGTCGTCTCTCGGGCGCCCACTTCGGGACCTACGACTACACCGCCGGCTGCAACATCACCGCCGCGCACCAGCGGATGCGTCACTCCGCCTGCGAGTTCGCCAAGCAGTTCATGCAGGTGGCGTTCGCGGGGACGGGGGTCTGGCTCTCCGATGGCTCGACCACGGTGATGCCGGTGCCGATCCATCGTCCGGCGGAGGACGGCCGGCCGCTCACCGACGCCCAGCGCGAGGACAACGCGCGGAGCGTGCACGCCGCCTGGCGTCTTCACTTCGAGGACGTCCGCCATTCGCTGAGCGGCGGGTTCTATCAGGGGTGGGACCTGCACCCGGCGCAGCTCGTGTCACGCTACGCGGCGCTGTACGGCTTCTTCCTCGACGGCATCGACGCCGCCGGCGCGCGGCTCGCCAACTTCGTGAGCCGGGCGGCGCAGGCGACGCTGGTGGGTGACGTCTTCGACGACGCGGCCACCGGGCACGCGCTGCTCAACTTCTTCCTGCGCGGCATCAACTCCGGTGCCATCACCGAAGATGAGGCGCTCGCGATGACCGGACTCACCGCCGAGGAATTCCGCGGGCGCTCCTTCGTGAAGATCCTGCGAGGGAGGACGTGAGCGCGCGCGCGCTCGAGCTGCTCGATCTCGTCGCGCGCTGGGTGCACGTGATCGCCGGCATCATGTGGGTGGGGAACTCGCTGCTCTTCAACTGGCTCGACCGCAACCTGCGTTCCTCGTCAGGCAGGACGGGCGCGCCCATCGGGGAGATCTGGCTGCTGCACAGCGGCGGCTTCTACTACGTCGAGAAGACATCGCTCGCCGGCCAGCCGCTCCCGGCACCGCTCCACTGGTTCAAGTGGCAGGCGTACGCCACCTGGCTGAGCGGCATGGCGCTGCTGGTGGTGGTGTACTACCTGGGCGGACGCGCCGTGCTGGCCGAGTCCACCGTCGCGCCGCTGGATCACCGGAGCGCGGTGCTGGTGGGGATCGGCGGCATCGTCATCGGGTGGGCGTTGTACGAGTCGATGCAGCGACTGGTGGCGCCGCGCGCGCCGCGCGCCGCGGCGATCGTGTGGATGCTCGGGCTGGCGTCGATCGCCGTCGCCCTCACCAGGCTGCTCAGCGGACGCGCCGCCTTTCTTCACGTGGGGGCGATGCTCGGCACCATCATGGCGGCCAACGTCTTCTTCACGATCGTGCCGTCGCAGCGGGAGCTGGTGGCCTCGGTGGCCGAGGGGCGAGGCGCCAGTCAGGCGGTGTCCGATCGCGCGAAGCGGGTGTCCATTCACAACAACTACTTCACCTTCCCGGTCATCGTGCTGATGATCAGCAACCACTTTCCGGCGGTCTACGGCCACCGGTACAGCTGGCTGCTGCTGCTGTTGCTGATCGTGACCGGGGCGGCGGTGCGCCACGTCCTCAACGTCCGCTTCACGTACGCGGCGTGGAGGCCGGCGTTGGCGACGACGCTCGCCGCCGGCGCGGCGGCGCTCGCTGCCGTCCTACGCTTCACCGGTGTGCCCGATGAGCCGGCGGACGGCGACACCGGCCAGGTCACGTTCGCCGAAGTGCGCCACGTGATCGACCGTCGCTGCACCGTCTGTCACTCATCGACCCCGGCCGACATGACCTTCGGCGTCGCCCCTGGCGGCGCAATGTTCGACACCCCCGAGCAGATCGCCGCCTACGCGGCCCGCATCCGCGAGCGGGCGGTGGTGACGCGGACGATGCCGCCCGCGAACAAGACGAACATCACGGAGAGAGAGCGGGCGCTGATCGGGAGATGGACGTCGGAAGGACTTCGGTAGGAGAGCGGGGAGGGGGTGGCGGGGGGCGGGAAGCGACGGCGGATGCGGTAGTCATCAGGTGTGCCTCGCTTCCCGCCCCCCGCCCCCCGCCCCCCGCTCCCCGCTCTCTTCAGCTTCCCCTGTACGTCGCGTACCCGTACGGGCTCAGCAACAGCGGCACGTGATAGTGCTCGCTGGCCGTGCCGATGCGGAAGTCGACGGCGATCCGACTGTAGAACGAGGCGCGCTTGGCCGCCGCGAAATAGTCGCCGACGTGAAAGGTGAGGCGGTAGCTGCCCTCGGCCAGCGGGGTGCCTCCGGCGAGGTCGCGCACGCGTCCGTCGGCGTCGGTGACGCCGGAGCCGAGGGTGGCGCCGTCGCGCTCGAGAACGATGCGGATTCCGGGAGCGGGGCGGCCGAGTGCGGTGTCGAGAACGTGCGTGCTGAGCGTGCTCATGGGCGTGTCTCGCCGGCGTCGCCTTCGGTGAGCCGGGAGAGGCGAAGCTGCATGATCTTGCGCTGCTCTTCGGCGGCCACCGCGAGCTCCGTCTCCGGGTCGTTGCCGAGCCGCGCGCGGCAGAGCGCCAGCATCTCGTCGGCCGTCTTCCCCGAGGCGAACACGATGTACACGTAGCCGAAGCGCTCCTCGTACTCCCGGTTGGCCCGCGCGAGCTCCTGTCGCACGTCGCCTGCCGCGGCATCCATTCCGGCCTGCTCCCTGGCCGACCACGTGCTCCCGCGCTCCCCCTGTGGGATCGCGCCCACGCGCTCGCCGATCCGCGGGTGACGCGAGAACGCCTCGCGCCAATCGCGTGGCTCGAGCGCGCGCCAGATCTCATCGGCGGCCGTGCGCATGGCGCCTGACGAGCCGAAGGGGCGGCGCGCCACCATGCGCTCCACCCACCGCGACGAGCCGCAGCAGGATGAGAGCAGCTCGGCCGCGCGCGTCGCGGGCATCCGGTCCAGCTCCGCCACCGAGACGTTCATCCGACCACCCGGCCGAAGAGGCGGAGTCTGGCGACGCCGCCGTCGGGGTAGATGTTGAGTCGCACGTGCGTGGCGGGGTCGCACGAGACATCCCAGTGGTGTCGCGCGTGCGGCTCGAGCGGCGCCTCCTCCACCACCGTCGTCCATTGGACCTTCTCGGGAGAGAACGCCTCACCCACGTCGCACCACTCCAGCATGCAGGCGCCGGGCGCGTTTCCCTTGAAGTGGTCGGTGTCGAGCTCCACCCGCTCGATCGTGCCGCGCCGGCCGAGGCGCACGATCGTCCAGTCGTGCCCGGGGCCGCGCCGCCGCCTGGTCTCCCAGCCGTCGCCCATGTGCGTGGAGCGCCCCGGCATGATGAGGTTCTGGCGGTGACCGTAGTGCATGTCGCTGCACGAGACGACGAAGCCCCCGTTCTCGATCGCCGCCAGGTCCACCAGGGCGCCAGGGCGGAAGAGCCGGTCGTCGGGCGCGACCTCCCCGTGCACGCGCAGGCGCGCCACGCCGCCATCGGGGAAGATGTTCAGCCGAACGTGCGTCACCCTTCGGGCGTGATCATCCAGCGGGAAGACGTTGGCGCGATTCCCTTCCAGCGCCGAGAGCTCGAGCATGGGGTGCCAGCGCACGTCGTCACTCGTCAGGCGCTCCACCGGCGGAGTGCCCTCGACCGACGCGCCGTCGAGGCTCGCTCGCTCGGGGTAGTTGCCGGTGAAGAACGTCGTGTCGACGACGACGCCACGCACGATCCCCGGGAGACCGAGCCTGATGATCGCCCAATCGTGACCGGGAGTGCGGCGGCGGCGCGTCTCCCAACCGTCCATCCACTTTCCGCGCTCGGTGTACACGCCCTCGCGCCACTCCGGCGCGCCCGGCTTGATGAGATTCTCGCGCGGCGCGAAGAACTCGTCGTTGGCCGCCACCACGGCCCCGCCGAAGCGCTCCGCCGCCAGGTCGATGAGCTCGGTGAACACGTTCGACATCATACGCTCCCGAAGACCGCGCGGCCACCGACGTACGTGGCGCGGACCACGCCATGGAGCGTGCGACCGGCGTAGGGCGTGACCCGGTGGCGATGATGCAGCCGCGCCGGGTCCACGGTGAAGCTCGCCTCCGGGTCCCACACGACGACGTCGGCGTCCCAACCGGGCGCCAGCTTCCCCTTGCGCCGCCCCAGGCCGGCGAGACGCGCCGGGGCCTCGCACATCCACTCGGCCACGCGGTTCACGCTGATGCCGCGCTCCCGGGCACCGGTCCACACCGCCGCCAGCGAAAGCTGGAGCGATGCGATCCCACCCCAGGCGGCGAAGAAGTCGCCCTTCGTCTCCTTCATGATGGGCGGACAGGGCGAATGATCGGACGCCACCAGGTCGATCTGGCCGTCGAGCAGCGCGCGCCACAGCAGCTCGCGCTCGGCACGGTCACGGATGGGTGGCGCGCACTTGTGATCGGTGGCGCCGTCGGGGATGTCCTCGGCGGCGAAGGTGAGGTAGTGCGGGCACGTTTCGACCGTGATCGGCAACCCCCGCGCGCGCGCCGCGCGAACGATGGCGAGCGAGCCCGCCGACGAGAGATGCACGATGTGGACTGGCGTTGGCCACCGGTCCATGAGGGTGGTGAGGAGCTCGATCGCGCGCGCCTCGGCCTCCGGTGGACGGGAGGCGAGATAGTCGGCGTAGCGGCGCGATCCGCCGGCGGGCGCCGCTCGAAGCAGCGCCGGATCCTCGGCGTGCACCATGAGCGGGACGCCGAGCTGCTCGAGGATGGGGAGTGCCTGCCGGAGATCGTCGGCGGTCACGTTGGGAAATTCGTCCACGCCGGACGGCGAGAGAAAGCACTTGAAGGCGAGAACGCCGGCGTCGTGCAGCTCCTCCAGCTCGCCGGCGTTTCCCGGAACCACGCCGCCGATGAACTCGACGTTCACCAGCGACGTCGCCAGCGCGGCCTCCCGTTTGGTCTCCAGCGCCTGACGAGTGGTGGTGGCCGGGATGGAGTTGAGCGGCATGTCGAGGATGGTGGTGACGCCACCGGCCGCCGCGGCGCGGGTGGCGGACGCGAAGCCCTCCCATTCGGTGCGCCCGGGCTCGTTCACGTGCACGTGCGTGTCCACCACGCCGGGCATCACCACCGAGTTGCCGGCGTCGGCGAGCGTCGCGGTGCGCGGTACATCGCTCCATTCGGTGACGCGCTCGATCGTTCGGCCGCTGACGTGCACCGCCGCGGCGCGAACCCCCTTTGCGGTGAGCACGCGGCGTGATCGGATGACGAGCTCGGATCCGCTCAGGCGGTGTCGCTCCAGAAGCGGCGAAGGAGATTCATCGCCACCTGCCGGCGATAGCTCTCGGTCGACCGGACGTCGTCGATGGGCGCGATCTCGCCGCCGAGGATGCTCGCGGCATCGTCGATGGACGCGCCGCCAGCGAGCGCGCGCTCCGTCGCGGGCAGCCGGATCACGGTGGGGGCGACACTCCCCACCGCGATGCGCGGCTCGGGCGCGCGCACCGCCGCCATCACGATCTTCGAGATTGCTTGGGCCGCACGAGTGCCTACCTTACGAAACCACTGCCGGCCCTCCACGCGCGGGATCTCGACGGCGGCGATGAGCTCGTCCGGACGGCGCACGGTGGCGCGGTAACCGGTGAAGAACTCGTTGAACGCGACGCGGCGCTCCCCGCCGGCGCTGCGCAGCACGAGCATGGCGCCGGCGGCCGCCAACACCGGCAGCGTGTCCCCCGCCGGGGAGGCGTTGGCGATGTTCCCGCCGATGGTGCCGCGATTCTGGATCTGTGGGCCACCCACCAACCGCGACGCGTCCACCAGCATGGGCACTCGCTGGTTGACGTCGCGCGAGCGGATCAGCGCCGCGTAGCTGGTGAGCGCGCCGATCACCAGCGTGTCGTCGCGCACGGTGATGCCGCGCAATTCGTCGAGCTTCCAGATGTCGAGAAAGCGCCTGGCCTCCAGCGTGCCGAAGTTGAGCGCCACGTAGACGTCGGTCGCGCCGGCGATCGGCACGCGCTCCTCATCGCGCAGGATGGCCAGCGCGTCCGCCAGCGACGCCGGGCGTCGCATCTCGAGCTGGGAGATGGCGGTCTTCACCCGCTCGCGCTCCCGGCCTTCATGATCGCGCGGTAGATGGCCGAGTATCCGGTGCAGCGGCAGAGATTGCCGGCCAGAGCGACCCTGATCTCGTCGAGCGTCGGGTTGGCGCCGATCACCGTGGCGGCCAGGATCATTCCCGGCGTGCAGATCCCGCACTGCGCGCCCACTTCGTTCATGAAGAGGTGCTGGAGCGGGTGATCGTCGCCCAGGCCTTCTATGGTGATGACCTCGGCGCCTTCCACCTGGGAGAGCGGGACGATGCAGGAGCAAACCGGCTCGCCATCCACGAGCACGGTGCAGGCGCCGCACTCCCCTTCGCCGCACCCTTCCTTGGTGCCGGTGAGTCCGCACTCCTCGCGCAGCACGTCGAGCAGACGCGCCATCGGATGGCCGTGAACCTCGGTGGCGGCGCCGTTCAGCGTGAAGCGCACGTCGCCAGGAGCTCGGGAGTGGCGGGGACTTCGCGCACGTCGAGACCGGCGTGGCGAAGCGCGTTCACGATGGCGGGCGCCGGCCCGTCCATGGGAAGCTCTCCCAACCCCTTCGCGCCGAACGGCCCGCCCGGGTACGGGTTCTCGAGCATGACGACGTCGAGCTCCGGCGTGTCGAGCGTGGTGGGGATCACGTAGTTGGTGAGCTGCGCGTTGAGCATCTGGCCGTCGCGCATGACCACGCGCTCGAGGAGCGCGTAGCCGAGCCCCTGCGCGGTGCCGCCCTCGATCTGACCTCGCGCCAGGGCGGGGTGAATCGGTCGGCCGAACTCCTGCACGGCGGTGATGTGGATCGGGCGCACCTCGTAAGTGTCGGCGTCGAGCTCGAGCTCGGCCACGTCGCACCCCCAGCCGAAGGATGCGTACGCATCACCGCGGTAGCTGTGGTCGTCCCACTCGATCCAGTCGGGCGGCTCGTACGTTCGGAGCACCGAGAAGCCGCCGTGGGCGGCGTGATACGCGGCCGGCGTCATCCCGTTCAGCCGTTCCTTCATCTCGAGCGCGCACTCCTCGAGGATCTTGCCCACAACCATGCAGGTGCGCGACGCCACCGTCGGCCCGCTGTCGGCGACGACGCTGGTGTCGGGCTGCGCGACCTCGACGTCCTCGTACGGGATGCCGAGCGCGTCGGCGACGATCTGCGCGTGCATGGTGCGCGTCCCCTGTCCGATCTCGGTGCTGCCGACGGCGATGCGCACGCCGCGCTCGGTGAGATCGAGCCGTGCCTTGGAGTTGAGGTGCCGCTCTCCACTCCCGGTGAATCCCGCGCCGTGGTAGAAGAGCGCCAGTCCGATCGCGCGGTTGGTGCCACGATACGCCTCGCGCTTGCGCCGGAAGTCGCTGCGGCGCACGGCTTCGTCCAGCACCATGAGCGCGCTGCAGTCGTCGCGCATGACCTGGCCGGTGGCGGTGGCGTCACCGGGGCGGAGGGCGTTGCGCTCGCGCAGCGTGACGGGATCCATGTGCAGCGCTTCGGCGATGCGCTCCATGTGCACTTCGACGGCGAATTGCGTCTGCGGAGCGCCGAAGCCGCGGAAGGCGCCGTTCGGCGGCGTGTTGGTCACCACCGCGCGTCCCTGGATGCGCACGTTCTGGCAGCGGTACGGCCCCGCCGCGTGGATGCACCCGCGGGAGAGCACCACCGGACTGAGCGTCACGTAGGCGCCGCCGTCGAGGAGCACGTCCACATCCATGGCCACGATGCGTCCGTCGCGCCTGACGCCGGTGCGGTGCCTGACGATCGACGGATGCCGCTTGGTGGTGGCCACCATGTCCTCGACGCGGTCGTAGATGATCTTGACCGGGCGGCCCGACTTGAGCGCGAGCAGCGAGGCGTGGCCGGCGAGCATGGAGGGATACTCCTCCTTTCCCCCGAACCCGCCGCCGGTCTCGGTCTGGATCACGCGCACCGGGATGTTGGCGCCGAGCAGGCTCTTGAGCGCCTTGATCACGTAGAAGGGGCATTGCACCGAGCCGTACACCGCGATGCCGCCGTTCTCCGGTACCGCGATCACGCCGTTGGGCTCGATGTACACGTGCTCCTGATGCCCGGTGCGATACGTCCCCTCGACGATGAGGTCGGCCTCGGCGAAGCCGCGCGCGAGGTCGCCCTTCACGATGTCGAGCTGCTTGAGGATGCCGTCCGACTGCTCGGGGTCGAGGACCGGCTCCTGCTCCTCGTAGTCGATGGACACGCGCACCGCGCTCAACCGCTCGCGGCTCTCGTGCGCCAGAAGGAGAATCGGCTCGGCCACGTGCCTGACGTCGCGCTCGACCAGGAAGGGCTGGTCCTGCTCGATGAGGTCGCACACGTTGCGGCCGGGGACGTCGCGGTAGTCGGCGATGGTGAGGCCGCTGATGTCTCCTTCGACCTCGACCGACCGGATTCGTCCCCGCGCGATGGTGGAGCGAACGGTCCGCCCGAAGAGCATCCCCGGGAAGGCGAGATCGTCGGCGTAGCGCGCCTGCCCCGTTGCCTTGCCGATCCCATCCTTGCGCGGAACGTTCTCGCCGACGGCTGCCATGGTCGGCCAAACATGGTCGTGGCACGGGGTTGGGGCAAGCGATGCATGGACGTTTGGAGCCGGTGCGCCATCGCAACGTGGATGGAGAATGTGCGAGGGGCTCCGACTCGCCGTCGGAGCCCCTCGCACATCACACATCCGCAGCGATCTACTCGTCGCCTCGGCGAAGTCCTGCTCTCTCCCTCTGTCCGCCCGCTTCCAGTGATGCCAGCGCGTTCGGCTCCATGAGCAGCTTCGTGATGAACCGCTGTCCTTCCGAGACGCGCTCCATCTCCACGGCCACCGTGTCCACCGCTTGCTCCAGCTGGGTCAGGCGCTTAGCCGTGTCCTCCGTCGCGCGGGGGCTCAAGGCGCCGGTGGCGCGCTTCCAGAGCATGCGCGTCGTGGCCAGGGCCAGGGGGAAGAGCACCAGCACGATGAAGACGATCCAGATGGCGGTGATCTGACCGGGGTCCAGGCGAGGCATGCCGCCAGGCTCGGGTACCGGGATCAGGCTGCCGGTGAGCTGGGCCGAAGTCAGCTGCCGTCCGGTCTCGGCGATGTCCTGCTCCAGGCGGACGATGCGCTCGTCCAGCACGGCGATCCGCTGCTCGAGCCCTTTGCGGGCGGCGGGATCGGCCGCCTTGAGTTGCTCGGCCAACCGGCCCCGGCGCTGCGCCGCCGACTGTAGCTGGTCGGATAGCTCTTCCCGTCGCGCCCGAATCTCCTGGACCTCCTGGCGAGTCAGAGGACGCCCCGGTGAAGGCGTGGTCGTGAGCACTCCTCCCGGGACGGGGGTCGTCGGCGCCGTCGGAGCCGGGGGAGCGGTGGGGCTCGGAGTCGGTATCGGCTGTTCTACCGTGGACGGGTTCTGCATGTCTGTCCCTACGTGCCTCGGATCCGGGTGGGTTTCAGCAGGCGCGGGGGGTCGGAACGACTGAATCAACATGACCGATCCGCCCCCCGGATGCGAGTGTCCCGCTCCCTCCCTACGTCCCCGCCATCTCGGCTCCAGCCGCCTCGAGCAGCCGGCGCAGGATTCGACGGTGGCAGTGGGCCTCGTCCTCGCAGTAGCAGCCGACCGAGAAGCTCGTCTGCCGCGAGAGCGCGGCCAGCATCTCGATGAGGTGGCGCGCGCCGGGATCCTTCATCTCGGCGAGGTAGCGTCGCTCGAACGCGCGCCAGCGCGCCGGCGTCCACGGCTCCGACAGCGCGTCGGACACCACGCCGGCGCTGGGCGAGAGCTCCGGGAGCCAGACGTCGAAGTAGTCGCGCCGCGCGAAGTCCGCCTTCTTGACGCCGCGCGGCGGACGTCGCACGGTACCGAGTCGGAGGCCTTCCCCAGGCACGCGCGGCGTACCGAGCCTGACGATCCGGATCGCCATTGCCTAACGAGTCTCGGGGCGGCGCCCGGTGACGATGATCGCGGGCATGTCCGACACGACGGTGCCGTCGGGCGTCACGAATCGCGCCAGCTCGCGATCCGCGGCGCTCAGGACG
The DNA here is from genome assembly GCA_035249845.1 of Gemmatimonadaceae bacterium. Lineage (GTDB taxonomy): Bacteria > Gemmatimonadota > Gemmatimonadetes > Gemmatimonadales > Gemmatimonadaceae > DATFBY01. The sequence continues at coordinate 15,218 of DATFFZ010000108.1, forward strand.
GCACGAATCGTCTCCTCCGGCAGCACGATGCCCATGAGCGGCAGCCATCCGCGAAGATCGGCGCCGACCATCACCTCGATGCTCGGAAAGCGCGCGCTCCCGCGATGCGACGCGACGGTCACCGACGACACGCCGGCATCCTCGAACAGCGCCGCCAGCGCGCGCGCGTCGCCGAGGGCGAACGGAGCCTGGAGCGGGACGGCGGCGTCGTCGCCGGCGATGCGGCGGATGAGGCGCTCCTCGAGCGCGTAG
>DATFFZ010000109.1:0-53696 GCA_035249845.1 Gemmatimonadaceae bacterium
ATCCAGCCGCCGTTTGGCAGAGCGCCACCAGCCGCGCCCGCGCAACGCGGGGTGCTCGCAGTCGCCCCGCGTCGCCAGGTCGCGCGCGAGACACGCGAGGGCGGTGGCGCGTGGTTGTTCGCCGCGCAGGTCATAGGCGCCCGGCTCGTATCGACCATCGGGGCGCGTCACCAGCGTGCTCCAGTCGAACGCGCCGAGGAGTGCCCACATGGTGACGGCACGGACGTCGGCGCCTCCCTCGCGTGCCTCCCGGGCGTGCCGCCAGACTTCGTGGAACCAGCGCAACTGCTGCTCGCGGGTACACGCGGCGTGCGCCTCGGTAATGGCCAGCGGGAGCTCGTAGCGCGCCCACGCCTCGCACAGCCGCTCGCCGACGCCCGGGATCGGATCCGGAAGCGCGCGCACGGCCTCGACGTCGGCATAGGCGTGGCGACCGTTCCCACCGTGTCTCGACACGGGATAGCGGTCGAGGCGATCGTCGAGGAACCGGTCGCTGGTGAGGTAATAGTTGATCCCGAGCACCACCTGCGACTCGAAGCGCCGCTGCTCTTCCAGGCGTTCGATCTCGGAGCGCTCGACGCCGAGCCAGAGGAGAAAGCTTCCCATCGCGCTGTCGGGTGAGAGGCGTCCCGTCACCGCGTCGAAGGTGAGCCACCGGCGCTCATTCTCGAAGTCGGCCTGGTACGCGAGCGTCGGCGTGGCGTAGGCGCGGCCACCATCTTCGGTCTGGACCAGCTCCGCCTCCGGGATGACGCGGCGGATGGCGCGCATGGCGAGCGCGATCCCCCGGTACTGGTTCATGCATGCGCGCGCGAAGGCGGCGTCATCGCGCGCATGCGGATACCAGTGCCCGTAGAGCGCGCTGAAGCGTGCGGTGGTGAGCGGCTCGTTGATGGGCGTCCAGCGCCGTACCCACGGGTAGCGTCGCGCGGCGGCGCCGGCGAAGTGCGCCAGCGCCTCCGGAAAGTCGGGATCCAGGAGCGATGTGCCGCGCGGCCCGCTCCCGTGATGCAACAGGCCGAGGATGGGCTCCACGCTCAGCGCGCGGAGCCCGCTCAGCCGGGCGTCGGCCCACTCCCACGACGCGCCGGACTCGACAGGAGCGGTCCGCTCCCAGAGGAGCGGATACCGAACGGTGCGAATGCCGAGCGCCGCCACGCGCTCGAGATCGGCGATCCGTCGACTGTGGCCGCAGCGCTCGAGCTGATCGAAGTACTCGTCACCGACCCGATTGACGGTGCACTCGATCCCGCCCCAGAGCTCCAGCGGCGGGATCACGGCGCGTCGGTGGCAGGCTCCGGCGCGGCGCCGGGGTGCGACGAGGCATCGAGCACCTCGTCAACATCGCGCTCGGTCGCGCGCGCGGTGAGCGCGGCGGCGGTGAGCTGGTGCATCCGCCGCACGATCGGCTCCCACCCTTCGGCGGTCGCTCGAGCGATCCCCTCCTCAATGAGCGACGCATCCGGCGCCGTGAGCGCTCGTCGTGCCGCTTCGATGAACTCCGCGTAGTCGCGCGCGACGCGCACCACGGGGGTGAAGTTGCGGACGACGTCGGGCACGGCGGTGGCCACGATCGGCTTACCGGACGCCATGTACTCCAGTGTTTTGGTGGGATTGATGTACTCCGTCGATTCGTTGAGGGCGAAGGGCATCAGGCAAACGTCGAATGCCTTCACGTAGCCCGGCAGCTCGTCGTACCGCCGCTGTCCGATCCAATGGATGTTGGCCGAGCGCGGCAGCTCGGCGCCATTCACCTTGGCCAGCGGGCCGAGCATCACGATCGTCCAGTCTTCTTGGGCGCCGGCAAGCTCGTGGAGCAGCGTGTAGTCGATCCGCTCGTCGATCACGCCGACGTAGCCGAGGATCGGCCGCGGCAGGGCGGCCACATCGTCGGGCAGGGGCGTCGCTGGGTCGCGGGCTCGACCGAAGTGCAGGGCGTCCACTCCGCATCCGAAAAAGTGCACGTTGTCGTGATAGCGCGACTTGGACTCGAACAGCCGATGACCGCCGGTGAAGACGACGTCGGCGCGGGAGAGGAGGAGCCGCTCACGCCGCGCCAGATCCGACGGCGCGAAGCGAAAGCGCGACAGCTCGTCCATGCAGTCGTAGACGACCGCGCGCTCCCCGAAGGCGTCCAACATCTCCGGCGCCGGCATGGGCGTGTAGAACCACTGCACGACCTCATCGAACCGGCCTCCGAGGAGCGGGCTTCGTCGGGCCCGCTCGACCAGCCGACCAATCAGCGCGATCGCGTCGTCGTAGGATTCACCCAGCTTCCGTGGGAGTCGCGGGATGGCACGGGTGACGTTGTCACACGGGCTGGCGAGATCGAGCGAAGGCTGCTCGATGTCGTCGAGCAGAATGGGCTCTTCGACGAAGAGGACCGGGTTGGTGCGCGCCAGGCGCGAAAGGATCTGTTGTGGGCGTTGCCACACGAAGTCCCACCGCAGATGGCTGTGGACGATTATTCCGTACGACTCTCTCCGAGGCGTACGGCCGTGCGCGAGCGGCGCGAGCGGCTGCATGAGTCTCCTCCATCGTCCTCATGCGTTTAGCAAAGGCCGTACCCCGAGCGGTGCGCGCGAGCGCGAAGCACGCATGCGCATCGAGAGCGGGCGCTCTCCCCGTCGGAGCGCTACGCCGATTCCACCATGCGCCCGGTCGCGCGCTCTTCGTCCCGATATCGCGACACCACTTCGCGATAGGCGACGCCGACGGGCCGGATGCGGCGCGCGAGGTCGAAGAGTCCCACCGGGTGCAGGTCGTTTCGCTCGATGCGGAGCGCGTGCTGCCAGTCGATCTGATCGGTGAGCGAGTACCAGGTGAACCCACGAACGGGGATGCCCATCGCGCGCAGCGCCTGCACGTCGCTCCACTGCGACTCCAGCCAGGACACCGCCAGCGACGAGGTCCGATTCGTCTCGCAGTGAAAGGTGGGGATCCGGTAACGCGCGTGGTACTCCTGCGCGAGCGTGCGAAACCCTCGCGGCCGATGGCAGACGCGCTGGCGGCCGGTGGACGCGACCAGGTGCTCGCAGGTGGGATAGTAATCGAGCCCGAGCCATCGCTGCCCGGTCGCCCGCTTCTCGCGGAAGAAGCTCAGTTCGTTCGACGTCACGCCGTGCCGGTTCAACAGGCCGGCGACGCCGGCTGGCAGCTCGTGCCCGAGCGTGAGATCGAGCGACAGGAACTTGAAGCCGTTCAGACGCTCGACCTCGCGCGCGGCACCCCTCCCCTCGGCGTGGAAGTGCTCGAGCGATTCGCTCTGCACGATGATCGCGTCCGGTCGCTCGCCGAGGATGGCCTCCACCGCCAGCTCGTGCGCCATGCACAGGTTGCGCATCGCGCGCACCCACGCCGCGTCTCCTGTCTCGCACTCGTTCCACCACCCGTGGCGAGCGGAAAACGTGGCGCAGATGAAGATCTCGTTCACCGGTGTGAAGTAGCGCACCCACGGATACCGCCGTGCAAAGGCGCGAGCGTAGTCGGCGAAGAGTACCGGAAACGCGGGGTCCTGAAAGCCACCGAGCCAGCTCGGAACGCCGAAGTGACAGAGGTCGGCAATCACCTCGATGCCGAGCTCGCGCAGGTGATGCATGGGATCGTCGCTCGGCGACCAGTCGAATGCGTCGGGTGCTCGATGCGTGAGATAGTAGGGGGGGCCATACCGCAGTGCGTCGAGCCCGAGCTCACGCACGAGGCGAAAGTCCTCCCGCCACCGCTGGTAGTGACCGGACTTCGCCATCTGGTCGATGCGCGTGCCGCCGGGCAGCGTCGGATACGAGTTCTCGATGCCGGTGGCGAAGAGAAAGGGAGTGGGCTGCATGCTTCGAGGATCCGGTGAGCCGGATGCGAAAGCCGGTGGGGTGCTACGAGCTCGCGAGGAGACGAGAGATTGAGCTACTACGGTAGGAAGGACGCTCGAAGGCGGCGGATGATACGGTCAGTGGGCGTGCGATTCAAGGCGTGCGCCCGACTCCGCTCGCGTGACCCATGCTCGGGCCTCCAGGCCGAAACGCTGGCGATAGTCCGCCACCATGTTGGGCGCCGCGTCCGCCAGCGTGCCGTCATCGCCGACGGCGATGGCGCAGCCCCCCCACCCCGCCCCAGTGAGTCGCGCGCCCCGAATCCCATGCACCTTCGAGGCGCGCGCCACGAACCAGTCCAGCGCTGCCGTGGAGCACTCGTACAGAGTGCGCAACGACTCGTGCGATTCATACAGCGCGTCACCGTCCAACGTTCCCTCCGAGCGGAGCCGCTCCACCACGCGACCCACGCGAGCCGTTTCCTCAACCACGTGCCGGGCGCGCCGGTCGAGCGGCGCGGGAAGCGTCGCCACGGCGAGCAGCGCGGGCGTGGCCGCCGCCAGATTGGGAAGGTCCGGCTCCAGCTCGCGAAGCAGGGTGAGCGCCTGCTCGCAGTCGGCGCGCCGAGCATTGAAGTCCGATGCACGCAGCGCTCGGGGAATGCCGGTGTCGAAGATCATCACCGCGTCGCGAAGCGGGACGTGCTCGACGCGGGCGGTGTCGCACCAGATGTGGAGCGCCGAGCCGGACCGGGACAGGGCCGAGGCGCATTGATCCATGATCCCGCAGGACACCCCGACGAAGTCCGCTTCCACGCGCCGCGATTCGAGCGCGATCTCTCCCGGCGACAGCTCGAGAGACGCCAGCTCAGCCAGCGCCGTCATGGCGGCCACTTCGAGAGCGGCGGATGAGCTGAGACCGGAACCGGCCGGGACGTCGCTGGTGACCGCCATTTCGACGGCGCCGAGCAGGGCGCCGCGCGCGTTCAGCGCGCTCTGCACGCCGGCCAGATAGTCCCACCACTTGCCCGCGCGTCGCGGGGTGGCGGGATCCCAACCTCCCATGAGCTCCTCGGCGGCGGATCGAGCCCGCGATGTCGCGCCCGACACGCGGCGAGCCGCCACCCAGGTGCGCCGTCCGATGGCGATCGGCAGCACCTCCCCACCGTTGTAGTCGGTGTGCTCGCCGATGAGGTTCACCCGGCCCGGCGCGGATGCGACGACCTCGGGGACGCCGCCGAGCTCGCGCGCGAAGAGCGCCAACACGGCCGCGAGCTGGGACTCGGGCAGGGTCAGATCTTGGTGATGACGAGAATCGCGCCGTGGGGGTGATTGAGGCCGAAATAACTCTGAGCCTCGGGCGGATTCATGAAGCGGACCTCGACCACGGTGGTGGTCGGGATGCCGCGCAGCATCCCGGGGCCGCCAAGTCGATTTCCATCGAGGTAGATCACCACGCCGCGGTCGAAGTTGACGCTCGCCGGGCCGCGACTCCGGAGCCACTCACCGCGAAGCGCCTGCACGGCTTCGAGCAGGCTGGGGTAGGCGGCGCCCTCGAGCTCCGCCACGGAGATCGTCTGACGCGACGAGCCCTGCGCGGCGATGGCCGGCATGGCTCCGGTCGACTTGCAGGCCGCGAAGGAGAGCACGACGAGCATCGTCAGGCAGCGCCGGGCGTGATGACGCGCGTGAAAGATCGATTCCCCCGTGATCGCGGGACTCCTATGCTTACAGCCCGTACAGCGGGCCGTCAACGTGGCCGGCGCGGCCCTACCGCGCGCGCCCCCTCCGTGCCTGCTCCCAGTCCGCCCAGACGTTGAAGGTCCGCATCTGGTCGGGAAGATCCGTCGTCCGCATCAGCTCCTCGATCTGCGCGCGCGTCTGGCGGGCGAGTGACTGCTGGTCCTGCGCGAAGCCATAGACCAGCGCCGCCGCCGACGCGCTGTTGAGCCTCAGCTCGCGCGTGTCACACTTGTCAAAGGTGTCCGAGCGCGCGTGATAGTTCGGTCCGTAGCTCGCCGGCTCCTGGTTCGCCACCAGCGTGGCCACACCCTCGATCATGAAGTCGAAATTGTCGGTGCCGACGATGGGAATGTCGACCTGGGTGAAGGGGCCGAGCCCGGCGACGGGCGCCAGCAGTCGCGTGGTGGCGGCGGCCACCTCGGGCCGACCGCCGGTGAAGAAGCCGGTCACCCTGCCGCAACCTATGTCGTACGTGACGGTCACCACATGACGATCCAGCTCGGCGGCGTGCGACCTGGCGTAGCCCTGACTCCCGCGCAACCCCTGCTCCTCTCCGTTCCACAGCACGAACCGGATCGTCCGCGCGGGCCGGAGGCCGAGTCGCTTGATCTGCCGGGCGACGTCGAGCACGAGGGCGACGTTGGCGCCGTTGTCCAGCGCGCCGTCACCGAGGTCCCAGGCGTCGAGGTGCGCGCCCAGCAGCACGATCTCCTCCGGCCGCGTGCTGCCGCGGACCTCCCCCACCACGTTGTGACTCTCGTACGGACCGCCCGACTGGATGTCGATCGTCTCCGTGATGGTGAGCGGGACGCCGGCACGGAGCAGCCGCAGGGCGCGCAGCCCACCGTCGCGCTCGACCACCAGCATCGGCTTCCGGTTGGCCAGCCCCGCCCAGACGTTGTGCCGGAAGAGGACGTCGCGCGGCCGGCTTCCCACGTACACCACCCCAGCGACGCCGGCGGAGTCGGCCCGGTTCTCGATGAGGTGCGCGTCGGTGTACTCGCGGAAGAGTCCGGCGATGTCGGTCAGCTCCGGAACGTCCACCAGCACGAAGGCGCCGCGCGCACTGCTCCCCAGCCGCTTGAAGTCGCTCTCGGCGCCGAACCCGGCATCGAGCAGCGGCCCGCTGGTGCCTGACGAGGGTGTGGCCGCCGAGAACGGCATGGCCGCCACTCGAGGAGTGAAGCGCACGCCGTTGCCGCTGATCACGACGCTGGCGGCGCGCTCGAGCCAGAGCCCCGGCATCTGGAACGCCTCACGCCGCGCCTCGACACCCATCTCGCGGAAGCGCTCGAGTCCCCACTCGACGGCTCGCAGGTTCGCCGGCGAGCCGGTGGCGCGTCCGCCGATCCGGTCGGAGAGCCACTGCAGGTCGCTCACCAAGGGCGTGTCGCCCAGCATGGCCGACACCAGCCGCGCCGCGTCGTCGCGCGGCGAGGGCTGCCCGGAGAGCTTTCCGGCAATGGCGAGAGCCAGCACGAGCGAGGTGCCGGCGAGAGGGCGGGCGCGCATGAGGAAATTCTCCGGTGGGGGTGGTGCGGAGAAGATGCGCCGCCGGCGCGCGCCGTCCAGCCTCGGCTAGATCCCCATCTTGCGGATCAGCGCCTCGAGCCGCGGATGGCCGCGCGCGGGGTCGAGCATGGGATGGACTTTGACGTAGGTGAGCCATCCGCGGCGCTCGGCGTACGCCTGCTCGGCCCAGTCAAGCGCGCGCTCGACGTTGCCCAACCCCAGATGCATCGTGGCGAAGGCTACCGGTGAGACGTAGCTCCCCCGCGCCTCGCGCTCCAGCTCGTCGAGCAGCTTCTCCGCCTCGTCGCGCTTGCCCGCGCGCCCCAGCGCATAGCCGAGCGTGGCACGTGTCAGCGTGCCGCCCGCGGAGAGCGCGAGGGCCTCGCGCAGTACGCGCTCGGCTTCCGCGTGCTCTTCCTGCGTCGAGAGGACGAGGCCGAGCACCCGATACGTCTCCTCCGCCACCGGATTCATGGCGATGCCGCGCAGGAGATGGTCGGCGGCGCGCTCGTAGCGGCGCGCGTAGTAGTAGAGGAAACCAAGTCCGCGGCGAGCCGACACGGAGCCCGAGTCGAGCTCCTGGGCGGTGTGACCTTCCACCAGCGCCTCGTCCATCTGTCCCTTGGCGGCGAGGAGGAAGGCGTACCACTGGTGAGCCACGGCGTAGCGCGGATTCAGCTCGATGGCGCGGCGGAACTCCCGCTCGGCGCTCTCCCAATCCCAATCGTAGATGAACTCGCTCCACGCCAGCGAGGCGTGCGCTTCGGGGAGGGTCTCGTCCAGCTCCAGCGCCTTTCGGGCGTACGCTTTGGCGTGGGCGAACCCCTCCGCCACCGGGACGCTGCGATAGTCGAGCTGGAGCGCGTAGGCGTCCGCCAGCCCGGTGTACGCCAGCGCGTAATTCGGGTCGGCGGCGATCGCCTGCTCGAAGTAGTCGATGGCGTTGACCATCGCCTTCTGCGTGCGCTTGTTCCACTCGTAGCGACCGCGGAGGTAGAGACCGTAGGCGGTGACGCTGTCGGTGTAGCGCTTGGGGGGCGCGTCGGAGGCCACGCCGAGCGACGTCGCGCGCAGCGTGTTGACGATCGTGCGCGAGATCTCCTCCTGGATGGTGAAGACGTCGTCGAGCGTGCGATCGTAGCGCTGCGACCAGAGGAGACGACCGTCCTCGACGGAGCTGAGCTGTGCCGTGATGCGAAGGCGCTCGCCGGACTTGCGGACGGTCCCTTCCATGACGACGGAGACGCCCAGGAGCGCGCCGATGGCGCGGATGTCCTGGGGTTTGCCCTTGAGCGCGAACACCGAGGTGCGTGAGGCGACGCGGACGCCCTCCACCTTGGTGAGCGCGTCGATCAGCTCGTCGGTGATGCCGTCGCTGAGGTACTCGTTCTCCGGATCGGGACTGGCGTTCACGAAGGGGAGGACGGCCACGCTCCGGATGGCGGTGGTGGGCATCTGCGGTGCGGCGTTCTCCGCCGCCTTGAGCCGATCGATGAAGTCCATGACCGTCTCGAAGCGGGCACCCGGCTCCTTGGCCAGGGCGCGGAGGATGACGCGCTCGACGGCCGGTGGGACGTCGGGGCGCACCGCGCGGAGCGGCGGCGGTGTCTCCGTCACCTGCTTGGCCATGGTGGAGCGAGCGTTGCTCCCGCGCAGCGGCGGCGCGCCGGTGAGCATCTCGTACACGACCACGGCCAGGCTGTAGATGTCGCTCCGGCCATCGAGGTGACGCTCGCCGCTCGCCTGCTCCGGGCTCATGTACTCCGGCGTGCCGACGGCGATGCCGGCATCGGTGAGCGTCTGCCGCTCCGATGCGCCGCAGGCGCGGGCGATGCCGAAGTCGGCCAGCAGCGCGTGTCCGTCGGCGAACAGGATGTTCTCCGGCTTCACGTCGCGATGGACGAAGCCGCTACGGTGCGCGAAGTCGAGTCCCATCCCCACCTCTTCGGCGATGTAGATGGCGTCGCGCACCGAGAGCCGACCGTCGCGGTCGAGGCGCGTGCGCAGGGATCCGCCGTCCACGAAGGGGGACACGTAGTACAGCGAGCCATCGGCGTCGCCGGAGTCGATGAGCGGCACCAGGTGCGGGTGCGACAGCCGGGCGGCGATCCCGATCTCCTGGAGGAAGCGGGAGGAGCCGAGCGAGGCGGCCAGCTCGGGGTGGAGCACCTTGATCGCGACTTTGCGTCCGTGCTTCCGTTCCTCCGCCAGAAAGACCGTCGCCATCCCTCCGCGACCGATCTCCCGCTCGATGGTATAGCGGTCGGCGAGGAGGTTCGCGGTGAGGGACGACGGGAAGGTCATGGTCTGGGGCCCGGTATGGAGTGGCACTCAGGATGAACGAGGGCGCCAGCTCCAAAGTTGCAGCTCCTGCCGTGGGGGCGAAAGGCAGCGGACCCCTTCACGCCCGGGTAGCGCTAGCGCGGACCCTTCTCGAGCGTCGGCGCCTGATTGTATTCGACGGACTTCCCTTTGGGGATGGTGAGCCACTTCCATTCGTCCTCCGCCAGCATTCGCGCCAGCAGCACGATCTGCCCCACGTGATACGCCGCGTGCGACACCGAGCGCGCCAGCGCCTCGTGGACGCGCAGCGGCTGGCCGCGAATGCTCACCTCGCGCTCCACATCCGCGTCGGTGAGCGCGGCCAGCTCGCGCTCCAGCACGCCCCACCCCCGCTGCCACATCTCCTCCATCTCGGCGCGACCGTACACGCGCGTCCCGAACTCGCCGTCGCGGTCGCGCCAGGGCTTTTCCCCATCGCTCGTCAGAAAGTCGGTGAAGCGCGAGAGGAAGTTGCCGCTGATGTGGCGGACGAGCATGGCGATGGAGTTCCCTTCCGGCGCCACGACGCGATTGAGCGCGTCGTCGGAGAGCTGCACCATGGCCTTTTCGGCCAGCAAGCGATAGCGCCGGAACTCGTCCTCGAAGGTCGCGATCAGAGTACGACTCATGGCTTCACCTCGTCGATCGTGGCGGCCGGCAGCGTACGCCTCGACAGGAGGAGCGCGATCCCGCCTAACAACGCCTCCGCCGCTACCGACCAGAGTCTGGCGGCCAGCGCCACCACCGTCGCCGTCCCGGCGGGCACGTACGGCTCGAGCATCACCGCCAGCGCCGCCTCACGTACACCGATGCCGGCCGGGGCGATCGAGAAAAGACTCCCACCGGCGAACGATAGCGCCGTGGCGCTCACCACCTGAGGCATGGCCGTCGGCGCGATGCCGACGATCGACTGAACGAATAGGTGAAGTGCCACCCCCTGCGCCAGCCACGACGTCACGTGGATGGCGACCAGCGCGGCGCCGTCGCGCCAGCGGTAGCTCCACTCTCGCGGCTCCCTGCCCAGCACGCGCTCGACCAGTCGAACGCCGCCGCGCGCCAGACGCGGATGGATCGCCACCAGCAGGATCGCCAACGCGATGGCGGAGAGGGCGATCCCCGCCAGCTCCCCCTCGGTGCGCTCCAACGCCGCCGCGCCGACCACCGCCGCGGTGACCAGCGCCAGCGCCGCGTGCAGTCCGAACGTCGCGGCCAGGAGGGGCCCGCTCACCCCGGTGGTGGCGCTCCCTCCGGCGGCCGCCACGAAGGGCCAGACTTTTCCGGGAATGAAGCGGGCGACGCTGGCGCTCCACCACACCCTCAGCAGAGAGCGCAGCCGCAGCTCCGATCCGGTCACGGTGCGGATGAGACGTCCCCACGCACTCACTCCCCAGGCCAACGCCGCGCTCTCGAGCAGGATGCTCGCCGCCAGCACGAGCGGACGCACACGCAGCACGGAGAAATCCATCGCCCGCCAATCGCGCACCACCGCCTGCGCGAGATAGGCGATGGCGAGCAGCGTCATCGCCCACGCCAGGACGCGCAATGCTCCGCGGCGCTTGACGTCGCTCACGATACGGCGCTCCGCCGGCGCGCCGAGGCGTACACCTCGACCAGGGCATCGAGGATCGGCGTCCAGGCGAACGTCCGCTGGACGTGCTCGCGCCCCCGCTTCCCCATGGCCTCGGCCAGCGCCCGATCGGCGTCGAGCGCGGCGATCGCACGCGCGATCGCGGGCGCGTCGCCAGGTGGAACGAGGATTCCGGTCGCCCCGTCGTCGACTATCTCGCCGATGCCGCCGACCCGCGACGCGATCACCGGCTTCCCGAACCCGAGCGCCTCGATGGCGGGGATGCCGAGTCCCTCGACGTCTCCCTGAACGCCAGAGAGCGAGGGGAGCACCAACGCGTCGCAAGCTCGGTAGCGTCGCACCAGCTCGTCGCGCGACACGAAGCCGTGCAGCCGGACGCGAGCGGCTACCCCGAGCTCGGCCGCGCGCAGCTCGAGATTCGGCCGCTCCGGCCCCTCGCCCACCACGTGAAGCACGGCTCCCGACGGCGCCGCGGCGAGCGCATCGAGCAGCACCTGCACGCCCTTCCGTCTCGTCAGACGCCCGACGTACAACAGCTCCAGCGGTCCTCCGTTGCCGGCGCCGGGTTCGGGCGACGGCGGCTCCACCGCCGCTCCGATCGGGATCACCTGCACGGTCGCGTCAGGCACCAGCCGGCGGAGGAGGCCGGCCGTGTAGCGCGAGATGGCGGTGACCCGGTCGGACGCGCGCACGGCGGCGCGCACGGCCGGGGCGAGCGCGGTACGGAGGACGCCGCGCCAGGCCAGCTCGGAGCCGAAGAAGGTGGACACCAGCGGGAGTCGCCCGGCGCGCTTGGCGGCCGCGCCGAGGATGGCGTGGGGCATGGGCCAGAGCACGTGCACGAGGTCGAAGCGCCCGGTGAGCGCGAGTCGCTCGGCGGCGGCACGTCCGCGAGCGACATAGGCGGGAACGAGCGCGGCGAGCGCGGGCGCGCGCTTCAATTGTGCGGGCGCGCTGCGGTCGTGGGTGAGATGCTCGAGCGACGCGGGCGCGTATCGAAAGCGATGGACGCGTACGCCATCCACCGTCTGATCGCCAAGGCCGCGATAGGCCGAGGTGAGCACTTCCACGTCGATGTCACGCGCGCGGAGCCGGTGGATGAGCTGGGGGAGCCAGGGAGTAACGTGATCGCCTTCGTGTCGCGGATAGGCGGTCGCAATGCACAGCACTCGCATCCGCTCAGTCGTGCAGCCGCATGGTCGTGCGCTCCGTGGCGCGAAGCACCGCGTCCTGCCTGAAGCGCCGCTTGTACTCGTCGGCGATCTCGCGCACCGCGCGCTCGGCGGCGGAGTCGTCCGGGCGCAGCACCTCGAGCACCATCACCGTCTCGCGCACCAGCGCACCGTCGGCTCCGCGCCACTGCCCCTGCGCGTGCCAGATGGTGAGCCCGGCCGGAAAGCGCGGCGTGATGACGCTATCCACGAACGCCGTCCAGTCGGCGTCGCTCACCGTTCCGCCGCCTGGAACGCCACGCCCGAAGAAGAGGCGATCGCTCACGACCGCCGTGGGCGCGGGCGACTCCGCCACGGCACCCGCCGACGCGGAACGGCAGGCGGCCGCTGCCAGAAGGAGCAGGAGCAGCGCGCCGCGGCTGGCGCGATGGGTGGTGACGCTCGGCGCGGTCTCGTCAGGCATGCGTCGACTGCGGGGAGAGGTGCGTCGCTCGGGGTCCAGCTGCGTAGCGGAATATGGAGCCGCTCGGGCTTTCAACCAAGGACGTTCGGCCCGAGTTGGCGCCGAACGACAACGCGGCACGCCCCGTGGGGCGTGCCCGACCGCGCCGTCCACCGACGGGGCGCCCTAGTGGGCGCCGCTCCCCGCGAGGTTCTTCACCAGGTCGCCCACCACCGCTTTCGCGTCTCCGAAGAGCATCCACGTCTTGTCGTTCACGTAGAGCTCGTTGTCGATCCCCGCGAATCCCGGATTCTTGCTCCGCTTGATGGCGAACACGGTGCGGGCCCTGTCCGCGTCGATGATCGGCATGCCGAAAATCGGGCTGGATTGATCGCTGCGCGCCGCCGGATTGACGGTGTCGTTGGCGCCGACCACCAGCGCGACGTCGCACTGCGCCATGTCGCGATTGATCTCGTCCATGTCGACGAGCGCGCTGTACGGGATCTCGGCTTCGGCGAGCAAGACGTTCATGTGACCGGGCATGCGACCGGCCACCGGGTGAATGGCGAACTGGACGTTGATTCCGCGCCTGGTCAGCTGGTCGTACAGCTCCCGCACGCGATGCTGCGCCTGCGCCACCGCCATTCCGTAGCCGGGAATGATGACCACGTTCTGCGCCTGCTCCAGCACCTGCGCCGCCCCCTCCACCGTCTCCGCCTTGTACGTCCGCTCCTCCTTCGCCGCCTTGGCTTTCTGCACCGAGCCGAACGCGCCGAAGAGGACGTTGGTGAATGAGCGGTTCATGGCCCGGCACATCAGGATCGACAGGATGAGACCGCTGGAGCCATCCAGCGCGCCGGCGGTGATGAGCAGCTTGTTGTCCAGCACGAAGCCCATGGCCACGGCGGAGAGACCGGCGTACGAATTGAGGATCGAGATGACCGTGGGCATGTCGGCGCCCCCGATCGGGATGATGAGCAGCACGCCGAACAGCAACGCCAACCCGATCACCACCAGAAAGAGCGTGCTCGACCACGGCTCGGCCGGGCGGGCGACGAGGAGCGCGCCGAGTCCGATCGCCGCCGCGAGGATGCCGATGTTGGTGACGTTCTGGAGCGGGTAGGTGACGGGGCGCTGCGGAATCCAGCGTATCTCCTGGAGCTTCCCCGCCGCCATGAGGCTGCCGGTGAACGTGAGGAAGCCGAGGATGATCTCGGCCACGATCGCGGTCATGCGGAACGTCGTGAGATTCTCGGCGCCCTCGCCCAGCCACAGGAAGTACTTGGCGGTGCCAACCAGTCCGGCGGCGAGTCCGCCGAAGGCGTGCGAGAGCGCGGTCCGCTGTGGGACGGCGGTGAGTGGAACCCTCGACAGCGGCACGCCGACCGCGAAGCCGAGGATGATGGCGATCACGATCCAGGCGTGGTGGACGATCTGCGGCTGCGCCCAGGTGGCGAGCACCGCGATGGCCATGCCGGCAATGCCCGACTGCACGCCCCGGCGCGCGGTCTTCGGATCGTTCAGCCAATGGAGCGCGAGGATGAAGAGCGCCGTGGCGACGACGTAGGCGAGCTGCGCGAGGGTCGCGATCATCGCTTCTCGAGCTCCCGCGACTGATTGGCGGCCACCGGAGTGGTGCCCGCTGCCTGACCGGGCTTGCGCTCCGACTTGAACATCTTGAGCATGCGGTCGGTGATCAGGAAGCCGCTCACGATGTTCGTCATCGACGCGAAGAGCGCGATCGCTCCCATGAAGCGAATCGTCGGCGGGTAGTCGGTGCCGGTGACGATGATGGCGCCGACCACGGCGATGGCCGAGATGGCGTTGGTGAGCGACATGAGCGGCGTGTGCAGCAGCCGCGACACGCGCCGGATGACACCGATGCCGATGAACGTGGCGAGGACGAACACGTACAGCATCGCCCAGTAATCGAGCGTCGCCGCGGAGGCGTGCGTGCCCGGCATGGTGGTCGTGTCCGCCTGACGCGTCAGGGCGGTGGTGTGGCGCGGTGCATCGGCTGGCGGCATGTCGGCTCCGACGATGCTTGGGGGATGTGGGTGCTTCGGATGGCGCTCCAAGTCTCCGCCGGCGAGCGCGGTTCGTCCAGAGGCAGCGGAGCAGCTCGAAGGGAATGGGGGATGGGAAACGGGGCGCGGAGTTTCCCTCGCGGGAGCCCGGATGCCCGATGCCGGATGCCACCGGTGCCATTCCTCATCCGACCTCCCCCCGCTCCCTCGGTCCTCTCAGAGCTCCACCAATGGCTTCGTCATCAGCACCAGGTGCGCCTCCCGGCGAAGCTTCTCTCCCTTCGGAAATGGGGCGGTGGCGAACGGCGCGTAGCCGAGGTTGCGATAGAAGGCGGGGAGCTCCTGGCGGAGGTTGACGACGTCGAGGTCCAGAAAGCGGCAGCCGGCGGCGCGGCAGTGGGCTTCGGCGGCGAGTACCAGCGCTCGGCCGAGACCCTCCTTCTGGCGCGCGGGATCGACGGCGAGCATGCCGAAATAGCCGCGGTCGCCGCGGACGTCCACGTACACGGACCCCCGGAGCTCGCCGTCGCGTTGGCCGGCGATCACGAGAAAGGCGGCGGTGGACGAGGCCATCCGTGTCTCGATGTCCGCGGCGTTGGTCCGGTCGCCATCGACGAAGAAATCCTCAACGCGGTAGGCGGCGTTGACGAGACGAACCAGCGACGGGATGTCGGCGCGGGTGGCTCGGCGGGCGGTCTGGGTGGGAAACGCGCGCCCCGTCTCGGGGGTGCGTCCGTGGGGGTCGGGCATCGCCTAACGAGCGGTGGGGGTCGAGCGCGCCAGCTCGCCGGCGAACCGGAGGAGCCCGTGGACCGTTCGGGTGGTGGAGAGGATCTCCGACAGACCCACCACGTCGTGCGAGCGCCGGAGGGTGAAGGGGAAGGCGGCCGAATGCGGCATGCGGGGAAAATAATGCGCCACGGACGGCCGGTCACGCTTGCAACCTCCTGGCTCATTGCGCTGTCTCACTCGTCTGGCGTACCATCGTGCACCTCTCCGGGGCTCCCATGCGAAACCTCAAGCTGGCCCTCCGCACGCTGTTCAAGACACCCTTCGTCACCACCGTGGCGGTACTCTCGCTCGCGCTCGGCATCGGGGCGAACACGGGTATCTTCTCCCTCTTCGACCAGATGCTTCGCCGGCCGCTCCCGGTGCACCAACCCGAACGGCTGGTGAACCTGTCGGCACCCGGACCCAAGTACGGGTCGCAGTCGTGCAACAACGCCGGGAGCTGCGAGGATGTCTTCAGCTACGCGATGTTCCGCGATCTCGAGCGGGCCAGGACGCCGTTCACGGGGTTGGCCGCGCATCGAGCGTTCGGCGCCAACATCGCGTACCACGGCCAGACCATGAACGGCGAGGGGATGCTGGTATCGGGCTCGTACTTCCCGACTCTCGGGGTGCGGCCCGCGCTCGGGCGCCTGCTGACGCCGGCCGACGATCAGACCGTCGGAGCGCACTTCGTGGCGGTGCTGAGCCATGGCTACTGGGAGACGCGGCTCGGAGGCGACCCCGGCGTGATCGACCAGCAGATCGTCATCAACGGGCACCCGATGACGATCATCGGCGTAGCGCCGCGCGACTTTACCGGAACGACGCTCGGCGTGCGGCCAAGCGTGTTCGTGCCGCTCACGATGCGCGGCCTCATGAACCCCGGCTTCGACGGATTCGAGAACCGGCGCAGCTACTGGGCGTACGTCTTCGGCCGGCTCAAGCCCGGCATGTCGAAGGAGCAGGCGAAGCGCGAGGTCGACGCTCTCTACCGCACCATTCTGAACGACGTCGAAGCACCATTGCAGGAAGGGATGAGCGAGCAGGTGCTGGCGAGGTTCCGCGCCAAGGAGATCACGCTCGCCGATGGGCAGCGCGGGCAGAGCTCGCTTCACGAGGAGTCGCGCACGCCCCTTTTGCTTCTGCTGGGGATCACCGGGATCGTCCTGCTCATCGCCTGCGCCAACATCGCCAATCTGCTGCTCGCTCGCGGCGCCAATCGCGCCATGGAGATGGCGGTGCGCCTCTCGCTGGGAGCCACGCGCGGACAGCTGCTGCGTCAGCTCCTCACCGAGTCGCTGCTGCTGGCCTTGTTCGGCGGCGCGGTCAGTCTGGTGGTGGCGCGGTGGACGCTGACCGGCATCATCACGCTCCTTCCCCCGGATTCGGCCACGGCGCTCCGCTTCGAGATGAACACCGCCGCGGTGCTCTTCGCCATGGCCATGTCGATCGCCACCGGCCTGCTCTTCGGGCTCTTCCCCGCCCTCAACAGTACGCGGCCCGATCTGGTGTCCACCCTCCGCTCGGGCGTCGGCAAGCACTCCGGGGCGCGCGCGGCCACGCGATTCCGCACCTCGCTGGTGGTGGCGCAGATCGCGCTCTCCATGGCGCTCCTCATTTCGGCCGGATTGTTCGTGAAGAGCCTGTTCAACGTGACCCGGGTGGAGCTCGGACTGCGTCCGGAGAACATCGTCACCTTCGCCATCTCTCCGGAGCTGAACGGCTACAATCCGGAGCGCGCCGCGGCGCTGTTCGCTCGGGTGGAGGAGGAGATGGAGGCGCTCCCCGGCGTCACCGGCGTCACCGCCTCGCTCGTCCCCCTACTCGCCGGGAGCAACTGGGGAAACGACGTGAGCGTCGAGGGCTTCAAGGAGGATCTCGACACGGACGACAACGCGCGCTTCAGCGAGGTGGGGCCCGGCTACTTCCGCGTGCTTGGCATTCCGCTCCTGTCGGGGCGCGAGTTCACGATCGCCGACGGGGCCAAGGCGGCCAAGGTGGCGGTGGTGAACGAGGCGTTCGCCAAGAAGTTCAATCTGGGACGCGAAGCGGTGGGCAAGCGCATGTCCACGGACGATGAGGAGGGCAAGCTCGACATCGAGATCGTCGGACTGGCGAAGGACGCGAAGTACAGCTCGGTGAAGGGAGAGGTTCCACCACTCTATTTCACCCCCTACCGGCAGGACTCCACGCTTGGCTTCATCAATTTCTACGTGCGCACGGCGCAGGACCCGCAGCTGGTGCAGCGGTCGATCCCATCGGTGATCTCGCGGCTCGACCCGAACCTGCCGGTGGAGGGACTCAAGACGCTGCCGCAACAGATCCGGGAAAACGTCTTCCTCGATCGGATGATCAGCACTCTCACGGGCGCCTTCGCGCTGGTGGCGACGATCCTGGCGGCGGTCGGTCTCTACGGGGTGCTGGCGTACACGGTGGCGCAGCGCACCAAGGAGATCGGCGTGCGCATGGCGCTCGGCGCCGACGCGCGACGGGTTCGCGGGATGGTGCTCAAGCAGGTGGGGTTGATGACGATCGCCGGCTCGGTGGTGGGCATCGCGGGCGCGTTCGCCATAGGACGAGCGGCGAGCTCGCTGCTTTTCGGCATGCAGGGTCACGACCCGTGGGTATTCACGGGTGCCGCGTTGGTGCTGGCGCTGGTCGCCTTCGCCGCCGGCTATCTCCCCGCGCACCGGGCGTCGAGGGTGGATCCGATGCAGGCACTGAGGTACGAGTAGGCGGGGTCCCGGGGCCTCCCTGGACCCGCCATCCCGGAATTCCATCGCAAGATTCCGGTAGCGACCCCGATGCACCGGGTGGATCTTACACCCATGAACAGCATCCTCTCAGCGCCTACCGTCGTTCGAGTGGCGCCCATCGAGACGCCGATCGGTGCCATGCTCGCCGGCGCAACCGCCGACCACCTCGTTTGTCTCGAGTTCGCCGACACGCGCCGTCCCGCCACGCAGCTCCGCCGCCTCGAGCGCGCGATGGGAGGAGTGGTGGAGGCGGGTGAGAGCGAGCTCATCGCCCTCGTCAGGCGGCAGCTGGACGAATACTTCCGTCGCGAGCGGCACGAGTTCGACATCCCACTCCACACGCCGGGCAGCGAGTTCCAGCGGCGGGTGTGGGGCGAGCTGCGGCGGATTCCGTGGGGCGAAACGCGGAGCTACGGTGACGTCGCCAAGGCGATCGGCGACCCGGCGGCCGCGCGCGAGGTGGGGCGGGCGAATGGCGAGAATCGCATCGCCATCGTCATCCCCTGTCATCGCGTGATCGGCTCGGACGGAAAGCTCGTGGGGTACGGCGGCGGGCTGTGGCGGAAGCGCAAGCTGCTCGACATCGAGGCTCGCGCCCTCGCCTGACCGTCACGGGGGCTGTCCGATGTTGCGCAGCCTACCGCGCGCCTCGCTGTTGGTGGAGTCGCGCCGGATGGCCTCGCGATACGCTCCGGCCGCGGCGACGGTGTCCCCGCGCATGAGGCTCACGTTCCCTCGGAAGACGTACATTCCCGACGAGCCGGGGAAGAGCTCCTCGTTGAGCCGGAGCAGGGCGAACGCCTCCTCGAACTTTCCGGCGCGTCCCAGGCGGAACGCGGCAATGTTGAGCGACGACTCGCCGAAGTCGTACGCATCGCGCCCATGGTACTCCTGGCGGAGCGCTCGATACGCTCGCACCGCCGAGTCGGCGCCTGCGGCGGTGGCCGCGTCGACCATTATGGTGAAGAGGGGCACGGGACGGCTGACGCCGCGATGGCAGGTGATGCAGCTCACCTGAAGTCCGTCCTGTTTCCGCTCCGGCAGCGTGTCCAGACGCCGGTTGATCTCCTGCACCATCCGTATCATCTCGCGCGCGACCTTCTTGGTGCGCTTCTCGTCGCTGGCGAAGTCGAAGGTCCCGAGCGGTTTCCCTTCCTCCCCCACGTGGCAGAACTGGCAGCGCACGCCGAGCCCGAGCGCGAAGTTGCGCATGGTGCCCACCAGGTCCATCACCGGCGTGCTCTTCGGGAAGACCTTGAGGTTGAGGAGCGAATCCGGCGGCCACTTGCCGGGCGCCTGCGCGCCGAGCGGGGTGAACGAGAGGAGGAGAAGACCGCAGGCCATCGCGACGCGCATCGAGATCACTCCGGTTCGAAGGTGGAAGCCCTGGTCGAGGCGAAGGTAGCGTGGCCATCGCGCGGCAACCACGGCTCAGGGATCGGCCGTCCGTTCCATTCCACGAGTCGGCCTCGGCGCGCGGTCGGTGACCGGCCCCTGGAGTACCGTGCTATGATTCGGGCATGCGCCAACCCGACGAGTTCTCCGACGACGACGACCGGCACTACCTCGACGACGCCGATCTCGATGCGGCGCTCGACGAGGATTTCCCGCTCGGCGACGGTACCGCGGACACCGATACGATCGTGGTCTGCCCGTACTGCGGAGAGCTGGTCACGCTTCTCCTCGATCCCGGTAGCGGCGCCGTTCAGGAATACGTGGAGGACTGTCAGATCTGCTGCCGGCCGTGGCTGGTGACGGTCTCGTATCGGGAGGACGGCAACGCCACCGTGCTGGTGCGATCGCTCGACGGTGAGTAACCGCCGGACATCGATGGCCGGCATCGACGCCTCCGTCTAGCGTCGCCGCGGCGCCGCTCCGGCGCGGCGCAGGCGCTCCCCTCGACCACCCTCCGAGAGCCTGCCACCCACGGGCGGGCGCCCGTCGCCCCTCGTTAGGCAGCGGTCGCCCCGGGCCGCTTTTCGGCGAGGGCGGAACATCGCTAGCCTCTCGCCGCGTTGGGACACTACGGGCGCCGCGCGGACGGAAACATCCGCTCTCTGGCCCGGGGGTTGTGAAGCAGACGTTTCGGTTTATGTTCGGTGGCATCGCTTCCGTCGGTCTCGGAAGCACTGCACCGCTCGAGGCGGAGGAGACGCTGATGCAGTTCGCAGAACGGTTCATTCGCCGGCCGGTGCTCTCCAGCATGGTGAGCCTGGGATTGGTGCTGGTCGGCGTCATCGGCTACACCAGGCTCCCGGTCCGCGAGTTCCCCGACGCCGATCCGCCGATCGTGTCGGTCACCGTACTCCTCCCCGGGGCCAGCCCACAGGTCATCGAGTCGGCGGTGACGGACGTGCTCGAGGAAGAGCTGTCCAGCCTCGAAGGACTCCGCACGATGTCCAGCGCGAGCCAGGAGGAGCGAGCGACCATCACGCTCGAGTTCACGCTCGACCGCGAGATCGAGGCGGCCGCGCAGGATGTGCGCGACAAGGTCTCGCGCGTGCGCGGACTCCTCCCCGAGGACATCGAGGAGCCGGTCATCGCCAAGCAGGAGGCCGATGCGTTCCCGATCATGTTCCTCGCGCTCACGTCCAGGACGTACGGCCTCATGGAGCTGTCGGACATCGCCGACCGTCAGGTGAAGCCGCGAATGCAGACGATCCCCGGCGTCTCGGGCGCGCCCATCTTCGGCGAGCGACGCTTCTCCATGCGGGTGTGGCTCTCGCCGCGCGAGCTGGCGGCGCGCGGGCTCACGGCGCAGGACATCGAGAACGCGATCCGCACCCGGAGCGTGGAGATCCCCGCCGGCCGCATCGAGTCCTCGCGACGCGAGTTCTCGGTGCGCTACCTGGGCGAGATGAAGACGCCGAGCGAGTTCGCCGACCTCACGGTCACGGCGCGCGACGGAGACCTCATCAAGCTCGGCGACCTCGCGCGGGTGGAGCCCGGGCCCGAAGATGAGCGGTCCATCACCCGCTACTCCCAGCAGCCGGCGATCTTCCTCGGCATCGTCAGGCAGTCCAAGGCCAACGTCATCGAGGTGGCGGAAGCCGTGCACGAGGAGCTGCCCGCCATTCGCGCCGCGCTCCCGCCCGGCGTGGAGTTGGCCATGGCGTTCGACGGCTCGGTGTTCATCCAGCGCTCCATCAAGGAGGCCGAGGAGACGCTGCTGCTGACCGCCGTGCTGGTGATCGCCATCATCTTCCTGTTCCTGCGTACGCTGCGCGCGACGATCATCCCGGCGCTGGCGATCCCGGTGTCGATCATCGCCACGTTCGCCATCCTCTCGGCGCTCGGCTACTCGGTGAACACCTTCACGCTGCTCGGGCTCATCCTCGCCATCGGCATCGTGGTGGACGACGCCATCATCGTGCTGGAGAACGCCTACCGGCATCAGGAGGAGCTCGGAAAGGATCCGCAGACCGCGGCGATCGACGGGACGCGGGAGATCACCACGGCGGTGATCGCCACCACCATCGCGCTCATCGCGGTGTTCTCTCCCCTGCTCTTCCTCACCGGCGCCACCGGGCGGCTGTTCAACGAGTTCGGGGTGGCGGTGGGCGGCGCGGTGCTCATCTCCGGCATCGTCGCGCTCACGCTCACGCCAATGCTGTCGGCGCGGATCCTTCGTGTGACGCACCGCGAGTCGCGCTTCCACCACGCGGTGGGGGCCGTGCTCGACTCCATCAGCCGGCGCTACGAGAGCACGCTCGAGAGGGCGCTGAAGCGGCCGTTCTGGGTGATCGGCGGCGGAGCGCTGCTCACCGCCAGCGCGGTCCTGCTCTTCCTCTCCCTCGAGCGGGAGTTCGTGCCGAGCGACGATCGCGGATTCTTCTTCACCTTCGTGGTGGCGCCCGAAGGGTCAACGGTAGCCTACACCGACGACTACATGCGGCAGGTGGAGGCCATCGCCCACCGTACTGAGGACGTGCGCTCCACCTTCGCCGTGATCGGCTTCGACGGGCCGCCGAGCTCCGGGATCGTCGGTCTCATCCTCGAGGACTTCGACGACCGCGACCGTACGGCGGAGGAGATCATTGGCGAGGTGCAGGGGCCGTTCTTCGGAGTGCCGGGGATCTTCGCCTTCGCCATCAATCCGCCCGCCTTCGGCGGCTTCGCGCCCCCGGTGCAGTTCGTGGTGCAGAACCGCGACTTCGAGGCACTGGTGCAGGGGATGGACGCGCTGGTGGCGCGTGCCGGCACCATTCCGGGGCTGCTGAACGTCGACACCGACCTGCGCGTCACCAAGCCCGAGCTGGTGGTGACGCTCGACCGCGACCGCGCCGAGGATCTCGGCGTGCCGGCGCGCGAGATCGCCACCACGCTGCAGACGTTGTTAGGCGGTCGCGACGTGAGCCGCTTCACCTCCGACAACAAGCTGTATGACGTCATCCTCCGGCTCGACGCGGAGGATCGCGCCACGCCGTCCGACATCACCGGCCTCCAGGTGCGCGGCGCCAGCGGAGCGCTGGTTCCGCTCGACGCGGTCACCCGCGTCGAGGAGCGCATCGGCCCGCGGCAGCTCAACCACTTCGATCGCGTCCGCTCCTTCACCCTCTCGGCCAGCATGGCGCCCGGCTTCACGCTCGGCGCGGCGCTCGACTCGCTGAACGTGGCCGCGGCGGACGTGCTCCCTCCGGGGACCACGGTGCAGCTCGCGGGCGAGTCGCGTGAGTTCGTGGAGAGCGGCGGCGCGCTGTACTTCGCGTTCGGGCTGGCGCTGATCTTCGTGTTCATGGTGCTGGCGTCGCAGTTCGAGTCCCTGCTGCACCCGTTCACGGTGCTGCTGGCGGTGCCGCTCGCGGTCACCGGAGCGCTGGCGGCGCTCTGGGTGGCCGGCGCCACCCTGAACGTGTACAGCCAGATCGGGATGATCCTCCTGATCGGACTGGTCTCGAAGAACTCCATTCTGCTCGTGACGTACGCCAACGATCTGCATCAGCGGGGGCACGATCCCTTGGCGGCCATGCGGGAGGCGGGGCGGATCCGCCTGCGACCGATTCTGATGACGTCGGTGTCCGCGATCATCGGCGCGCTGCCCATCGCGCTCGGCCTCGGCGCCGGCGCGGGCAGTCGCCGCCCCCTCGGCTATTCGATCATTGGTGGGTTGCTGGTGTCGACACTGCTGACGCTGTACCTGGTGCCGGCGGTGTTCGTGGTGATGGAACGTCTCCGTGAGCGCCGCGCGCGCCGCGGACAAGCAACGTACACACCGGTCGCTCCGGCGGCCGTTACGATGGAGGCGAAGTGAGTAAGCTGAGAATTCCAGGAGTGCTGTTCGCCGCATCATGCATCGCGACATCGGCGATCACCCCTGCTGCGATACTGGCGCAAGACGCCGGTACCGGTGTCCCGACCCTGACACTCGACGAAGCCCGCCAGCGTGCCCGGCGGGTGAGCCCCGACGCCGTGGCCGCGCGCGGACAGGTGGAAACCGCATCGTGGGAGCGTCGCTCGGCGCTGGCCAACCTGTTCACGCCGCACATCACGGCCAACGGCAACTACACGCGCTTCTCCGATCCGTTCTTCAACTTCGGCACCGGCGGCATCAGTCCGAACGCCACCAGCGCCACCATCGAGGCGCGATACACGCTGTTAGGCGCCGGGAAGCTGGGGAACCTCAAGAGCTCGCGCGCGTCGGTGGCCAGCGCGGCGGCAACCGAGACCGCGGCGCAGTTCCGCACCGCCCTCGAGGCCGATCGCGCCTACTTCGCGGTGCTGGCCGATCGCGAGCTGGCCCGCGTCGCCGCCGACCGGCTGCGCCGGGCCGAGGAGCAGTTCGGGGTCGCTCGGGTGCGCGTGCTGGCCGGCGAGGCGATCGCGTCCGATTCGCTTCAGCTCCTCCTCGAAGTCAACCGCGCGCGGGTGGGAGTGCTGAGCAGCGATTCGGCGCTGACGGCGTCGCGTCTCACGCTCGGGCGCGTGGCCGGCCTGAGCGGGCCGGCCGAGGCGTCGCCAATCGACTCCGCGCGACTCCCGGAGTTGCCGATGACGCTCGACGAAGCGGCGGCGGAAATGCGCCTGCGCGGTCCGGAGATCACCGCCGCGCGCGCGGCCGAGCGGCGCGCCGACGCGGTGGTCATGGCCGAGCGCGAGCTGTACCTCCCGGAGGTGAGCGTCGGCGCGACGGTAGGCAACTACGACAGCGAGCTCTTCCCCGATGCGTTGAACCGATCGCAGCTGGCCGTCACCGTGTCGCTCCCGATCTGGAACGCCGGCCAACGCGAGCTCACCGTGGCGCGCGCCCGAGCGGAGCGCAACGTGGCGCGCGCGGAGCGACAGGATCAGGAGCGAGCAGCCGGCGAGCGCGTGGCGCAGGCATACCACGGCTACGGCACCGCCCGCGCCGGCATCGAGCTGGCGCAGATTGGGGTGACGGTGTCTACCGAGAATTACCGCGTGCAGCGCGCGCGCTACCGCGAGGGCGCCACCACCATCCTCGATCTCCTCGAGGCGCAGGTGTCGCTCACCGAGTCGGAGGCGGAGCTGGTGCAGGCGCGCTATCGCACGCGATTGGCGCTGTCGCAGCTCGAGGCGCTGCTCGGCCGCCGGATCTTCGAGTGAGCGCGTGATGAGTTCGTGACGACGGAACCCCCGGACCGGCAGAGGAATCCATGACCAATGCGATGTATTCAACCGAAGGGTCGCGGCCGCGTAGACGCGCGATCATCATCGGCGTGAGCGTCGTCGCCGCCGCGCTGCTCATCGCGCTGCTCCTGCGCGGCACCAGCGATGGAGCGAGCGCGCAACCCCGCGGTGGCGCCGGCGGGGGCGGCGCGATGCCGCCGATGCCGGTCGACGTGGGGGTGGCCCGTCGCCAGAGCGTGGTGGACGCGGTTCGGGCCACCGGGCGCATCGAGGCGATCCAGGCGGTCGAGCTGCGCCCCGACGAACAGGGACGGGTGACCGAGCTGCTCTTTCAGGAAGGTCAGCTCGTCACCGAGGGCGCGCCGCTCCTGCGCGTGGACGATGCGATGCCGCGCGCGCAGGCGGAGCGCGCAAGGGCGGAGCGCGACTTGGCGCGACAGCAGCTCGAGCGGGCGAAGCGGCTCCGGGAGGAGAACGCATCGGCGCCCGCGGACCTCGAGCGCGCCGAGGCGGCGGCGAGGAGCGCGGCAGCGGCGCTCAACGTGCTGGAGCTGCAGATCGCGCGGAGCGTGGTTCGGGCGCCGTTCTCCGGCGTCGTCGGCCAGCGATTCGTGAGCGTGGGCGACTACGTCACCTCCGACACCCGCCTGCTCACGTTGCAGACCGTCGATCCGCAGCGGGCGGTGATCGAGGTGCCGGAGCGCCACGCGGTGCGACTCCGTCGCGGCCAGACCGTGGAGTTCACCGTCGCCGCCGAGCCCGGACGAGTGTTCCGCGCGCTGGTGGACTTCATCGATCCCGTGGTACAGAACGAGAACCGCACCATCGTGGTGAAGGGTCGCGCGCCGAATCGCGATCGCGTACTCAAGCCCGGGATGTTCATCGAGGCGCGCCTGGAAACCGCCACTCGAAGCGACGCGATCGTGGTGCCGGAGGACGCGGTGCAGCCCCTTCGTACCGCGAACGTGGTGTGGGCGCTGGTAGACGGGAAAGCGAGCCGCCGGGCGGTGCAGCTCGGTGCTCGGCAGCAGGGCGTGGTGGAGGTGTTGAGCGGCGTGCAGGCCGGCGAGCAGGTGGTGGTGGGCGGATTGGAGCGAATGGCGGAGGGGATGCCGGTGGCCCCACGTCCAAAGACGGTAGAGGTGGACACGACCGACAAGGCAACGCCTGCGGCTTCGAGCACGCCGTAGTCGATGGCGGTCGCGCGGCTCCCCGCGGCGGACCGTGCGGCGGTCGCCGAGACGCGCGGCAGGCTGCTGGCCTTCGCCGCGCCTGACGCGCCCTCGCACGACATCCGGTTCGCCCCTGTTCGCTGGGCGGCGATCACCCCTCGTGCAGCACGCTCATCGGATCCGTCTTCACCGCGCGGCGTGCCGGCCCGACGCTGGCGAGAAGCGACACGATCCCCGTCACCGCGATCACGGTCACGAAGGTCGAGACGTCGGTGGGCTCCACGCCGTGCAGCAGACCGGTGAGCGCGCGGGTGAGCAGGAGGGCGGCGACGATGCCGATCGCCAGTCCCGCCACGGTCTGCGCCACGCCGGTGCGCAAGCTGATCCCCACCAGGTGCCGCGGCGTCGCGCCGAGGGCGATGCGTATGCCGAACTCGTGCGAGCGGGCGGCCACCACCTGCGCGACGATGCCGAAGATCCCGATGGCGGAGAGCGTCAACGCGAGCACACCGAACAGGGTGAGCAGCCCCATGGCGAAGCGAGGCTCGGCGATCGACCCGGCGAGCACCTCCTCCATCGTCCGGATCCCCGACACCGGGAGGCGCGGATCCAGCTCGCGAATGGTCTGCCGCACCGGGCGCACCAGCGCGGTCGGGTCGCCCGAGGTCTTGACCACCAGATTCATGCTGCGCGAGGTGTTGCCCGGAGCCGTGGCGAACTGACCGAGCGGCGCGTAGAACTGCCCCTTCACTTCGCTGGTGAGACCGTTGTGATGCACGTTCTCGACGACCCCGACGATCGAATAGAACGCGCTGTCGGGTGAGCCGTTGATGCGTACGCGCCGGCCGAGCGGGGTGCGGTTGCCGAGATAGATCTCCACGAAGCGACGGTTGACGATCATCGCCAGCGGCGCGCCCATCTTGTCGCGCTCGTCGAAGAAGCGCCCCTGCACCAGCTTCAGGCCCATCGTCTCGAAGTAGCCGGGCGTCACCACCTGCCAGTCGCCGGGGGTACCGTGACCGGAGGGCGGCGTGTATCCCTCGACGTCGAGCCCCCAGTCGCCGGCCTGTGTGGCCAGCGGGAGGATCCGGACGGCCCCGACGGACGTCACGCCCGGCAGCACGGCGACGCGCCGCTGCAGCTCATCGTAGAAGCTCTCCACCTTCACCGAATCGGGATAGTACGTCGACGGCGTGGAGAGGCGCATGGTGAGCACCCTGCGCGGATCGAGCCCCGAGTCGATGGCGAAGAGATTGGAGACGCTCTTCAGCATGAGCCCGGCGCCGGTGACGAGCACCACCGCCAGCGCCACCTCCACCGCCACCAGCGCCTGACGCCACCGGAGCCTCGCGCCTCCGACGGTCGCCCCGCGCCCTCCTTCCTTGAGCTCGTTGGCGGGGGCGATGCCGTTGGCCTGGAGCGCCGGCAGCACACCCGACAGGAGCGCCGCCAGCACGGCCACGACGACGGCGAACGCCAGCACCACCGGATCGAGCCGGGCCTCGGTGAAGCGCGGCAGATCCGCCGGCGCGTTGTGTCTCACCAGCCACACCCCGAGCGCCGCCAGCCCGACGCCGAGCGCACCGCCCAACGATGCGAGCACCACGCTCTCGGTGAGGAGCTGCCGCGTCAGGCGACGCGAGCCGGCGCCGAGCGCCACGCGCACGGCGAGCTCGCGCCGGCGCGCCTCGCCGCGGACGAGCATGAGCCCCGCCACGTTGGCGCAAGCGATCAGCAGCACGAACACCACGGCGCCGAACGTCACCAGCAGCGCCGGCCGGATGCGTCCCGTCACCTGCTCCTCCACCGGAACGGCGTAGGCGCGGAACTGCATCTCTTCCGGGTAGGCGCCGTCGCGCGTGGCCTGCGCGATGAGATCGGTGAGCTGCCGGTTGGCCTGGGCGATGGTGGCCCCGCGCGAGAGACGGGCGACGCCGAAGAATCCGTGGCTCGACCCACCGGTAGTGAACGCCGGTCCGGGCGTGGCGCCGTTCTGCGCGGCGTCGGTCTGCATCGGCTGCCATGCCTCGGTGGCGCCGGAGGCGCCGAAGTCGAGCGGAAGCCTGAATCCCTCCGGCATCACTCCCACCACCGTCGTCGCCTGCCCGCTCACCTGAATCTGCTTGCCGACGATCGCCGGGTCGGCGCCGTAGCGTCGCTGCCAGAGCGGGTAGCCCAGCACGATGACGCTGGGTCCGTTCGGCATGTCCTCTTCCTTGGTGAATCCGCGCCCATGAATGGGCGCGACGCCGAGGATGCCGAACACGTCCTCGGTGACGAACGCGGTGCGCACGCGCTCCGGATCGCCGTCGTCCGCGCCGAGGTTGATGGAGCCGTCGGCGAAGATCCCGACGTTGTCGAACGCCGGGACCACCGAGTCGTAGGCCTCGAACTCGTCGTAGGAGAGCCACGTCTGCGGGAAGCCCTTCCAGGCGCTCCAGATGACGGCCACGCCATCCGGGTTGGTGTACGGCAGCTTGGTGAGCAGCACCGCCTTCACCACGCTGAAGAGCGCGGTGGTGGCGCCGATGCCGAGCGCCAGCGTCAGCACCGCGATGGAGGTGAAGCCCACGCGGCGGCGCATCGTGCGCAGCGCGTAGTGGACGTCCTGCACCACGTCCTCCGCCCACCGGGAGCCGCGCTCGTCGCGCACCTCCTCCTGCGCCCGGCTCAGGCCGCCGAAGTCGCGGCCGGCGCGGCGGCGCGCCTCGTCTGGCGGCAGACCCGCGCGTTCGTTGCGCTGGGCCTCCATCTCGAGGTGGAAGCGCATCTCCTCGTCCATCTCCCTCTCCATGCTCCGGCGCGCGAACAGCGAATGCAGCGCCGACCGCACCTCGTGAAACCAGGCCATGGTCACGTCCCCTGGAAGGCGAAGCGCAGCACCCGCTCGACGGCGCCTGACGAGTGTCGCCACTCGGCCACCTGCGTCTCGAGCTGGCGCGTCCCCTCGCGCGTGATCTCGTAGTACCGAGCCCGCCGGTTGTTCTCGCTGGCGCGCCAGCTCGCCTTGATCCAGCCGCGTCTGAGCATCCGCTGCAGCGCGGGATAGAGCGACCCCTGGTTGACGTCGAACACGTCGCCAGAGATCTGACGCAGGCGAAGGGAGATTCCCCAACCGTGCATCGGCTCGAGGGAGAGCGTCTTGAGCACGAGCATCTCCAGCGTTCCCTGGAGGAGCTCCGAGCGGGAGTCGGTCATCGTAGTCCTGTAGACAGTCGAAAGGGGAGTATGGTTTGCTCCTCTAGACAGTCAAGAGGAAGTCCCGAACAATCCCTGCCTGCCCCGCCCCGGCCGACCGGTGGCTTGCGTTACACGCCGAGCCCGCGAAGCTCCTGCGCGCGCGTCCGGCTCACCGGGAGGCGGGTGCCGTCACGCAGCTCGGCGACCATCTTCCCCTTCCCCGCGCGCCGGAATGCCGTCACGTGGTCGAGGTTGACGATGTTGGTCCGATGGAGTCGAACGAACCGCTTGGGGTCGAGGCGAGTCTCGAGCCGGGCGAGGGAGAGGTGGAGGACGTGGCGGCTCCGGCCCACGTGGGCGGCCACGTAGTCGCCGAGCGCCTCGAACCAGGAGACGCTGGACACCGCCACCGGGAGGATCGAGCGCCCCGAGCGCACGAAGAGCCGCGACATCGGCCCCGCGCCCAGCGCTTCGGTGAGCCGGTCGAGCGGCGCCGGGATCACCGGCTCTCCCATGGCCGCGCGAGCGCGCTCCAGGGCGGCCGCAAGACGCTCGGGTCCGAAGGGTTTCAGCAGGTAGTCGAGCGCCCCCAGCTCGAAGGCGGTGACCGCGTGCTGCGCGTAGGCGGTGGTGAAGACGACGAAGGGCAGATGGCGCAGCCGGCGCAACACGTCGGTGCCGAGCATCCCGGGCATCTGAATGTCGAGAAACACCAGCTCGGGCCGAAGCGTGTCGATGGCCTCGACAGCGGCCGGTCCGCTGGCGGCCTCCCCCACGCAGGTCAGCCAGTCCACCTGTCCGAGCATCGCGCGGAGCCCGGCGCGGGCGATCGGTTCGTCGTCGACGATCAGCACGGTTACTCTGGCCCCTGTCGCCATCCCCGACTCGTCAGGCATCACTCCGGAGGGCCGAGGGGGAGGGTGATCGACGCGGTGAATCCGCCCGTCGCTTCGTTGGAGAGCTCGAGCCGGGCACGGTCGCCGTAAAGCGCTCGCAGTCGCTCGCGCAGACGCTTGAGCCCCGTTCCGTCGGCTCGCTCGAGCAGGTCACCGGCCGCACCGGCACCCGTGTCGTGTACGGCCAGCCTCAGCGACCCGTTCGTGGTCGCTCCACGCACCGTGATGTCGGTGGGCTCGACGCGCGGCTCGGCGCCGTGCCGAACCGCGTTCTCCACCAGCGTGAGGAGCGCGAACGACGGCACCAGCGCCGCCTCGGCCTCGGCGCTCACGTCCACCGCTACCCGTAGCCGATCGCCGAAGCGCATGCGCTCGACGTCGAGGTAGCGCTCGACGAAGGCGCGCTCCTCCGCCACCGACACGAGGTCGCGATCCTCCTCGATCGTGGCGCGGAGGAGCCCGCCGATCTGCTCGGCGGCCTGCGCCGCACGCCGCGGGTCGAGCGGAATGAGCTGCACCACCGAGTGGAGCGCGTTGAAGAGGAAATGCGGGTTGAGCTGCGCCCGGAGTGACGCGAGCTGCGAGCGGGCGGCCAGCGCTTCGGCGCGCGCGGCACGCTCCGTGGCGTCGGTGGCGTACGATACCCCCGCCACCATCACGTACAGCCAGATCCCGAGAACCAGAAAAGGGCCGATCCCGTACCCGGCGGAGATGACCAGCGCGCCGCGGTGCATGCTCTGGACGAGGCTGTTGAAGACGAGCCAGCCGAGGGCGAAGAGCGGTGCGGCGACGAGGTGCACCAGCGCGAAGCCGGGATGGAACGGATGTGGCCAGGGGAAGCGCCTCGTCAGGCGGCGCACCGGGATGGCGAGAAGCACCACCCCGATCATCATGCGGCTGGAGGCGAAGATGGCGGCAGGGAGCGACACGTCCGGGTGCGCCGTCACGACGAGCGTCGTGAAGAGCACCCAGATCGGTACCCACCCGATCAGCAGCTGGAGCCAGACCAGCGGTCGCCGCACCGGTGAAACGTGCGGCTCGCCCTCGCGCGCGAGCAAGGTGAGCGTTTTCGCGGCCCTCAGCGGGCGGCGGTGGCCGACACGCGCCTGGCCTCGATCTGCAGCACCCCATCCGTCCAGCTCTTCCCGCCGTCGTAGGAGCGATCCTGCTGGACGCGAAAGCTGTCGCGCGCGATGTCGTGGAAGCGCGTGCGCGACACGTAGGAGCGTCCGTCGGGGTCGGTGCCCGAGGCGGTCACCAGCATCTGGCCAGTCCGCCACTCCGCGTTGGCCACGGTAAAGGATGCGCGACCGACGTCCAGGGTGTTGCCGCTCCACCGCCTCGACGATGCCGAGTACACGCGCACGGTGTGCACGAATACGCGCAGATTGCCGGAGGCGTCGATGAGCTTCATCTCGTCCTCCACCCCCCAGCCATCGAGCGCGCGCCACGCCTTCCACGTTCCCGAGAGCTTGGGCACGCCGTGAATTCTGGCGGCCAGGCTGGTGGCGCGCGGCGTGGCCACGAGCTCCCACTGACCAAGCAGAAAATCGAACTGCGCCGCCTCGCGCGGCGCGCTCTGGAGCGCCGGTCCGGCGCCCCCCGCGCCATGTTGCGCGGCGGCGTGGCCGGGGATGAGGATGGCGAGCGCGAGCAGTGTGCACTTCAGCATGGAGCCTCCGAATCGAAGGTGTCGTGGGGCAACCATGAGGGGATGAAGCGCGCCGGAACAGCGCCGATTCGCCGAATGGTGTCTGGAGCTCGACGAGTGGGGAGGAGAGCCGTGGCGACGGGGGATCGGGGCGGCCTATCGTGTGAGCGGAAACAGCGCTGCAACGGCGCCTCGGCCAACCAATGATCCAGACTTCACACACCACTCCGTTGATCTTCCTCCGCAACCTCACCAAAAGCTACGTCACCGCCGCGGGCTCGTTCACCGCGCTCACGGACGTCTCTCTCTCCATCGCCCGCGGCGAATTCGTGATCGTGGTGGGGCAGTCGGGGAGCGGGAAATCCACGCTTCTGGGGCTGCTCGCCGGCATCGATCGACCCACCGCCGGCGAGGTAATGGTGGACGGCACCGCCGTGCACGCGCTCAGCGAGCGGGCGATGTCGCCATGGCGCGGCCGCTCGGTGGGAATCGTCTTTCAGTTCTTCCAGCTCCTCCCCACGCTCACCGCCGCCGAGAACGTGATGCTGCCGATGGACTTCTGCGGTACGTGGGCGCCGCGTGAGCGCCGCGCTCGCGCGCTGGCGCTCCTGGAGCGACTTGGCGTGGCCGACCAGGCGGACAAGCTTCCGGCCACGCTCTCCGGCGGGCAGCAGCAGCGAGTCGCGGTCGCGCGCGCGCTGGCCAACGCGCCCACGGTGCTGCTGGCGGACGAGCCCACCGGGAATCTCGACTCACGCACCTCGGACGCGATGCTGGAGCTCTTCGCCGAGCTGGTCGGAGAGGGGCAGACCATCGTGATGGTGACGCACGAGGCGCATGCCAGCCGCCACGCATCGCGCACGGTCACGCTGGCCGACGGTCGGATCGTGCGCGACGATGCGCAGGCGCATGCTTAGCCCTCGCTGGAGGAAGGTGGCCCGCGACCTTCGCCTGCACGCGTCGCGCACGGTGCTGGTGGTGCTGGCCATCGCCATGGGCCTCATCGGCGCCGGCTCGGTGCTCGACACCTGGTCGCTCGTGCGGCGGGTGACGCGCCAGGAGTATCTGGCCAGCAATCCGGCGTCGGCCACGCTCCGGTTGGATGCCATCGACGCCCGGCTCCTGGAGCGCGTGCGCGCGATGCCCGACATCCGCGCGGCCCAGGCGCGTCGCACCGTGATCGGAAGCGCGCGCACCAGCAGCGGCTGGCGAAGCGCCATGCTCTTCGCGCTCGACGACTTCACCGCCATGCGCATCGGCATCATCAAGTCCGAGGACGGCACCTGGCCGCCTGACGACGGCCACGTCGTCCTGGAGCACTCCTCGGTGGAGTTCGCCGGACTCGGGATCGGCGATTCCATCGAGCTGCGGCTTCCCGAGGAAGACGCGCGGCTCTTGCCCGTGACCGGGATCGCGCGCGACGTCGGCCTCGCGCCGGGCTGGATGGAGAACGTCGTCTATGGCTTCGTCACGCCGGCCACCCTGGAGCTGCTCGGGGCGCCGACGAAGCTCGACGAGCTCGTCATCGCGGTCCGCGGCACGCTCGACCGCGACGAGATCAGGCGGGTGGCGATCGACGTGAAGCGTCTCGCCGAGCGCGGCGGGCATCGCGTGCTGAGCGTGGACGTGCCGGTGCCGGGGCGACACGTGCACGCGGGGCAGATCGACTCCCTGCTCTACACCCAGGGCGCGTTCGGCATCCTCGCGCTGGTCCTCAGCTGCATGCTGGTCGTCAACCTCATCTCGGCGATGCTCGCCGGACAGGTTCGCGAGATCGGCGTCATGAAAGCGATCGGCGCCGACCGGCGCCAGATCGCCGCCATGTACCTGGCGCTGGCGCTGGTGCTCGGCGCGATGGCGACGCTGATCGCCATCCCGCTAGCCGCGGTGATCGGTCGCGCCTACGCCGACTTCACGACACGGTTGCTCAACTTCAGCACCGAAGGGTTCGAGATCCCGCGTGGGACGATCGCGCTGCAGATCGTCGTCGGACTGGTCCTTCCCGTGGCCGCGGCCGCCATCCCGGTGGTGCGCGGCTGCGGCATCTCCGTGGGCGCCGCGCTGCGCGACATCGGCATCGTGGATCGAGACAATCATGGGAGAGGCCGGCTGCTGGGGAGGGTGAGCGGAGTCGGTCGTCCTCTCCTGCTGTCGCTCAGAAACGCCTTTCGGCGAAGACAGCGGATGGCGCTCACCCTGATCACGCTGGCGGCCGGCGGTGCGGTGTATCTCGGCGCCATCAACCTGCGCGCGGCGATCCGCGGCTCGGTGGATCTGCTCTTCGACACGCAGCGCTACGACCTCCTGCTTCGCTTCGCGCGGCCCTGGCCCGCCGACACGCTGGAGCGCGCGATCGCGGCAGTGGCCGGCGTGGCGCGTGTGGAGGCGTGGAGCGCCGCCCGCGCCTCCGTCTCGCACGAGGATGGTTTGACCGGGAATGCCTTCCCGGTGAGCGCCCCGCCTCCGGAGTCGGAGATGCTGTCGCCTGGCGTGCAGGGCGGGCGCTGGCTCCGCGCCGGCGATGAGAACGCCCTGGTGGTCAACCGCCGGCTGGTGGAGGACGAGCCGCGTCTCGCGCCGGGCGCGACGGCCACGCTCGTCATCGCCGGCCGCCCCACGACGTGGACGGTGGTTGGAGTGGTGGAGACGGGCCCATCGCCGGCCGCCTACGCGCCGCGCTCCTCCATCGCATCCATGGTTGCCGGCGGCAACGCCGATCGCGCCGTGGTGCGCGCCGAGTTGCGCGGCGCATCCTCGCAGCTCGATCTCACCCAGCGACTCCGCGCCGAGCTGAACCGAGGCGGCTTCGACGTGCAGTCCACGCAACTCATGTCGGACAGTCGCAAGGTGGTGGAGGACCATCTCCTGATGGTCGCCTCCTTCCTTGGCGTCATGGGGCAGCTCATGATCCTCGTCGGCGGGCTCGGCCTGGCCTCCACGATGAGTCTCTCGGTGCTGGAGCGCACGCGCGAGATCGGCGTCCTTCGCGCGATCGGCGCGCGGCACGGCTCGATCCTGACCATGGTCCAGGTGGAAGGGCTGGTGATCGCGCTCTGCAGCTGGCTTCTGGCGCTGCCGCTCTCCGTGCCGATGAGCGTGTTCCTCGGCGAAGCGTTCGGACGGATCATGATCCGCGTGCCGGTGATACTGGTCCCCGATGTTGGCGGGGTGATGCGGTGGCTGGTGGTGGTGGTGGCGGTGTCGCTGGTCGCCTGTCTCTGGCCCGCGTATCGGGCGATGCGAGTGCCGACGGCGAAGGCGCTGTCGTACGAGTGAAAGCTCGGGAATCGGGAATCGGGAATCGGGAATCGGGAATCGGAACGGCGGATTCGGAAGTCATCGGGTGTGCCTTCGATTCCCGATTCCCACATCACTCTTCGCTATTCCCGAGCTTTTTCCCACATGACCGGGTCGCCGACGCGGATGGGGCCGCCGTCGAGGACTTGCGCGAACGCGCCGCCTCCCCAATCCGGCTTCATGGCGGCCTGAAGTCCGGGGAGCGCCTCCTCCATTCGCTCGCAGGGCGTCGTCTCGCCGGCGATGAGGAGGCGCGCCGAGCCGATGCGGAGGATGCGATCGCGCGTATGCGCCAGCGTCACTCCTTCGAGGAGCAGATTGGCGCGGCGCGCCGCGGGGTCGAGATCGGCGCGGAGGTCGGACATGAAGCGCTCCCAGGCCTCGCGCTCGATGAGGGTCACCTGCCGGCGGCGGCTGCGGTCGACGTTGCCGGCGATCCCCTTCCCGGCGATCAGGTCGGCGTGGGCGACGGCGTCCATCGGTCCACGGTGCGCGCGCTTGATCCAGATCGCGGCCAGACGGCCAGTCGTCATCTCACAGCTTCTCGGGATAGAGGGAGCGGCTGCCATCCATGTCGCCGGTATCGGCGTACGCGAGCGGCGCGGCGTCGGGGCTGAGCACGCGTGCGCCGACTACGCGGGCCAGCACCAGCTCGTGGTCGCCCGCCGGAACGCCGCTCACGCGCTCGCACTCGAGGTAGGCGAGCGCGTCGTCGAGAATCGGCGCCCCGCCATAGCCGGCGTGCCAGCGGACGCCGGCCAGCTTGTCGCGCTCGCGCCCCGACGTGGTCCCGAAGTGCCTGGCCAGGTCGAGCTGCCCCCGCGCCAGCACGCTGATGGCGAAACGGCCGCCGGCGCGCAGCAGCGCGTACGACGCGTTGGCGGTATTGATGCTCAGCGCCAGGAGCAAGGGATCGAAGGAGACTTGCGTCAGCCAGGCGGCGGTGAAGGCGTCGCGCTGCTCTCGGTGCGCGACGCCGACGACGTAGACGCCCATCGTCAGGCGACGAAAGACGTCGGCGACGTCACTCATGCTGCCTGACGACTCTGGCCGTGGTCGCCAGCTGACCGGTGTGTCGCTGGGTGTGCTCGGCGGCGTGGAAGAGGAGCCCGATGACCGTGGATGGCAGTCGGGCGCGGCCGACCTCGCGCGGCTCGAGCAGCGCCGCCTCGCGCGTGAGGCGGAGCTGGGCAAGCGCGCGCTCCACGGCCGTGTCGAAGGCGGCGATCAGGTCGGCCGCCGTCGAGCTCGTGGCCGTGTACTCGGCCTTCAGCGAGGCCAGCTGCGCCGCCGTGAGCTGCTCGCCGCGTGCGTAGGTGAAGAGACGATCGAGACTGCCGATGGCGTGACGAACGTGGTACTCCGCGGTGGCCGCGCCTCCAGGCGCCACACGGAGCGCGTGGTCACCGAGCGTCATCAGCGTCTCACGCACTTCCTCGCGGCACTGCAGGAGACCGTGGGCAACCGGCTGCAGCATCGGTGGAATGTCCGCTACCGGACCGCGCAGCCAGACTTCGGGGCGAGCACTCGTCATTCGAGAAGGATATTCGACGCGCCTCCGCGCCGCAGCGGGTACGCGCCTTGCGACCAACGCACTGGCTCGAATTCGTACCTTGAAGGAGGACGCAATGGCAGACGAGATCACGAGAAAGATGGGCGAGGCGGACAGCAGAATCCCGACGTGGGAGGATGAGGACCGCTACTGGCGCGAGAGCGTGAGCTCACGCCCCTATTTCACCGCCGATCGGAATTACGATTACTACCAGCCGGCCTATCGGTACGGCTGGGAGTCGGCCGGCCGGTATTCCGGTCGCACGTGGGACGAGGTGGAGCCGGATCTCGAGCGCGGATGGGAGAAGGCGCGCGGCAAGTCACGCTCGGCGTGGCAGGAGATGAAAGCCGCCGTGCGCGATGCCTGGGATCGTGTGACGGGCCACTCCGATCGCTCGGCGCGCCGGAAGATGGGCGAGGAGATGAATCGGATCTGACCGCGAGAGGAAACAGCGAACAGCGCGGCATTCGGCATTTCGGCATTCGGGTCTCGGGGCAGGGATCTGGCCAGACGACCCGGATGCCGAATGTCGAATGCCGCCGTTGCAGGCCCTACTTCCCCCCTGCTCCCTCCTCTAGCTCATCGGCACTTTCCTCATGGCCGGATCCATCTTCGGATAGCGCAGCTCCAGCCCTTCCAGCGTGTCGGCGATCGTTCGCGCGACGAGGTAGTTGCGGCTGTCGTTGTCGTCGGCGGGGACGATGTACCAGGGCGCGTGGTCGGTGCTCGTCTGCTCGAGCATCGCGTCGTAGGCGGCGGTGAACCGGCTCCAGTTCTTTCGATCCTCCAGGTCGCCGGGATTGAATTTCCAGTTCTTGGCGGGATTCTCGAGGCGCTCGCGCAGGCGCTCCAGCTGCTCGTCGCGCGAGATGTGGAGAAAGAACTTGAGGATGACCACCGCGTTCTCGGTGAGCATGCGCTCGAAGTCGTTGATCTGCGCGTAGCGCCGCCGGATGGTCTTCTTCGGGAGCGCTCCGGCCACCACCGGGACGATGACGTCCTCGTAGTGGGAGCGGTTGAAGATGCCGATCATACCGCGCGCCGGAACCTGGCGGTGCACGCGCCAGAGATAGTCGTGGTGGAGCTCGAGGTCGGTGGGGCGCTTGAAGCTCGACACGCTGCACCCCTGCGGATTCACCGCGCTGAACACCTTCCGAATCGTCCCGTCCTTTCCTGACGCGTCGCGTCCCTGGAGCACGATCAGGAGCGCGTAGCGCTCGTCGGCGTAGAAGACGCGCTGCAGGTCGGAGATCCGCTCCACCTGCTTCTCCATCGCCCGCTCGAGCGCCTGCTCCGACTTTCTGGAGCTCCGCGCGCGCGCGGAATCATCGTCGAGGAGGATATCACGGCGCGATCGGACGGGGCGCAGTTTCATCGATCAACGGGAGGGAGGAGGGAGGAGGGAGGACAACAGCAACTGCAACGGCCGCATTCGGCATTCGGCATTGGGCATTCGGGCTCCCGCGACGGAATCTCTGCGCCGAGACCCCGAATGCCGAATGCCTAATGCCGAATGCCTCGTCGGTTTCAGGCCCGCCAATACACCCCTTCTACGCCCGTACGGCTGGCACGCCGCTCAGCTCGCCTTCCTCGACGACGATCTCTTTCTGGATGACCGCTTGCGGGGAACCTTGGCGCCTTTCTTCCGCGCTTCGGACAGCCCGATGGCGATCGCTTGCTTGCGACTCTTCACCGTGCCGCCGCGCCCGCCCTTGCCGCTCTTCAGCGTGCCCCGCTTGCGGCGTCGCATGGCACTCGCGACGCGCTTCGACGCCGCGCGCCCATACTTCCGGCGACCGGACTTCCGTCCCGACTTTCGCGCCGCCATGAATCCTCCCGCGTGATGAGATGCACCGATCGCCGGCCGGCGATCGGTCGCTCAACGAGGGAGCAATTGTCGTTCCGTTGGACGCCGGCGCGCGACCGATGCGACTCGTCAGGCACCCATGGTCGGCGCGCCCACCGGCTCGAGCTCGACCTCGATGCCGCCCGACCAGCCGGCGATGAGGTTGTAGATCCAGCAGGCGATGGCCGTGAAAACGTAGCCGAATACGGCGTACAGCACCGGGATGAAGATCGCGAGCACGCCCGAGAATCCCGGCGTCGCGCTCATGCGCGACGCGAAGTACACGAAGGGGACGATGATGAGGGAGAGCAGGAAATACAGCGCCGCCACGGTGAGCGCGGTCTGATGGATGGAGAATCGTCGGAGTCTCTGGCGCACGATTCCTCCTGATGCGAGTGAGGATCAGCGAGGCTGCGTGACGACTACGGTGTCGGCTGCTGCTCGTTCGCCGTCGGGAACGGCTTGGCCGGGTAGGAGCCGATCTTCTCCTCCGTGTAGGCGCTGGCCCAGAAGTCGGGCGGACCATCGCTGTCCTTCACCCGATGGTTCACCGGCTTCACGCCGCGCTTCAGGTAGGCCGCGATCGCCTTGATCTCGTCGTCGGGCATGTGCCGGAACGCCGGCCACGGCATCGGGGGCGCCAGGTACTTCGGATGCTGCGGGAAGTTCCCCTGTCCGGGCGTATTGGAGGTGATCTCCACGTCGGGCGTCTCGCCGGGGCGCAGGCCGAAGCGCAGCGCGTTGAAGATCTGCCGCTCGCTGAAGCGCCCGATCCCGGTGGTGTTGTCGGGCGTCAGGTTCCGTGGACGCGTCCGGAAGGGGCCCATGACGAACTCGGTCGAGGTGTCTCTGCTCCCCGTGAGAAAGCCGGGAGCCGCGGGGTTGGGGCCGCCGCCGTGGCAATCGGCGCAGCCATGGTTGAGCACCAGCAGCCGGCCGCGCAGCACCTGCTCGTCCACCGCATCGCGCTCGTTCCCGGCGGGCTTCGCCGCGACGACCAGGGCGATGACGACCAGGAGCGAAAGAAGCGACGCCGCAACGCGAATCGTCCTGCGAGAAACGTTCATCCCGTAACGCATGTGCCATTACCTCATTTGACTTCGAGAATGCCCATCATCCCGTGATCCTCGTGATCCAGGATGTGACAGTGGAACATCCACTTCCCCGGATAATCGTCGTACCGCACGATGAAGCGCGCCGTCGAGTGCTTCGGCACGTTCACCACATCCTTCCAGGAACGGAACGGCTCCGGCACCCCGTCGCGATCGAGCACCTGAAACTGGAAGCCGTGGAGATGGAACGGGTGGTCCATCCCCACCAGGTTCTCCACCTCCCAGATCTCCGTCGCGCCCACCGACGTGCTCACGTCCACCCGGGCCGTGTCCATGGTGACGCCGTTGATGAGCCCCTGGGTGAGCACCATGAGCCGGGTCGCCGTGGCGCGGGCAGGGTCGAGCGGCGGGATCGGGCGCAGCGTCGCCGGGATCGACGGCGGCGCCATCGGCCGCTCCGCCGTGTACTTGAGCGTGAGCAGATCGCGCGCGCCATTCCAGTCGCTCGGCCTGGTCTGCGGGATGTAGCGATCGTACGGCAGCGTCTGGAGCGTGAACGTCTCGCCGGGCGCCCCCGTCCCGCGCACCAGCAGCTCCACACGCTCGGCGCTCGCCAGCAGAATCTCCTTCACCTCCACCGGCTTCTCGAACAGCCCGCCGTCGCTCCCCACGTGCAGCATCGTGTGCCCGGCCAGCGCCAGGCGATAGACGCGCGCCGCCGACGTGTTGATCACGCGCCAGCGCTGCACCTCGCCGCTTCGAATGGTGAGCGTCGGCATCACCTGCCCGTTCACCAGAAGAAGGCTCCCCTCCCGGCCATTCTCTCGATCGACGCGCCCCGGAATCGTGTGCGGCTCGGGCATGTCCAGCGCGCCGTCGGCGCGCACGCGATTGTCGGAGAGCACGATCAGGCGCTCGGGAAGGCGCGCCAGCGGATCGTCCGCCGCGCGCACGATCATCGCGCCGTAGAGTCCCTTGCCTACCTGGTAGCCGGTGCTGTGATGCGGATGCGGATGGTACCAGTACGTGCCCGCGCTCCCCGGCCGCACGGTGAA
The DNA here is from genome assembly GCA_035249845.1 of Gemmatimonadaceae bacterium. Taxonomy (GTDB): domain Bacteria; phylum Gemmatimonadota; class Gemmatimonadetes; order Gemmatimonadales; family Gemmatimonadaceae; genus DATFBY01. The sequence continues at coordinate 40,428 of DATFFZ010000109.1, forward strand.
GACGTAGTCGCGCCGCCCGCCCGGCGGCACCGGATGCATCGGACTGCCATCGGAGGTGATCGGCAAGTGAATGCCGTGCCAGTGCACGGTGGTCGGCACCGGCAGGTCGTTCTTGAAGTGCACGATCACGCGATCGCCCTCCCGCACGTCCAGCGTCGGACCCGGCACGCGCCCGTTGTAGGCGTACGCGTCGGTCAACGTATGCGGGGCGATCGTGAGGCGCGCGGGTGAGGCGGTGAGCGAGACCTCGACCGTGTTGGGCGCGCGAGAGACGTTGACGAGGACGGCCGGGCCCGGTCTGACGATCGGGGCGGTGGCCGTGGGCGGTGGTGTCGGCGTCTCGTGGGTGTGGTGCTGCGCCAGGGCGGGCGTCCCCGCCAGTGCTTCACACCAAACCGCGGCGATGAGCAACGCCACCGAATGTGCGCGACGGCGCACCGGTTCAGCGCACGACGACTGCATGGACGGATCTCCGACGCTCGAGGTGCGTGGGGTGCATTCGAGGTTGGCCAGCGCACACATGATGCGCTTTTCCGGCCGCTCAGGCCAGACCCCGCCGCCCGAGACGCCCCCTGGACCCGCCCATACCCCTTGCAGATCTAGGGAAGGGGCATTATCCTCTCCCCTGTCAAATCAAGGGGAAGGCCACCGTGCCGGCCGAGCTGCCATTCAAGCGAGGCGCCATCGAGCTCCTCATCCTCAAGACCCTCTCCTGGGGTCCCATGCACGGCTACGCCATCGCCAGGTGGATCCAGGATGTCACCGACGACGCGCTCAGCGTCGAGGAGGGGTCGCTCTATCCCGCCCTCCACCGTCTGGAGAACAAGGGTCTCATCGCGCCGAGCTGGGGCGTGTCGGAGAACAACCGGCAGGCGAAGTTCTACGCCCTCACCCCCGATGGACGCCGCGCCCTCCGCGCCGAGAGCGAGAGCTGGGCCCAGTACGCGGCCGCCATCAGCAAGGTCGTGAACGCCACCAGGCAGCCGGCCTGAGCACGGCCATGCGCCCCAAACAATTCCTGCGTCGCTATCAGCGCTTCTGGGGCGCCGACCCCGCCCGCGACGTGGACGACGAGCTGGCATTCCACATCGAGATGCGCATCGACGAGCTCGTGCGATCCGGATGGAGCGAACGAGAAGCGCGGGAGGCGACGCTGAAGCGTTTCGGCGACCTGGCGGAGATCCGCGAGGAGTGCCAGGAGCTGGGACGCGAGCGGCTCTCGCGGCACCGGCGCGCCGACCGCCTCGACGCCCTGGCGCAGGACCTCCGCTTCGCGCTTCGCACCATCGCCCGCAACCCCGGATTCGCCGCCGTGATCGCGCTCACGATGGCGATCGGGATCGGCACCAACACGGCGGTGTTCAGCGTCGCCTACGGCGTGCTGCTCCGTCCCCTGCCCTTCCACGACGCCGACGCACTCGTCAGGCTCTGGACCAAGAACGCCTCACGCGGGCTCGAGTTCTTCTCCGTCTCTCCCGCGGACTACGCCGTGTGGCGGCGGACGAGCGGCGTCTTCTCCGGAATGGCGGCGTTCGAGCGCCAACGCGATGCCACGCTCGGCGGCGGCATCGAGCGCGAGGGCGTGGAAGCGGCGGCGGTCACGCCCTCGATCTTCCCGCTGCTCGGCACGCAGGCCCTGGCCGGTCGCGCGCTGGTGGAGGAGGATGCGCGCCCCGGCGCACCGCCGGCGCTGGTGATGAGTCACGACCTGTGGAGCACTCGCTTCGGCTCCGATCCGTCGGTGGTGGGCAGGTACGTGCTGCTCGACGGCATCCAGTGGATGGTGGTCGGCGTCATGCCGCCGCGCTTCTCCATCCCGGGCACGCCCGCGCGCATCTGGACGCCACTCTCCCTCGCCGCAGCGTCAGACGATCACGCCAAGCGTTACCTCCGCGTGCTGGCGCGAATCCGTTCCGGTGTGTCGCTCGAGCAAGCGCGCGCCCGCATGGATGCCGTGGCCGCCAGCCTCGCCGCCGACCGCCCGGCCACCAACGCCAACTGGTCGGTGAACATGATGTCGGTGCCCACCATGATGGTCGGCGCGCAATTCCAACGCGCGGTGGTGCTCCTCGGCGGCGTCGTCCTCTTCGTGCTCCTCATCGCCTGCTCCAACGCCGCCAATCTCCAGCTCGCCCGCGCCGCCGCGCGCGGCCGCGAGATCGCCCTCCGGGTCGCGCTCGGCGCCTCCCGTTGGCGCGTGGTGCGGCAGCTGCTCACCGAGAGCACGGTGCTGGCGCTGCTCGCCGGCCTGGGCGGGCTGGCGTTCGCCTACGGTGGCGTCGCGCTCCTCCACCAGCTCGGCGCCGGGACGGTCCCGCGGCTGGAGGACGTCCGGCTCGACGGACCGGTGCTGGCGTTCACGGCGCTGCTCGCGTTAGGCAGCGGCATCCTCTTCGGGCTCGTGCCGGCGCTCCGAGCCTCGCGCACCGACATCGGCGACACGCTCAAGGACGGCGGACGCGGCGTGTCGCGCGGCGTCGCCGGCCACGGTGTTCGCTCGGCGCTGGTGATCGGCGAGGTCTCGCTCTCGATCGTCCTCCTCATCGGCGCCGGCCTGCTCATGCGCAGCGTCGCCCGACTCCAGTCGATGGACGTGGGGTTCGAGCCCCGCGGCCTGTCGGTCGTGCGGCTTCAGGTGCCCGAGAGCGCGTATCCCGACGCGGAGCAGAGCGGCCGCTTCTACGAGATGCTTCTGGAGCGCGCACGGCGTCTGCCCGGAGTGCGGGCGGCCGCCATGGTGAGCAGCGCGCCATTCGCCGGGCCCAACAGCGGGAACGTCTTCGCTCGCACCGATCGGCCCCCTGAGTCGCGCGACCTGGCGCCCGACACCGACTACCGCGTGATCTCTCCCGGCTACCTCCGGACGCTCGAGATACGCCTGGTGCGCGGGCGAGACTTCACCGACCAGGATCGTGCCGGCGCGCCTCCGGTGGTGCTCATCAGCGAGAGCGCCGCGCGTCGCTATTGGCCTGGCGAGGACCCGATCGGCGCCCGGATCCGCTTCGGCGACCTCGTGGGCGGCGACATCCACACCGTCGTCGGCCTGGTGGCCGACGCGCGCTATCACAGCCTCGATGCATCGGAGACGCGACCGATGATGTATTTCTCGTCGCTGGCGCGCCCACAGCAGGCCATGACCCTGGTGATGCGCGGCGGCGAGCCGGCCGCGCTGGCCGCCGCGCTGCGCGAGATGGTGGCCTCCATGGACTCGCGCCTGGCGCCGCCGAGCCTCGTCCCGCACTCCGAGCTGATGGGCGATGCGACGTCGGCACGACGTTTCGCGCTCGTCCTGTTCGCCGCGTTCGCCGGCGTGGCGCTGCTCCTCGCCGCGATTGGGGTCTATGGCGTGATGTCGTACCTGGTGAGGCAACGCAGGCACGAGCTGGGCATCCGCGTCGCCCTCGGCGCACCCAGTCGGGCGCTGGTGGCTGGGGTGGTCGGACGGACGCTCGCGCTCACGCTGGCTGGCGTGGCGATCGGCGTGGCCGGCGCGCTGGCGCTCACTCGATTCCTGTCGTCGCTGCTGTTCGAGGTGAGCGCTCACGATCCCGCGACGTTCGCCGCCATCGCCGGTCTCATGACCGTCGTGGCGGCGATGGCCAGCGCCGTCCCCGCGCGGCGCGCCACCAGGGCTGACCCCATGATGGTTCTGCGCGGAGACGGCTAACGGGTCAGTCGCCGCGGAGCCGCTTGAGCAGCTGAATCTGTCCCGCGTGATAGATCGCGTGGCAGGTGATTCCCAGAATCACGTCGAGTCGCTCGGCGGGCGTCAGCGCGGAGCGTGCACGAGAGCTGTCCAGCTCGCTCACGAATCGCGCCAGTCGCTGCTGCTCCGTGGTCAGCGTGTCGCGGACGGCCGGCCACGTCGCCTTGACCTTGCCCTTCCCTTTTCCTTCCAGCTCGAACCAATCCTCGCCCTCCAAGAGGAAGGGCTCCGGTGCGCTGCCGCTCAGCCGTGCGAGCACCGATCTGACGTAGAATGCGTGGTGCAGAGTAACCTCGGCGATGTTGTGCCGACCGGGGGCGGGGCGCCAGAACGCCGCTTCCGAGGTGACGTCGTCGATCGCCTGCCTGAGGTCGGCCCCGTGCCAGGCCCCCTCACCGTATCCCTCGTCCAGAATCCGTGACAGGAGCCCGGCGTCGCGCGCGCTGCGGGCTACCGGTTCGGTCGTGGTCGTGCTCATCTTTGAGTACTCCGAAAGTGTTGACGCGATGATAGCCGCACGCCACGCCCCCGTCTTGGGAAAAATTGCGCCCTCCGGCACGATCGCCGCCCGGATTCTCGCCGGAGGCGAGGGGTGGTACGTGGAGGACGTGCTCTGCACGTCGGGCCCGCGCGATCGCCCCTTCGAGGAGCAGCATCCCGACGTCTCCATCTCGGTGGTCGCGTCGGGCACCTTTCAGTATCGGTCTGCGGCGGGCGAGCATCTGCTCACGCCGGGCTCGCTGCTCCTCGGAAACGCCGGGGAGTGCTACGAGTGCGGACACGAGCACGGCAGCGGCGATCGCTGCGTGGCCTTCCACTACACGGCGGAGATGTTCGAGGAGCTGGCGCGAGACGCCGGCGCGACGCCGCGTACCGCTCGCTTCCGCGTGGCGCGGATGCCGCCACTGCGCGAGCTCGCTCCGCTGGTGGCGCGCTGCTGGTCGGGATTGGAGGGCGCATCCGCTCTCGCCTGGGAAGAGCTCGGGCTCGTGCTCGGCGCCCGCGCGCTCAAGCTGGCGGTGGGGCTCACGCCGCCCGGGCGCTCGCCTCCGCGCCACGTGGTGGCGCGGGTGACCGACGCCGTGCGTCGAATCGAACGGCATCCCGGGGCCCGCCACGCGCTGGCCGAGCTGGCCCGTGAGGCCCAGCTCAGCCCGTATCACTTCCTTCGGACCTTCGAGCGCCTGACCGGCGTCACGCCGCATCAGTTCCTCTTGCGCGCCCGTCTCCGCGAGGCCGCCCGGCGCCTGACTACCAGCAGACGCCGCGTGATCGACGTCGCGCTCGATGCGGGATTCTCCGACGTGTCGAACTTCAATCGCGCCTTCCGCGCGGAGTTCGGAGTGGCGCCGATGACGTACCGGGCATCGGGCATGGGGATCGGAGATTAGAAGGCGGATTCGGCAGTCATCGGGTGTGCCGGCGATCCCCGATTCACTAATCCCGATTCCCGCTCCCGAGAAACCTCTTCGGATATTTCGCCACCACGGAGTACAGCGGATCGACCACGTTGGCGATCGTGCTCTCGCCGACCTGGCCCAGGAGCGCGTAGGCGTCCCACTTCCCGAAGCCGTATTCGTCCACCATCCACTCGATGAGCTCGACGTGCGCAATGCGGAAGGCGTCCATGAGGGGCCTCGCCGAGCCGACGACCATGATGTAGTCGGCATCTTCGAGACGCGGCCAGTCGATCGTCTTGCCCTTGATGAGGTCGAGCTCGAGCACGACGTCCATCGACGTCTCCAGGCCCGTGCCGGCCACCTCACCGTGACCCTGGCGCGCGTGTCCGTCGCCGAAGTAGAAGTAGGCGCCCTCGTGAAAGATGGGCAGATACACGGTGGTCCCTTCGCGCACCTCGGGCGCATCCATGTTCCCGCCGAAGTCGCCCGGCCAGATGCCATTGAACGCTTCTTCGCCCCGCGGCGCCACCGCCACGCGGCCGAGCATCGGGCGGAGGTCGATGGTGATGCGCTTCATCCGGCTGTCCGGCAGCTCGGTGGTGGCGGTGTTCCGCTGGCGGTCGAGCCGCCAGACGTAGCGGCGCGGCGGAATCGGCTCGTTGAGGAGCCTCACCCGATCCTCGGTGGCCAGCCCGCCGAAGTCGGGGTAGATCTGCGCGGCGGCGAGGTCGTGATTCGGTCGCACGCGTCGGACCCTCACCACCAGGATGTCGTTAGGCGTCGCCCCCTCGACGTAGATGGGTCCCACCTCCCCCGGAAAATCGCCGCCCTGCTCCGTGTAATACGCTCCGAAGTTCGTCTTCGAGATGAGCACCGTCTTGGGCTTGACGCGGAGCACGGGCGTGCGCACCGCGAAGGTCGGCTGCGCGACGGTGGGGGTGAAGCGGACGGTGTCCTGCGCCGCGAGGGGACTGGCGGCGAGGACGCTGAGTGTCGTACCGAGCGCGAGAGTGGCGCGCATCTTGGCTCCGTGACGGGGGTGCGAGAATCTGCCCCGGAGGGGCCGCGTCGGCAACGAGCCCGCGAACGGCGGCGGTGCCTAACTAATGTGGAGCGCCGCGGCCGAGCGCGTATGGCGCCGACGCGAGCTTCGACGATCGGCTCGAGCCGCCGCTGGGTCTAGCCCGACCCCTCGCTCCGCGCCTTGAGCCCCTCCGCCTCCAGCGCGAGGTACTGGTCGTTGATGGCACGCGTGAGGCGCGCCAGCAGCGGCCCGAGCGCGCCCGAATACTCGATGGACAGCGTGGCGCGCGTGCCTCCAGCGACCGGCGCCACGCCATGCCGCGCCAGCACCAGAATCCCCCGCGCGCGGCTCACCCAGGTAAACTCCCTCCCCTCTTGGATGTCGGTCACCTCCCAGAGCGCGACCGGAAGCCTCGGCTGTCTGACACGCGCCCGAGCGCCGACCGTAAGGGCACCGTCGAGCAGCTCGATGCTGGTGACGCTCGGGGTCCACTCGCTCCACCGCTCCACGTCGCGCATCACGGACCACACGCGGTCGGGCCGCGCGGCGATGTCGATGGAGGTGGAGAAGCGTGACTGGGGCATGGTAGGAATTTGTAGTCGCGGACGGGAGCGGGAAGCGGGAAGGGGGGAGCGGAAAGCGCCGGCGGAGATGGTAGTCTTCGTGTGTCCCGGCGCTTCCCGCTTGCCGCTCCCCCTTCCCGCTCCCCGCGCTGTCCCGCCTTACCTGTTTCGCACGAATTCCGCCGTCGCCACGGGAACCAGCGCTCCGTTCACGCGGAAGTGCCGGGTGTCGGCGACGCTGGTGGGCTTCTTCGGATTCGTGTCCCGGTCGGGCGCCTTGTACGTCGTGCCCTCATCGCCGCCCGAGTCGTAGGCGTTCAGCTCCAGGGTACGCGACGTCACCCACTGGCCATTCTCCACCAGGTTCACGCTCGAGGCGCCGGTGAACCAGTCGGGGCTCGGCGCCACCATCGCCACCAGCGACACCAGCGGGTGACGCTCATCGACGCGTACGGTGGTCACCAGCGAGTCGCCGAAGTCGCGAAGCGGGCCGGTCTCGAACAGCGTTGCGGCGGCGCCCCTTTGCGTGGCGGCGCGAATCTCGGCGTCGAGCGGCGCGTGCCTGCCGGTCTCCGACAGATTCTCCAGTCCGGGCGTGGGAGGGGTCCCCTCCCGGAAGATCGCGTAGGACGAATCGTGCGCGACTCCGATCACACCGGAGAAGTGCGGGCCCGTGAGCGCGCCGGCGCTCGGATACTCGAAGGGATGGTTGCCCCGCGTCCAGCGGCTCTTCACCACGACCGTGTACTCGACGGTGCCCGTTGCGCCGGTGGCGCCCATCGCGTCGGTCGCAGCCATCGCGTCCCCGCCCATCGCGTCGCCGCCCATCGCGTCGGCCGTGTCGGTGGTGCTCGCCATTTCGTTCGACTCCGCATTGTTACACGCCAACACTGCAACCGTGATCGCGACCAGCGCCGACAGCCGCGACAGTGAAGCTCCAAACATTGTTCTCTCTCCTGGTCTCGTAGGTACTATCGGGGGAATATCAGCACACCTCTGCCTCTCGCTGCGACCGCTACCTGTTCGCGCGATAACGCGACTCCGAGCGGAAGGGTTCCCGGAGGAAGCGCGATCCCCTTCCGCCCCGGTGAGGCCCCACGGGTGAAGTCGAGGAGCACGATCGCCGGCCGCCGACCGGCAACCGACACCGCGGCCGTACCGCCGAGCGCATCGACGTTCACCGCTGGCCCGCCCACATCGACGACGTCGACCAGCCGTGGCATGCGGGGATCGCGGACATCCACCACCGCCACCCCGCGCCGGTGTGCCACCAGCACCGTCCCGTCGTCCAGCAGCGCGCACTCGATGGGAAAGCTCGCCGGCTTGGCGCCGCCGTCGGTGAACCCCGCGCCCTCGAGCGGCAGGCTGCCTAACAATGGAAGCACCCCCCGCGCGTCCGGCGCGGTGGCGACGATGTCGAGACCGAAGCGGGGGCCCCAGTAGTGAGTGGAGACGTAGGCCACGGTGCCGTCTCGAGAGAGCAGGACGTCCGGTTGGCCGCGCCCCAGGTCCGCCGTGGCGTACGGGCCCGCCAGCAAGCCGGCGCTGTCGTAGCGCCACGCGGTGAGCCGCGATGTGCCGCCCGACACGACCACCACTCCATTCGCCGCCGCGACGCCGGAGAAGGGTCCGACCGCGACCTCTCGCCAGTCGAGCACGCGCGCCCCCCGCCCCTCGCCGCCGAGCGACACGACACTCAAGCGTCCAGGCGGAAGCGCGTCGAGGACGAAGAGCAGTCGCCCGTCAACGGCGAGATCGTCGGCGCGACCTGCCCCCCGCAGGGTGGACCGCTCACCGATGCCGACGCCGGAGTCGGCGCGCGACGCGGCGAAGCCGGAGTCGTGCGCGACGACGTTCGCCGCCTCCGCGCCGGCTACGGTGCGATACGCCACCGACTGTCGCGCCAGCGAAACCCAATCGCAGGCCGCCGGCCCGACGAGTGTGAGCGCGAGGATTGCGCCGGTTGCAAGGATTCTCGGCAAAGCTCCGTCCAGTGTCGTTGACCGAACGGAATGCCGAACCGTGACCGCGGGTTCCCCAACGCAGCGAGAAGAGCCGACTCGCGCCGTTATGTGCGCTCCCCGCTCCCCTACCCCCTACTCCCCCGCCGTATCCCGTACCACCCCAAGTAACAGAAGACCAAACCCCACCAGCCAGGCGAGGAACGCCGCGACGTGTCCGTATTCCCACCGCGCGCGCAGCGTCGCGTACGCTTCGGTGGCCGCCGCACTCCCCGACGCCAGCGCGCGCGCCCACTCGGCGTTGACCGGAGCCACGAGGGCCGCCCAGAGCACCAGCGACATCACCAGCGCCAGAGCGCCGAGCAGGCTCGGGCCGAACGACTCGCGCCCACGCAGCTTGAACGTGAGTGCCGCCGCCGCGACGATGGCCGACAGCTGCACAACCCCTCCGACCAACCCGAAGTAGCGATACAGCGTGCTGGTGACCGCCATGTAGAGCCGCGGGTCGTACTCCATCTTCGGCGCGAGCTCGAGCACGTGCGCCGCGCCGAAGGAGAGGCCGAGCGCGGCCAGGAGTATCGCCAGGAAGCGCCAGAATCTCAGCATCTTTCCCTCCGCCCAGGATGCGAACGCGCACTCGCCAATGTCGTCGAAAGTTTATGAACAAACGCATCCAACCGGGACTGGCGAACCCGTGGAGGCAGGCGCAGCCTTAGGGATCGTGCCTGATCATGTCTCGCCACGCCATCCGCCGCTGGGCGCGCTGATGTCTCCTCGCTCGCGCGAATCGCTCACTCTGCTCGCGCCACTCACCGGCGTCGTCGTCCCGCTGGACGACGTGCCCGATCCCGCCTTCGCCCAGCGCCTGGCGGGCGATGGCGTGGCGATAGATCCGTTGAGCGATCGCGTGCTCGCACCGTGCGACGCGCTCGTCCTCCAGATCCATCGCGCCGGGCACGCCGTCACGCTCGCCTGCGGGGGGCTCGAGATCATCATTCACGTCGGGCTCGACACGGTGATGCTGAAGGGCGCGGGCTTCACGCCACTCGTGAAGGCGGGCGACGAGGTGCGCGCCGGCGATCCGCTCCTCGCCTTCGAGCCCGACCAGCTGGCGCGCACCGCGCGCAGCCTCATCTCCGTCGTGCTCGTCGCCAACATGGATCGCGTATCGTCGCTCGAGCCGGCCAGTGGGAGGGTGGTGGCCGGACGCGACCCGCTCGTCCGTCTCGTGCTCCGCCCCGGCGTCGAAGGCGCCACCGCCGCCGCGCACGGGCGAGTCGTCATCTCCGATCCGGTCACCGTGGGCGTTCCCACCGGGCTGCACGCGCGGCCGGCGGCGGTACTCGCCGCCGCCGCCCGGCACTTCACCTCCGATCTTCGCCTGGAGAAGGGCGGCCACGAGGCGAACCTGCGGAGCGTCGTCTCCGTCATGGCGCTGGAGGTCGCGGGCGGTGAGACGGTCACGGTCGTCGGGCGCGGCGAGGATGCCGATGCCGCGGTAGCCGCCATCGTCGAGCTCCTCCGCTCCGACATGGCCGAGGCGCAGCACGCGCCGCCGGTGGCGGAGCCGGCGCCCTCGCGCGCGCCGCGCCACTCCGCCGACGGACTGTTGCACGGCGTGCCTGCGTCCTCCGGCATCGCCATCGGACGCGTCTTCCAGCTCCGGCACGATGACGTGGTGGCCGAGGAGCGTGCCGCCGATCCCAATCACGAGCGGCGCGCGCTGGACGCGGCCATCGCGGCGGCGCACCTGCAGCTCGAGGCGCTGCAGGAGCGCCTGACGACGGACGCCGACGCCGACAAGGCGGCGATCTTCGCCGCCCATCAGGGGCTGCTGGAAGACCCCGAGCTGCTCGACCACGCGGCAGCCGAGATCCGCGCCGGAACGACGGCGGCGTATGCGTGGCGGCAGTCGTACATGGCGCAGGCCGATCGCCTCGTCTCCCTCAAGAACCCGGTGCTCGCCGGCCGCGCCGCCGACCTCCGCGACATTGGACGCCGCGTGCTGCACCTGCTCGTCGGTCACGAGGGCACGCCGCACGACATCCCTGACGACGCGATTCTCATCGCCGAGGAGCTGGCGCCCTCGGACGTGGCCACCCTCGACCGGGAGCGCGTGCGCGGCTTCTGCACCACCATGGGAAGCGCCACCTCACACGTGGCCATCCTCGCCCGCGGACTCGGGATCCCGGCGGTCGCCGCCATCGACCCGCGCGCGCTCGATCTCTCGTCGGGCACGCGGGTGGTGCTCGACGGCGACAGCGGCACGCTCAACCCCACGCCCACGGCGGCGGAGGAATCGGCGGCCGCGCGGCGCCAGAAGGCGGACGAGGCGCGTCACGCCGTGGAGCTGGCCTCCGCGCTCCAGCCCGCCGTCACCCGCGACGGACATCGCGTGGAGGTCGTGGCCAACCTCGGCGACGTGGACGAGGCCCGGCGCGTGGTCGAGGTGGGCGGCGAGGGCGTGGGCCTCCTCCGCACCGAGTTCCTCTTCTTGGAGCGCCGCGCGGCGCCGGACGAGGACGAGCAGGCGAAGAGTTACGAAGCCATCGCGCGCGCGCTCGGCCCCGAGCGCATTCTCGTCATCCGCACGCTCGACGTTGGCGGCGACAAGCCGCTCCCCTACATCGACTCCGGCGTGGAGGCCAATCCATTCCTGGGCGAGCGCGGGATCCGCCTGACGCTCAACCACCCCGCGCTCTTCCGCGCCCAGATCCGCGCGATACTGAGAGCGTCGAGCGCCGGACGGGTGGCGATGATGTTCCCGATGATCGCCACCCCGGCCGAGTGGCGCGAAGCGAGCGACATGGTGGAGCGCGCGCGAGAGGCGCTCGGAGTGGCGAAGATCCCGGTGGGGATCATGGTGGAGACCGCCGCCGCCGCGCTCCTGGCCGACCAGTTCGCTCGCGAGGCCGACTTCTTCTCGATCGGCACCAACGACCTCACGCAGTACACCCTGGCCATGGACCGCGCCAATCCCCGCCTCGCGTCGCAGGTGGATGCGCTCAACCCGGCCGTGCTGCGCCTCATCCAGCGCACGGTGGCGGGGGCACGCGCGCACGGACGCTGGGTAGGGGTGTGCGGCGCGCTGGCCGGCGACCCCGTCGCGGTTCCGATTCTCCTCGGACTGGGCGTGACCGAGCTGAGCGTCGACGTGCCGCTGCTGCCGGCGGTGAAGGCGCGGGTGCGCGCGCTCTCCATGGAGGAGTGCCAGGGCAGCGCTCGTCAGGCACTGGACGCGGCCGACGCGGCCGCGGTGCGCGCTCTGGTCGCGGCGCGCCACGCATGATGCACACACTCGGCGTCTCGACAGGCGCATTCTCGCGGGAGTGGCGATGAGCGAGTGGCGTGCGGCCTTCGGTTGGTTACAGAAGATCGGCAAGGCGCTCATGCTTCCGGTCTCGGTGCTCCCCGCCGCCGGCATCCTGCTCGGCGTCGGGAGCGCGAAGTTCGCGGTGCTCCCCGAAGTGGTGTCGAGCGTGATGGCGCAGGCCGGGGGCGCGGTGTTCGGGAATCTCCCGCTCATCTTCGCCATCGGCGTCGCGCTCGGACTCACCGCCAACGATGGCGTGGCCGCGCTCGCCGCCGTGGTCGGGTTCGCGGTGATGCTGGCCACCATGGGCGTCGTGGCGCCACTGCTCGACTACGAGCCGAAGACGATCATGGGGATCCCCAGCATCGAGACCGGCGTGTTCGGTGGCATCCTCATCGGCGCCGTGGCGGCCATCCTGTTCAATCGATACTTCAGGTTGAAGCTCCCGCCGTACCTGGGGTTCTTCGCCGGCAAGCGCTCGGTTCCCATCCTCACCGCGTTCGCCGCCATCCTGGTGGGGATCGTCCTCAGCCTGGTGTGGCCGCCGATCGGACGTGGCATCGATGCGTTCTCGCACTGGGCCGCGTCGGGAAACCCCTCCGCCGCCTTCGCGCTCTACGGCGTGGTCGAGCGCTCGCTCATCCCCTTCGGGCTGCACCACATCTGGAACGTCCCCTTCTTCTTCGAGGTCGGGCAGTACGTCGACCCGGCCACCGGCAACGTGATCCGCGGCGAGATCTACCGCTTCACCGCCGGCGATCCCACCGCCGGAAATCTGGCGGGAGGCTACCTCTTCAAGATGTGGGGACTCCCCGCGGCGGCACTGGCGATCTGGCGTACGGCGCGCCCCGAGCATCGCGCGCGCGTGGGCGGGATCATGATCTCGGCCGCGCTCACGTCCTTCCTCACCGGGATCACGGAGCCGATCGAGTTCTCCTTCCTCTTCGTCGCGCCCATGCTGTACGCCATTCACGCGGTGCTGGCGGCGGTGGCGTACTTCGTGGCGATCGAGCTCGGCATTCACCACAGCACCACGTTTTCGCACGGGCTCATCGACTACGTGGTGCTCTACCCCAAGTCCACGCGCGGATGGTGGCTCGTCGCGCTGGGGCTCGTCTGGGCGGCGATCTACTTCACCCTCTTCCGCACCCTCATTCTCCGACGAAACCTCAAGACCCCGGGGCGGGAGCCGGAGGACGCCGCTCTCTCGTCAGGCGACGCCGGCGGCGCGCCGCTGGGCGCGGGCGCGACCGCCGGCGGCATGGCGGAGCAGCTCGTCGCCGCCTTCGGCGGAGCCGCCAA